>CAMOSC010000001.1 GCA_946624325.1 uncultured Clostridia bacterium
GCCATATGCATGGGTATACCTCCTAAACGAAGTTTTGTACTTTGGCCTAATATCCACGGATGACTATTTTGCAGCCACGCCTGCAAAAAACGCAGCCGTGGGCAAAATATGTCTCCTCCCCAAACGAAATGATTTACTTTGTTCTAATGGCTACGGATGACAATTTTGCAGCCACGCCTGCAAAGAACGCAGCCGTGGGCAAAATATGTCTCCTCAGCGCTGAAGCGGTTTCAATCGATGTTTCTTTATTCTATCATAAAATACGGGGAGGCGGAAGCCTCCCCGGGGGATAACTGTACTGTCTGCTCACGGTATCCGCGGATCCAGGGCAGGGTGCAGCCCGTAGAAGGCCCCCTCCACAGCCTGCTCACGGTATCCGCAGATCCAGAACCGAACGAACCTTTTATCCAAGCTCCACCCTGGCCTTATCAACATCCCTGCCATAATGGATCTGAATCCGGTACATGCTGTGCTTCCAGCAGGTCTGCAGGCGGGGATCCGTAATCGGAAGCTCTTCAATGCGGTATGTAAAACCGCTTTTCCCTCCTTCACACGAGGCCGTCAGTGTTCCAAGCTCCCCGATCCGCAGGACCAGCCTGTCCTCCCCGCCGGAAAGCCCGTCCGGGCTGTCCTGCGCAGGCTCCGGCTTTTCGTAGGTGATAAAGTTCTGCACCACATCTGCGCCGCGCTCCCAGGAATCCGTGAGGGTGACCCGGCTTCCGGAAAAATCCACCCGCCTGAGGTAAGACTTCACACCTGCCTCCTCCGGGTAGGCTCCGGCGATATCCTGCAGGAAGAAGCCGCCCTCGCTCTCAAGCTTATAATCCAGCACCTTTGCCCCGTACTCCGCCCCGTCCATCTGCATAACCCCGTTGATGTCGGGCAGGTTGTGATACCGGGACTGCATGGTCCAGATCTCATAGCGCTGCGGCGAGAAGGTTTTCTGCGTGTAGCTCTCCACGCCGATATCCGCCAGGAAAGGCCGTCCCTTTTTATACATGGTGATGCTGCCGGTGTCGTTATGGTTGTGGCTGTCCGCGTTGTTTCCGCTCTTGACGGCAATCGTGACATCGGGACTCCGCAGGATAAAAATGCCCACGCTGGGATAATAGATGTTTTTCTTGGGCAGCGGCGCGTCCGACGCGGCAGCTAACACCTCCCGGCGGCCGAATACCTCCATCACGCGGTAAAACAGGTTGTTCTCCTCCGTCCGCAGCATCGTTTCGCCGCGGGCGTAATCCTGTGCGGCAAAGGCCGTCAGCTCCGGAAGGCCGCAGTGTTTTCCGAAGAAGTATTCCCGCACGCCGCAGCGCCCGGCTACCGGCGAGCAGTCGGCGAAATTTATATAATATTTATCCTCCACATGCATGTTGGCAATGTACAGGGCGATGTTTCGGATTTTTTCATTGCGCCAGAGCGCGTCAAAGGCGCCTCCGGTAACGGCGTCCAGCGCCTCCGTCGCCAGATACAGACACAGGCCGGCATGGCGGTAATACTGGGCGCCTTCGCTGCAGCAGCCGTCATCCCCGTAGTCCTTCAGGAAGAAATCGCAGCTGTCCGCCGCTTTCCGGATGATTTCCCTGCGGACCGCATCGTCGTGGGGCAGCAGGAAAGCCGCCAGAAGCACGTTCTGCGTACACCACACCGTCCAGTTGTTCATGGGCTCATCGCCCTTTCCCATCCACCAGAAATGACGGGTCAGGTACGGCGTGATGACCCTGTGCTCCACGGAGCTTCTGATCAGGCTGCAGAGAAACGGGCTGACCGCATCCAGCTTTTCCGCTAACAGCGCGTAAGCCGTAGCCAGAATCGCGGCCGTCTCGCAGGAGAACAGCTCGATGACGGGATGATCCACATCCGGAAGGATGAGCTGCGGGGTGTCCCGGATATAGGAATTGTGCGCCGGCAGCTGCCAGGCCGGCTCCAGGCAGATGGAATAGATTCCGTTGATGATGCCGTCCATGAAACGGCCTTTGTTTTCCGCGCATTCCGCAAGCACCAGGGCATTGAAAGCCCTTCTTCTCGTGAAGAATTTCTCCTCATAGCGCACCCGGTTCCCGGTTCTCTTAAAATCCATGAAATCCGTGGCAAGCATCTGCGGGAAGGTATAATCCAGGTATTTCTCGCCCTCGCGCACCAGGAATTCCCGTATTTCGGCATCCAGGCCCTCCCAGGCTTCCCGGTCCGAAGCCGGCGCACAGGGGCGCCAGGGTTTCAGCTCTCCCGAAAAGGCTTCCGCAGGATTTCCGTATAATCTTTCCATATCCATCTCCCTAAAAAAACTGCCGTTCAGGTTATCGTAACTCAGAGACGGCTCATGAAATGGCAGAAAACTGCCTTTCCCCGGGCTGCAGCCTGCTCCCGGCTTCCGCATAAGGCAGGACTGCCATACCCGGCGCCGTCTTAAAGAAGCATCCCTCAGTCTTTCCCGGCGCTGCGCGGAAGGCCGTCGATCATCTCCAACAGCTCCAGATAGAAGGGCCGCACGTTGTTCATCTTCATCATGCCGCCCAGCAGGGACATGTGATCTCCCTTATGGACCGGCATTACATACCAGATTCCGGGAACCGGCTCCATGCCCGGTTCATAGTCTTCCGATACCGCTCCGATGGGCGCCATTGCCGAGACCGTATTTACCAGCCCGTCGTTCTCCTTCCAGGAATCATCAATCACAAAGCCGCCGGCAGTTACGCCGCTGTAGCTTCCCATGCGCGTGGAAGTTTCCCGGAACCTGGACTCCATCATGGAGCGGATGGGGACCTGGTTCCCGTCCGCGTTTTCTTCGGTCGCGCTGCAGGGCACCGCAAAATAATAGGTTCCGGGAAGGGTGGAGATCCGCTCATTCAGCGCCAGGGCATTGTCTATGAACATATCATAGGCGGCGACATCGTAATCCACCCTGCCGCCTTTCCCGCTGCCGTTTTCCGTCTCATCATCCTCCTCGCGGGAGCCGCGTGAGGAAAAGATTTTTCCGGCGCGCTCATCGCTTTTGGAAGCCTCCGCGGAATCCGGGGCAAAGGAAGGATCGAAATTCATGTCATAGGCAGTGGTGCCGTTTGTGGGGGCCGCCAGAGTCACAAGCGCGTGAATCCGGTCTCCCGCACCGCCCCTGAAAAAGTCCGAAAGCTCCTCCGGGTCCGTTGCCGCCTGTTCCTCAGCTGACCCGTCCGCGAGAAGCCCGGCAAACAGGCGCACGGTCACGCCGCCGAAGGAATGGCCGATCAGCACAAGCTTTCCGCCCTCATCCCAGTCCGGGATCAGCGGTTCGGAAGAAAAATCCCTGCCATAGCGCTCGTGTCCGCAGCGCTCGCTGTGCTCCTTCCCGTAATCCACCACGGTCCCGGCTAGCTGCGCGTAGAGCTCGCAGGCCCGGTCCCAGGCGCTTCCCTCAGGAGCCACGGATGCCGCATAAGCCGGAAATCCCTGCTCTGTAAGATACCCTGTCAGCTCGCCCCCGAGCATTCCCCAGTAGGGCAGCCATTTATACTGATCGTCGTAGCTTCCCCAGCCGGACAGGCCGTGCACGAAAATATACTGCAGATCCGAGCCCCCGGATCCCTCCGAAGAGTAAGCTTCCGGCAGTGTCTGTGCCATTCCGTCCGCCGCAGCGTTTAAGGTCTGTCCTTCGTCAGCCCGGACAGCAGCTGCGTCAAAGCCCGCCGCAAAACTGAAAATGCCCAGAACACCTGCCGCGAAGGCAGCCGTCTTTCTGAAACTGTTCATCCCTTTTTTCTGTCCTTTCCCGGAATTCCATGTGATTCCGATGTAACCTGTCAAACGATGCCGCACAATTGAAGTGTTTTTCCCGTGAAAAGGAAAAGCGGCCGGAGTCTGAGTCTCTCTCCGGATCTGAACAGATATCATATATCTGTCATTCAGCGTACAATCTTTGCGAAGGGATAGCGATTGGCCATGTACTCATCCGAGTACATTTCATCCAGACGGCTCTCCACCGCGTTGCGGGGCTCCTCCCCCCTGCTGCGCATATGATAGCGCCCGAGCGCCGCGGAGGACACCAGGATATCGCAAAGCATAAAAGCAATCATAAAACGGCAGACGGCAACGCCGAAGCGCTGCGGAAGATGTTCAATCAGGCTTGAGAGCGGCGGATAGCACACCTTCAGCCAGAGCACGGCTACGCCCCCCCACACAAGACAGTACAGCAGGTTGATGCGGCCGCCCAGGTTGAGCGGGATTTTGCTGTAATCCCAGAAAATTGTGCCGAAAAGCAGCTCGGTGATTACGCTGCAGGCGTACTCATAGGTTCCGCCAAGCACCGTACCCATGATAAAAAGGAAAAAAATACTCCGCTTCCGGTAGCGGTAAAGACAGACATTCATGATTACCACGGCCAGCCCCCAGACCAGGCTGAACTGGCCGTAAAGCAGGCTGGAACGGTTGGCGTAATACCCGTACTTGATCCATATGAACACCGTTTCTATGAGAGCACCGGCAAAGGCCATGATCACAAAGAGCAGCACAAGCTTATAAAAGCTGTTTCCCTCCGCAAATACCGGTTTTTTCTCCTTCTTTTCCACAGGCTTCCTGGTATCCACCTGAGGATAGGCGCGGTTGATATGATGCTCTACAAGGTCCCTGATTCTTTTCCTGAGGCCTTTGGACAGGTTCACAAGTCCCTGGTTGAAGTAATCAAGCCTGCTGCTTCTGCGCAGCTTCAGCAGTACCGCCAGCGTCCCCGCCAGGTCGCAGAGAAAGAAGCCGGAAAGGACGAGCAGAAGAATGATGGAAAGCACATCCGGCACCAGGGAGGTCAGCCTTGCGAACAGCGGGTTGATCAGCATGACGATCAGCGTGCCGAAGGCTCCCCAGAAAATCGAGAACTCCAGGCAGATGAAGCCGTCCATATTGAAGCGCCGGTCCGAGTAATCCCACCATTTCTGATGGAATATGGCGTTAAGCAGGTGTCCTCCGATCAGCTCGATAAAGGTTGCCGCAATCATGCAGGCCAGGAAAAGGAACACCGGATGGGAGGAGAGATCGTGGAACAGGAGGGATATCACCACCGCGCTGATGCCGTAAATTGGGCACATCGGCCCGAAAAGGAATCCCTTATTGACGAATTTCCTGCGGCGGACTGCACTGAATACCACTTCCAGACACCAGCCCGCTGCGCTGTAGCCAAAAAAATTCCAAAGCAGATTCATGATTCTGATATCCAAATCATGTCTCCTTTCCAAACTCTATTCACTGCTTCCCCGTCCCGGATCCGGTAACGCCGGAGGCACAATCCGAAATACAGTGTATCACATTTTATGGTTCATAACAAGTTTCCTTTGTGGCGGAAATGTACTATTTCCGATCGGAAAAAGATCATGACACAAATGCCTCTTTATGGTACACTTGCATAAATGGCAGTGGCTGCAAAATAGTCATCCGCCGCCATTAGGTCAAGGTACAATACTTCTTTTAGAAGGAGGCAAACTATGAGAAACCAGAATCTGGACCGGGAATGGCTTTTTGACCACGGGCAGCACAGTCCTTTTCTGCCGGGCGGGACGCCTTCGGCAAAAACCGTTAACCTGCCCCACGACTATATGATTGAAAGCGATACCTTCGCGGAGGCTCCCGCGGGGCCCGCCTCCGGCTATTACACTGCAGGCGTGGCGCACTATGCCAAAAATGTCCTGATCCCCGCCGAATGGGCAAATGAACTGGTATTCCTGCGCATGGACGGCGTCATGATGAACGCCACGGTAGAGATCAACGGCTGCAAGGCGGTGCTGCAGCACTACGGCTACGCTCCGTTTTCCGTGGATATCACGCCTTATCTCGCGTTCGGCGAGGAGAACAGCATCCGCATCACCGTGAATCCCAGCATGCAGCCCAACTCGCGCTGGTACTCCGGAGCCGGTATCTTCCGCTCCCTGGAGCTTGTCCACACGCCGAAGCTCCACATAGCGAATGACGGGATCTTCGCCTGGACGGAGCGCCTGGAATACGGCAGTGACGGCCGCGCGGTGCGCGCCTACCTGAAGGCGCAGGTGGATATCGTCAATGCCTGCTGCAAAAACCGCATTGCGGACGTAGCGGTATCCCTGATTCCGGACGGGCAGGAAGAACCTGTCATAACCCGCCATACCCGCGTCCAGATCAATCCACACACCACCGATACCGCTTACCTGACCCTGACGGTGGAAAACCCGCTTCTCTGGGACGCAGAGCATCCAAACCTCTACAGGGTCCGCGCGGAGGTAAGCGTGGCGGGAGAGTTCCGTACCCACTTTATCCAGGCCACGGAAAAGGAAATCACCTCCGACGCCGATTCCGTGCTCTTCGGCATCCGTGAGATCCGTGCGGATGTGGTACATGGCCTGCAGATCAACGGAAAGACCGTAAAGCTCAAGGGCGGCTGCCTGCACCACGATAACGGCCCGCTCGGCGCGGTATCCCTCTACGACGCGGAATACCGGAAGCTCTCCATCCTGAAATCCATCGGCTTCAACGCCGTGCGCACCACCCACAACCCGCCCTCCGCCGTCTTTATGGAGGCCTGCGACCGTCTGGGCATGTATGTGTTCGACGAAGCCTTCGACGCCTGGTCCATGGGCAAGCAGCCCGGCGATTACAACCAGTATTTCGAGACCGACTGGCAGAAGGACCTGACCGCCTTCGTGCGCAGGGACCGCAATCATCCGTCCTGTATTATCTGGTCCACGGGCAACGAGATTACCGAGCGCGGCGGCCTCGGCAACGGCTATACCCTGGCCACCCGTCTCGCCGAAGCCGTAAAGGCCCTGGATCCCTCCCGCCCCGTATCCAACGCCATCTGTTCCTTCTGGAACGGCCTGGACGATAAGCTGATGGAGGAGTCCCGTCAGAAGATGATCGCTTCCTTCCAGGAAAATGTGCAGAACGCGGATATCGGCGGCAAGCAGGATACCTCCTGGGAGGATTATACGGAGGCCTTCACCAACGGACTGGATATCGTGGGCTACAATTACATGGAGAACAAATACGAATATGACCACGAGCGCTTCCCCGAGCGCGTGATCCTGGGCTCCGAAAACTATCCGATCGAAATCGGAAAGCACTGGCCCATGATTGAGGCGACGCCCTATGTCCTCGGAGACTTTACCTGGACAGCCTTCGACTATATCGGAGAGGCAGGCATCGGAAAGGCCGTCTATCTGGAGCCGGATGACCCTGACCTGAAGAAGGGACGCTGGGCTCTTTCCTCCCATACCTCGGACTTCCCGTGGCGCACGGCCAACGACGCCGACGCGGATATCTGCGGAAACATTCTCCCGCAGGGCGTATACCGGAGCATCGTATGGGGCAGCGGAAAGACCGCAGTCTTCTCCTATGACCCGGACGTATACGGAAAAGCAGAGGTGATCAGCCAGTGGGGCTTCCCGGACGTGCGTCCCTGCTGGAACTGGGCCGGAAAGGAAGGAAAACCCGTACAGGTGGCCGTATTCTCCGCCGCCGAGGAGGTGGAGCTGTTTGTAAACGGAATTTCCGCCGGAAGAAAGAAAGCGGACGAAGCACCTGTCTCAGGCATTCCTTACAGCTTCCTGTTCGACACCGTCTATCAGCCGGGCCGCATTGAGGCAGTAGGCTATGCGCAGGGGAAGGAAGTCTCCCGCGGAGAGCTTTCCACCACCGGCAAGCCGGCAGCCCTTGTCCTGCAGCAGGAGCGGGGCGCCGTGCCCGCGGACGGTCACAGCGTCCTGTATGTAAAAGTTCTTGTGGTGGATGCGCAGGGCTGTCAGGTTCCGGATGCTTCCATAGCCCTGAAGGCCTGTGCGGAGGGTGAAGCGCTCACCCTTACGGCTTTCGCCTCCGGGAACCCGAAAACGGCTGAAAACTATACCTCCGGCAGCTTTACCTCCTACCGCGGAGCCGCCCTCGCGGTTCTTCGCAGCGGATATGAAGCCGGTACCTGCACCCTGACTGTAAGCGGTGAAGGAATCGGTGAAGCCAGCATCAGGCTGACGGCAGAATAACCCGGCTGCTTTTGTCTATCACCCGGCAGATGTGGACGCTCGCGAGCGGCTTTTACGCCTGCCGGGTTCGTACGGAAAATGCCGGCCGCGGATATCGTGATATCCGCGGCCGGCGTTTCCGTGCAGTGGGTTTCTTTTGAGAACCGGACTACTGCAGAATCTCCAGCCCCCGGCTGTCCGCGAAGGATTCCCTGTAAACCCAGCGGTCTGCCGGGCCCTTTGCGCCGTTATACCAGTTTCCGGTGATCTCATTGATGATGTTCAGCTTCCCGTCTTTATCCTCCATCTCAAACACCAGCAGGCGCTTCTGTGTATGCGGCGTATTCGGACAGTGGAGCGCCATCAGCAGACGGCCTTTAAAATCGTGGAAGAGCATCGCGTGCCCGCCGTCATGGAAGAACAACGGATCCGGATTCTGAATCCACGGGCCGAAAATCTGCCCGCTGGCGCTTTTCGCGTAACCCACGGCATAACCGTCCGGCGTAAAATTGGACCACAGCATGGCAAGTGACCCGTCCTTCATGCGGTACAGGAAGGGCCCGTCGGTAACCCAGCCGCCGCGCTCTCCTTTTTTGCTGTAGAAGGGTGCGGCCCAGGGGGCATCCGAGGCGCGCATTAACACCATCGGTTTCCCGGCCGCGGCTCCCAGATCCTCCGTCATCGGGATCGCCGCGATCTGCCCGTCTCCCACCTGCAGCCATTCATGGCAGAAGACCATCCAGGGCTTTCCGTCCGGATCCTCGTAGAGGGTTCCGTCCAGGCAATGCCACCCCTCCGGCGTCGCGGGCGCTTCGGCTACGGGCCTGAAAGGTCCCAGCGGAGAATCCGCCTTCAGGAACTGGCAGCGCCTGAGCGTCCCCTTCCCGCGGAATGAGGATACCAGATAATAACTTCCGCGCCACTTGTGGCATTCCGGCGCCCAGAAATCGTGAAGGCCCCAGAATCCGATCTCCTCCCCGTCAAAAACCCGCACCGCCCTGCTCCAGTGAATCAGGTCGCTGCTCACATAGGCAAAGGTGACATTCTGCCGGTGTATCTCCGGATCTGCCCCGGGGACAAACGCGGAATACATGTAATAAAGGCCCGTATCTTCGTCTGCAAGTATAAAAGGATCGCTGATCTGGATATCCCGCACATCCAGGGGATACTCCGGTGCATGGTAATCAAAGCTGTACATATCTGTCTTCCTCCCTGTGAAATAAACACCGGACAGCCTCATCTCCCGGCGGGTTTCCCGGCAAACCGGAAGCTTTGCAAACAATACCGG
The DNA here is from genome assembly GCA_946624325.1 of uncultured Clostridia bacterium. GTDB lineage: Bacteria > Bacillota > Clostridia > Lachnospirales > Lachnospiraceae > Anthropogastromicrobium. Next base: position 9,235 of record CAMOSC010000001.1, read on the forward strand.
CGTCATTCAAGCCTGTAACGGTACCTTTCTAAGCCACTCCGCCCTGCGCTGCCGCATTCATCTGGATCCGGTTCATGCGGGCATAGCTTCCGCCCAGCGCCACCAGTTCTTCGTGGGTTCCCTGCTCGGTCACCCTGCCCTCCTCAATTACAAGGATGGTATCCGCATTGCGGATGGTGGAGAGCCTGTGGGCGATGGCGATGATGGTCCGCTTTCCCGAAATGCCCGCGATCGCCTTCTGAATCTGCTGCTCGGTTTCCACGTCCACGGAGGCCGTGGCCTCGTCGAGAATGATGATGGGTGAGCGGCGCAGAATTGCCCTGGCAATCGCCACACGCTGCTTCTGTCCGCCGGAAAGACGCAGGCCGCGCTCTCCCACCCTGGTATCGTAGCCGTCCGGCATTGCCAGGATATCCTCGTGGATGTTGGCCGCCTTTGCCGCCTCCATAATCTCCTCGATGGAGGCATCCGGCCTGGCGTAGCCGATATTCTCCGAAATGGTTCCGTTGAAGAGGAAGGTATCCTGCAGAACCGGTGAGATATTCTTTCTCAGGCTCTCAATGGTCACATCGTTCAGATCCTGCCCGTCAATCAGGATACGCCCGTCTCCCGGCTCATAAAAACGCGAGATGAGCTGGGTCAGCGTGGTTTTGCCCACCCCGGTCGGGCCCACCAGCGCAATGGTTCTGCCCGGCTCGCAGTGGAAGGAAACGTCGGTCAGCACCGGCACGCCGTCCTGATATGAAAAGCTTACATGGTCAAAGCGGATATCGCCCTTCACATCCCGAAGCTCCTTCGCGCCGGGCTTATCCTGAATCTCGCAGGGGGCATCCAGGACATTGAGCACACGCTCCGCACCGGCCATGGACTGCTGCATATTCTCCAGCAGGTTTGCCAGGCCGGTCACCGGTGCGTAAAAGAGGTTCAGGTACAGCAGGAAAGCCACGATGTCCTCCACACTGAGCCCCTCCCTGTAGGCCAGGAAGCCGCCGAAGGCGACCACCAGAATGGTTCCCAGGGATGAGATAAACTCTACGGAGGGATGGAAAATCGCGCTGATCTTCAGCGCCTGGAGCATTGCACGGATATGGGCGAAATTCTTTTCATCCACCCTGCCGGTCTCGTACTCCTCGCGGCCGAAGGACTGGATCTCATGGATGCCCGAAAGGTTGTCCTGGAGCTTTCCGTTGAGCTCGCCCATCATCTTCTGAGAAATTCTGAAATAGGGGCGCACCTTTTTGGCAAAGATCACGCCGGAACACAGAATCAGCGGGATCGGCGCGCAGGTGATGAGGGCCAGCTTCCAGTTGATGGACAGCAGCACAACCAAGACACCGACGAACGTGACCGCATTGGTAATGCTCTCCGGGATGATGTGGGCGTAAAGCAGTTCAAAATCCCGGGTATCGTTTACCACGCGGCTCATCAGGTCGCCCGTCTGCTTGTCGTGAAAATATCCCAGGTGCATGTGCTCCAGCTTGTCATAGGTCCGGGTGCGCAGGTCCCCCACCAGATACCAGGCCGCCTTGTGCGCCAGATAATTGCTCATGAAGCGGAAGGCAATCCGCACCAGGTAGAGCGCCACAAGGATGGCCGTCAGCCTGCCGATCCGCTTCATCCCCTCCGCGTCCACACCCCGCTCCACGATTCCCGTCATGGCGGAGAGCACCTTCGGTGCCCCGAGGTTCACAAATGTAAGACCCAGTGTGGAGAGAATGGCCACTATGTACAGCTTACGGTAGCGTACCGCCTCCCGGCTCAGTCTCCAGAGAAGTTTCATATACGGTATCCTCCTTTTTCAGGGAAACCCGCATGCCCCGCAGTGCAATGCACCGCCGATAAAGGTCACCGAGGCGCGTTTACCACAGTATATTCGATTTTTGGCTCCGCCACAATGGAGAAAACAACACATCTGCCGAAACCCGCCGCATTATCCCTCCCCGGGCATTGACGCCCAAATTTCCTTGTGATAAAGTGTAGCTGTGCAGAGCCAGTTACCATTTTTCATTACTGCGGAGGAAATCAATATGCGTGAATGGAAAACCTTTAGTCCGGCGGATATCCCCTGTCTGCGCGTTCTCGGCCGTACAACAGATGTGCGCAGCCCCCTGACCCTGTTCTGGACGGCATCGGGGATTGAGCTGAATGTAAAAGCTTCAGAGCTCCGGGTTCTTATAGAGGCGGACTACGGCAATTTCGAACCCTGGCTGGATATCCTGATCGACGGCGCCCGGACGCAGCGGCTGATGCTGCAGAAGGGAAAGCAGGAAATCTGTGTTTTCAGGATGATGGACCCCTCCGTCACCAGGCACGTCCTGATCCTGCGTGATACGCCCGCCATGCCGAAGGATGACCAAACCCTGCTGCAGATCCACGGCATCTCGACCGACGGAAGCTTTGAGGAGCTCCCGTCCCGCGACATGAAAATTGAATTCATCGGGGACAGCATCACCTCCGGCGAGGGCGGCTGCGGCGCAGTGGGCGAGATGACCTGGAATTCCGGCTGTTTTGACTGCGTGGACAACTACACCTTCATGACCGCCAGGGAGCTGAATGCGGAATACCATGTCCTCAGCCAGAGCGGCTACGGGATCTTCTGCGACTGGAGGGGCTGGACCGGCGGCGCCATGCCGCTCTATTACACCCAGGTTTGCGGGCTGGCGCACGGAAGCCGCAATGAAGCCCTCGGTGCCGGAACGGACTGGGATTTTTCCGCCTGGCAGCCCGATGTAATCCTTGTAAATCTTGGAACGAACGACGACGGAAGCTTCACCTTCGCCGGGCAGTGGATCAACGGCAACGAGTTTCTGGATCCCATGCGCTTAAACCCGGACGGAACGCCCAATGCCGAAGATTTGGGACACGTCGAGGATGCTGCGGTGAATTTCCTGAAGCTTCTGCGGGCCAAAAACCCCGAGGCGCAGATTTTATGGGTCTACGGTATGGTGGGCAGCCGCATGATGCCGACGCTTGTGCGCGCCATGGAGCGGTACCTTGCGGACAGCGGCGATACCCGGGCGGAGCTGATGCCCCTTGCGGATACGCTTCCGGGTGAGTTCGGTTCCCGCCAGCATCCGGGATACCCGGCCCACGCCAAAACCGCCGCGGCAATCGCGGAGCGCATCCGCACGCTGCGGCTGCTGAATGCTTGATGATGCACGCATAATAATAAGTCGTTGCACTTTTGAGTTCTTTGCAGTATAATCCTTTTGTTTTGGCTTAAGGAACTGCATGCAAATAATTTGTACGTGCACAGGTTATTTCGTTTCAGCTCCTCAAACGGAATCAAGCAGTTCGGGTCCGATATCCTGCTTGTAAAACATTAAAACCAAAGGAGAAAAAGAAAATGCTGAAAAAGGAACTCAAAGACTTCAAGCTGCTGCTGTTAAACGTCCCGGGCGGTGTGATCTCCCTCTTTATCGTGAGCGTCATCGTCATGAACCTGCTGGCGAACAAAGAGCTCATCTCCCTGCCTTACCTTGCGCTGGACTGCGGTTTTACCGTGAGCTGGGTTTCCTTCCTGTGCATGGATATGATCTGCAAGCATTTCGGGGCCAAGGCCGCGGTGGAGATCTCCGTGATGGCGCTGGTTGTCAACCTGGCCGTCTGCCTTCTCTTCAAGCTCATGTCCATGACGCCGGGCATGTGGGGGGAGTATTACGCCACAGAGCTTCCGGAAGTCAATGACGCGCTGAATGCCACCATCGGCGGCAGCTGGTACGTGGTGCTCGGCAGCAGTCTGGCCATGCTGGCCTCCGCTGTCTGCAACGCGATTCTGAATGTAACCATTGCCGGAAAGCTGCAGAAGGATAATTTCCGCTCCTTCGCGCTGCGCTCCTATATTTCCACCGGCATCGCCCAGTTTGTGGACAACATGGTTTTTGCCATTGTGGTCTCCCATGTATTTTTCGGATGGACCTGGGTGCAGGTTTTCACCTGTTCTCTCACCGGTGCCCTGATGGAGCTGCTCTGCGAGGTGGTCCTGGGGCCTGTCGGCTACCGCGTTACAAAGCGCTGGAAAGCTGACAACGTCGGGGAGAAATATCTCCGCAGGGTTCAGAGCGCAGTCTGATCCGGCCGGGGCTGAAGCTGCGTGAGGTGCAGCTCCCGCAGACGACCGAAAGTCCCGTAGGGTCACAGGCACCGGAATAAATTACGTTACTGTTCAGAGCCAGACTCCAGAAATGGCGAAAAGCAGCCATTTCTGGAGTTGTGGCGTGCTCGCCAGATGCAAATCTGAGGTGAATCATGGATTTCCGCCAGCGGAATCGATGATTCACCTCAGATTTGCGCATGGGCTCTGAACAGGAACCAAAATACAAGGATACTGAATCATGGATATACTCATCACCGGAACCTCCTCGGGTATCGGTAAAGCCGCCGCGGAGAAGTTTCTCGCCGAAGGACATACCGTGTGGGGCTTTGATGTACAGGGTCCCTCCATACAGGCGCCCGCATACAGGCACTTTTCCGTGGACATCACCAGGCCGGATCTGTTTCCGGAAGGGCTTCTCCCCGAAGTCCTGGTCAACAACGCCGGCGTTCAGGACAGTCCGGACGACATCCTGGTCAACCTGAAGGGAACCATGAACATAACGGAACGCTATGCCTTCGGAAACCCGCGCATACGGGCCGTGGTGATGGTCGGTTCCGCCAGCGCCCATACCGGTTCTGAATTTCCCGCGTATGCGGCCTCCAAGGGCGGACTTCTGGCCTACACCAAAAATGTCGCGAACCGGCTTGCACCGCAGGCCACCTGCAACAGCATAGACCCGGGGGGCGTACTTACCGAGCTGAATGCCTGCGTTATTTCCGATCCCGTTCTCTGGGCCAGGATCATGGAGCTGACGCCCTTAAAGCGCTGGGCCACGCCGGAGGAGATTGCGGAGTGGATTTATTTTGTGGGAATCACCAACCGCTTTATGACCGGTCAGAACCTGCTGATTGACGGCGGCGAAGCCGGGGACACGCACTTTGTCTGGCCGGAGAAATGAGAACGGGCGGCAACTCTATAACAGAGTTGCCGCCCGAAAATCGTCCTGGAGGGAGACATATTTTGCCCACGGCTGAGCTTTTGTCAGGCGTGGCTGCAAAATAGTCATCCGTGGCCGTCTGATCAAAGCACAAACCTTCGTAGGGAGGAGACCGATATGAATCCTGCAACCGTCATGCATTTTCCCGGCGCTTTTCTTTCCCGCAGTACGCAGCGCGCCTTTCCCATATATGCGGATCTCAGTCCGGAAGCGCCTTTTTGTGTTCAGGGCATCCTTCTCTCGCTTCCGGCGGATCATCCCCTTCCGACAGATGCGCTGAAAGTCCGGCTGTATGGCAGCACGGACGGCATTTCCTGGATGAGGGCCGCAACCGATACGGTTTCCTGCGCGGACCCCGGGGCGCTTTCCAGGCAATTTCCTGAAGCAGACAGGGATTCCGTTTTGCGGCCGGGCTTTGCTCCCGTCCTGTACTGCGCGCTGCGAAGCGCCCTGCCCTTCCGCCGGATCCGCCTGATGATTGCGGATTATCCCGCGGACGTTCCCGAAAGCTTTCCGGACTGTCTCATGATTTCCGCGATCGGCACGCCCCTGCCGGACGCCGATTGCGCTATCTCACGGCCTGAGCAGGCTTCTGACCCGCTTTCAGCGCTTCCGGACTGGACCGGGACGGAATTCGGCCGTCCAATCGCCCCTGCCGATACCGAGGAAGAGCTCGGGCGCATGGTCTCCAGACTCCTCGGAGAAGCTTACCGTTCATGGTTTCGCTTCTTCCTGCGCGGTGAGCTTTCCGTTTCCGGGAAAGACCGCTTCAGAATCCTTTCCGAAAACGGCCGCGTTCTGATCGAAGGAAGCTCCGGTGTGGCAATGGCCGCGGGCCTGAATTATTATCTGAAAACCTTCTGTAACGTACATATTTCCCAGCAGGACAGCCAGACCGCAATGCCCCGGCAGGTCGTGCTGCCGCCCCTGCCCGTTGAGCGCACAGCCTGCGACGCAATCCGGTACGCCTACAATTACTGTACGCTCTCCTACACCATGCCCTTCTGGAACCGCGCGGAATGGCAGCGCGAGCTGGACTGGCTGGCCCTGAACGGCGTGAACCTGGTCCTGGATTTTACCGGGATCGAAGCGGTCTGGGTTCTCTTCCTGAGAGAACTTGGCTGCAGCGATGCACAGATACGGGACTGGCTTGTCAGCCCCTGTCATACCGCCTGGCAGCAGATGCAGAATATCGAAAGCTTCGGGGGCCCGCTGGACTTTTGCTTTATCGCGGACCGCGTGAGGCTTGCGCGCGAAAACCAGTATCAGATGCGCCTGCTCGGAATGCAGCCCGTCCGTCAGGGCTATGCCGGCATGCTTCCGCATTTCTGCGCCGCGCTGCTCCCGGACCTGACGCTTTTCCCCCAGGGAGAATGGAATGGTCTTGCCCGCCCCGATATGGCGGATGTAAGCAGCCCCGCTTTTGCGCGGCTGGCCCGGATTTTTTATGCCTGTCAGGAGAAAATCTTCGGAGATTTCAGTCACTATTATGCGGCGGATCCCTACCATGAAGGCGGAAAACGTCCGGAAGCCCTCACGGACGGCAAAGCCGCGCACTGTATTCACGCGGCCATGCTTGAAGCGGACCCGGCTGCCGTCTGGATGGTCCAGGCCTGGCAGAATAACCCGAGCAGCGCTTTTCTTGCCGGCTTTGATGCCGACCGCAGAAGCAGGCACCTGCTGATCCTGGACCTCTCCTCCACGGACAACCCCGGGTTTGTAAAGAATGATTTTCAGGGTACGCCCTGGATTTACTGCATGCTCGATATGTACGGAGGAAGGCTTTCAACCCACGGGGAGGCCGATGTTCTCGCAGCCGGGATTCCGGCCGCGCGGAAAGCGCACCCCCTTATGCGGGGAATCGGTTTCACCGCGGAGGCGACCCGGCAGAACCCGGTGCTTTTTGAGCTGCTCTTTGAGATGGCCTGGCGCGAGGATCCGCCTTCCCTCTCCCGCTGGATCCGGCAGTATGCAAAAAGGCGCTATGGCTTTGAATCCGCAGCCCTTGGCAGGGCATGGGACATCCTTCTTTCCACCGCCTACCGCAATCCGGGATACAGCCATCACGGCGGGTATTCACAGATTTTCTGTTACCGTCCCCGGCTCTCCATGGAATACGGAGAGGTTTACAATGAGCTGAATTCCGCAACAGTCAAGAAGCCCTATTATGATCCGAAGGAATTTTATCAGGCAGTGCAGCTCTTTATCGACTGTTTTCAGGAGGCCCGGCACAGCGCATGTTATCTCTATGACCTGCAGGACCTGCTGCGGCAGACCCTGAACCTGCTTGGCACGGAGCGTGCCTTCCGCGCCCTTTCCTGTTACAGGGAGCGGGATTGTAAAGGCTTTGAACGGGAATCGGCGGCTTTTCTGAGGCTTTTATCCGCCTGTGACGCGCTCATGTACGCCCGGGAGGATACCCGCCTCTCAGACTGGACCGGGAAAGCCCTCCGCGAAGGGAAACGTTATGATGATTTCTCCGCGGATCTCTTCTGCATGGACGCAAAAGCCCTGATTACCGTCTGGGCTTACCGGGATACCGCCGCAAAGCTCTCCGATTACGCCTACAGACAGTACGGCGGCCTGTTAAGTCGGTACTACCAAAAGCGCTGGGAGCTGTGGTTTTCCAGGCTCTGGAAGGCGCTCGCGGACGGTGAGGAGGCACAGGAGATCTCCGATGAAGAATGGTTTGCACTTGCCTGGGATTTTGTCCTGGAGCCGGAAGAAGCAGATGAAAACACGCTGTCGCCGGACCGCGCAGGCCTGTTTGAGCAGGCTATGGAAACTGTCGTAAACGAGGTTTCGGCTCTCCGGGGAATTCTTTAAACATTCTCCGGCTCCGCCGCCGCAACATCCCGCTCGGTAACGGAGCGCACGTTCGGGGTTCTTCCGTCGGCGGATGACGGGATGGCAAGCCTGCCCTCCGCCAGGAGCCGGACGGCCTTCCTGCGCATGTCCGGATTCCAGTCGATACCCGTAATGCGCCAGTTATTCTCCTGCTCTTCCGTAAGGATACCGCCCTTTACGCGGACAATATAGTCGCCGATCAGCTCGCGGATCCCCCCGATCTCGCCGTGCACATCCATTTCCAGCAGCTGCGGCACATCCCCCTCTCCGTAAATCTCCCCGGGGACGCAGAGCTGCGAGGTTACACGGTAATTGTTCACCGCCGCCGTGAACGTCTCTTCCTCCCCTACAGGCCTTCCGTCCGCCCAGGTCAGGTTCTCAATACGGTTTCCGGGCTCTTTTGACAGGTTGATCTCATAGCGGACACCTGAAAAGACATCATAATTGTAGGCGCGGATGGTTTCCCTGAACGAGATGGTCAGGTCTCCCGGATGCCAGGTATTGAAGTAGGATGCGGACCATTCCATCCAGGCCTTCAGCTGCCTTCCGTTCATTTTCACTTTATAGAGGCTGTTGGTATAACGGTAGATCAGCGACACGTCGCACCTTCGGATGGGGCCGCGGAACAGGTTCGCATTCAGGTTGGAGAGCGATGTGGCCGAAACCGCGGCGCCGGTATAATACATCTGCACCCGGTTGATCAGGTCGATCAGGGCGGTATTCCGGATCTGTGCTTCCGGAATCTGGGCAATCTCGTTCACCGGGGACAGGCTTTCCCCCTCAAAGCGGCCGATCAGCACCTCGGCATTTCGCCTTGCCTGCTCGTCATAGGGTGCCAGCAGCCTCATAAGTTCCGGATCGGGCTCGTATTCTTTTGCCTCAATCATGCGGATTTTCCGGTCCGTGACCTTCCACTTCCCGTCTGTTTCCTCTCCGCGCCCGAGTGTCAGGACCACCTCCGCCATGGTCTGCGCCTGGTACAGGTTTTCCACCACCGGCACGCCTCCGATCAGCTGTCCGCTCACCTCCCTGTGCTCATGGGCGGCTATCATCAGGTCAAATTCCGGGCAGTGCTCCAGGATATCCGTCACGCCGGAGTTGGGCGTACCGTACTCATTGCTCAGTCCCATATGATAGACGCCGATCAGGACATCCGATTGCGAACGCAGCTCCTTCAGGAGCTTCCCTGTCTCCTCCAGCGGATCCGAAACCTGCCACCCTTTCAGGTTTACCGTATCCCATCGGGTGATATTGGGCGTAATCATTCCTATGATTCCGATCCGCAGGCCGTTTTTCTCCAGGATGATATATGCGTCGGCCAGGGCGGCGCCTTTCGCATCGCGCACATTCCCGGTGAGGACCCTGGCTTCCTGCTGCCCCATTAAGCGCTTCAGCACATCCATCCCGAAATTGTACTCGTGATTTCCCGGAACCCAGACATCATACCGCATGGCATTCATGGCGGCAATCATCGGATGGATCCGGCCCTTGTCCGCCGTGATAAACTGGTCCGCTGAGTTATCCTGGACGGTATCTCCGGCGTCCAGCAGAAGTGTATTCTCATCCCGAAGGGCCTTCACGGCCGAGGCCAGCTGGGCCATGCTGCCTGTCAGGCTCTCTGCGTTCAGCGCATAATCCCACGGTACAAACTTCCCGTGGGTATCCGACGTCGCAAGTATTTTCAGGGTTTTTGTCTCTTGTTTCATAGGTTACGCTCCGCTCTCATTTTCTGGTTTGTTACTGTTCAGAGCCAGGCGCCAATCCATGATTTCGTACAGATTTGCATCTGACAGGCGCGCCACAACTCCGGAAATGGCGTTTTTGCCATTTCCGGAGTCTGGCTCCGAACGGTAGCCCCGTTTTTCGTCAGGTTCATCATTCCGGATTCTCCCCGCCGCACTTTTCCGGAATTGCGCCTCCTCTTCGAATGGTTATCAGCATACCACAAATCCGCCCGGGCCGCAATCTCCAAGGCGCCCGCCCTGTAAGGAAATTGAAAGAGTTTCTTCGTTTTCAACCGGAAACGTCTGTGCTATACTGAAAATATATCTGTGGGCTTTTCACGGGTCTTGCGACAAAGCCCGGTCCCGCAGCGGTCTATGACGAGGTGTCATTATGAATGCTCAGGCAAAAAACTGTACTGTTCGCCTGCGGAAGAATTTTTCCGCAGACGGATTCTTTCATCTTATACATGAACTGATTTTTGGCGGAGGGCTTCTGCTTCTGCTCATGGCCTTCTCTCTTACGGCGGCCGGACGCTCTTCTGCATACGCCATGGATACAGACACATACGGGGCTCCGGTCCGGACGCCCTACGAAATCCACGGCGCCCTCTCCGTTTCAGGCTCCGCTGTCACCGACAGCACGGGCGCTCCCTTCCAGCTCCAGGGCGTTTCCATCAGCAGTTTTGTAGAGAATCCGCAATACATCAATTATGAACTTCTCCGGGTTATCCGCGACAACTGGGGCATCAATGCCATTCGCCTGTGTCTTGGCAGCGAGGAGCATGAGGCATGGCTGAACAACGACCAGGAACAGATTTTTCAGATCCGCGGAAGTCTGAAAGAAGCGGCAGACAATATTCAGGATCTGGGGCTTTATCTCGTGATATGCTGGTACGCGCCGGAAGGCTCCGATCTTTCATCCGAAAAGGAGCTTGCGGCATCCTTTTTTGCAGATACGGTCAATACGCTCGGCAGCCGCGGCCAGGTTCTCTATGAGCTCTGCGATTTCGGCGCGTCCTCGTGGGCCGATGCCAGAGATTATGCGCCCGACCTGATCGATACCATCCGCTCAGGGGCGCCTCAGAGCGTCGTCCTCGTGGATATCCCGGGAAGCTTTGCGTATACCGAATGTGCGGTAGCTTCCCCGGTGGACCGCAGCAACCTTCTCTATTCCATTACTGTAGACTCTTCCGCCTGGGAGGATTCCGTACGGGAAAAACTGGAGACCACCATCCAGCAGGGCATGCCCCTTATCGTCACGGAATTTGGCGTCTGCCAGGCAGACGGCATGGTGGACACCTGGCAGGCTGATCTCTGGAAGGATCTGCTGGACAGCTTCGACACCGGATATTTTCTGGGGCCGCTGTGCGCTCCCTACGGGGAAGCCGATAACGCGCTTCTTCTCCCCACCTCCGCCGAGGATTTCTGGAGCTTCGAGCTCTCCACGGCGGCTCTCTGGTACACGGAGCGGCTCAACAGCACGGATACCTATTCCGCCGAGGGCGCTTTCATGCCGACGGACAGCGCATACAACACGCTGTCCCAGCCCCTCGGAAACGGGCTTATGGCGGAAATCGCGCAGATTCCGGGAACCTACAATTCCGCCCGCTCCTGCGAATATGATATCACGCTGATCAACCAGACGGCTTCCGATATTTCCGGCTGGCGCCTGCGCCTCACATGGGCCTTCGATGTGGAAAATTCAGATTTCTGGAACTGCGATGTCGGCGGTTTCGGGAACAACCGGCTTCTTGCCGCCCGCGATTTCAACAGCGTTATACCCGCCGGCTCTTCCGTATCCTTCGGCATTATCGTAACCGGCGAGGCCTCCGCCCAGCTGACCGGCTTCTGGTCCGAATAAAATTGTTCAGATACGGTAACTGATCAGAGTCAGAATCCGGAAATGGCGAAAACGACAAAAAGGAAAACCTCATGGAAAATACCGATAACAGGCAGACACCTTTGTCTGATCAGGAAAAAAACGGAACTGCGGCCGCGCCAAACCCGGCCTCCGTCCCCCGCACAAAAGGGCAGCGCATTCTTGCGCTCATCGGCGTTGTCATTCTCGCCGCGCTCTATCTCACCGCATTAATCAGTTCTTTTTTTGACAGCGACTTTGCACGGTCCATGCTCATGGCCGCGCTATTCTGCACCATTGTCATCCCCGCCATGATCTATCTCTTCGGCAGGACCCTCGCCTGGTTTTCCGGGAAAGACACGCGCAAAGACAAAAGGCAGACGGATCAGTAACCGTCTGCCTTTTGTCTTTAAAAAAAATATCCCATCCCGCTGCGATCCATTCTGGCCTTCCTGCTCGTATCATTCCTGAGCGTATCATCATCGATTTCCAGGATATACCGCTCATACCCATTGATAATCTCTGTCTTCCCATACGCAGAGCGGCGCTTAAAGCCGTCGCTGTAATTGGCGTGCACATGTCCGTGCAGGAAATAGCGCGGGGCATAGCGGTCCATGAGCTTCACGAACACCTCAAAGCCCGTATGCGGCATATCCGTCCCGTCATTGATACGGTACGCCGGCGCATGTCCCACCAGGATATCGAAGCCATGGCTTCTGTGCAGCTTCCAGCGCAGCTTCTTCGCACGCTTATGCATCTCTTTCTGGGTATACATATACGGCCCCGGTTTGTAGCGCAGGCAGCCGCCGAGGCCCAGTATTCTCAGGCCCCGGAAGCAGTAGATTTTATCGTCGATGTCAATGCAGCCCTCCGGCGGGTCTGTCTCGTAACGGTTGTCATGGTTCCCGTGGATATACAGCACCGGCGCTTTGGTAAAGGTAGCAAGAAAGGACAGATAGCTGGCTTTTAAATCCCCGCAGGAAATGATCAGGTCGATCCCGTCCAGCTTGGATTTTTCAAAATAATCATACAGGCCCTTTGATTCGACATCTGCAAGAATCAGAATTTTCATTTCACGGTTTCCTCTTCCGGCGGTATGACGCCCTGCACATCCACCAATGCCTTTCCTTCTTCGTTCAGGGTATTCCATTCCGGAAGGGATCCTACGACATTCTCCGCAAGCCAGTTCATGCTGATGATATCCGCCGGAGACAGATGTTCATGCTCTTCCTGGCTGATCACGCCTTCCTGCGTGGCAATCGGCCCGGTAAACGGGCGGAAATCACCGTTGCAGATATTCAGGCGGACCAGGTCCACCAGCTGCCTGACGGGAGCAGGAATCTTATTGGAGCACACAAGCTCTATGGCCCCGGCCTTCAGTCCCCACCAGTAGCCCAGTGCCAGACCGTCCGAATCCTCCGCGGCGAATCCGCCGTCTATGATGCTCTGAACCAGCTTCCGGTACATCTCACCCCAGTGCCAGGTAGCCATGGCCAGATTTTCCGGCGTGTCGTTTTCCAGATTGATCAGGCCGAACAGGCGGTGATCCGCATCCAGCTTCACCATCTCCTGGGTGGAAACGATGTGGACGCCCCATTTCTTAAAGTGCGTCAGGATCTCCTCCACCGGCGTAACGCTGGTCCACTCCAGATACACCTTTGCGCGCGGGTTGACCATTTTTGCCCCTGCCGCAAAGGCGTTGATATTTGCGATCATGCCCGAGATGGGATAATCCGCGATATAACCGATGGCTCCGTCGCGGCTGACAGCGCCGGCAATCATTCCCGCCAGGAACTTCGCCTCGAAAAGCCGTGCATAATAGGTGCGCACGTAGCGGTGGGCCGGATTGACCGAGCAGTTGAGGATTTTTACCTCCGGATGGCGCACCGCGGCCTTCAGGCTTCCCTCAAGAAACTGCGGCGTAGTGGTGAAGATGACGTCGCTCTTTAAGGCGACAGCCGCTTCCAGGGCCTTCTCCAGGGACTCCCCGGGCTGTATATTGTCCATGCAGACGGTTTCAACCTGGTCTCCAAAGACATCATCCAGATGCAGCCTTCCGAGTTCATGGCTGTAGGTCCAGGCAGAACTGTCCTTCGTCTTTTCATGAATGAAGGTAATCTTCAGCTTCCTGCTGCTGCCCGGTGTCAGCAGCCGCTCAATGAAATTCTTTTTCGGCGCCTCGGCGGGCTCCGTCACAATCTCCGTGGGCTGCGGAACCGCCAGAAGCTGGATATCCTCCCAGATCTTGTCGATATCGCCGCGCAGCTTGGACGGCATGGCCTCGCATAATTCCTGATAGGAATACATCTGCAGGTACACCAGCATGGCGTCAGCCGGCTGGACCTTCGGGGAATCCCCGCATTTTTCGGAATAGGCCTTTGCAAAGCGCACATATGCGGAACGCAGATTCTGCAGCTCCTCCTCGCTGTATTCCGTACTCCCGCTCTTGCCCATCATCTTCTCCAGCTCGGCGTAGCTTCCCGGCTCGGAAAAGATGAGATAATTTACGCCGGTTTTCCGGTTAAAATCCAGATATTCGAAGTACAGGCGGTTCTCGGGTTCATCCGTCCGCTTCGGGATCATGCGGGTGACGCTGCCCTGGATGGTGACGGCATCAAAAAACTTCAGCACGCTGACCCGCTTGTTGCCCTCTATGACATAATACCGGTTCATGAACTCGATCGCCTTGATGGGATCGCGTATTCCCTCATCAATATGGGCCTTGCACAGGGTGGACCACTTGGAAGCGAACTCGGAGCCCGAAGAAAGCAGGGGCATGAAATTCGGCGCAAAAGCGGTACGCCGTCCGGCGGAATAGGTTCCCACGATCAGCTCCGCGGGAATCTGGATGATTCCCAGCTTCTGCTCGGAAACCACTTCCGCGTGGGAAAGGATCTCCTCCAGTACCTGCAGATAGGGATATTTCCCCTCAAACAGATATTTCTGATAGCATCTCTGACCCAGACGCCGGGCCTTATCGTATTCATCTGACATATCTATAATGAACCTCCGTTTTTTTTGTAATTTTTCAGAGTCAGGCGCAAATCTGTGAATACGCCGCATCGTAAGAACAGGCGCAGAACGCTGATCTTACAGGCATTATCTAACCACGAACCAAGTACTCTTGTCAAGCCGCTTTTTCACGGAAAAATTGCAATCCTCTTAAAAAAATATTACAGTATATTACACTTTTCCCTTTCCCTTGCCTTTTTGACAGAAACGTGCTATAACAAGAACGTATGTATGCTCTGAAAGTGGCTTATTTACTTGTCTTCCGTCACCCGGACAAAACCGGAAAGGATGTTTTTGTGCTGTTATGCATCCCAATGGAATTTCCGGTGCGGAACGGCAGTCCGAATCACATATTCTTTTCCCCTGAGCCCGGAGCTTTATCAGGCGCATGATTCCGGGGCTCTGTCTCTCCTTAACAGCACAGAAACGAGGCATAAACCATGAAACGTTTCGCCATCAGCCGACGTATTGCTGTCTTTGCCGCAGCCGCGCTTCTGGCGCTTTCCGGCTGCAACGACAATTCCACAACCAACAGGGGACAGCAGCTGCCCGTCCTTCCTGCGGTTACAACCACTGACGCCGCAACCGAAGAACAAACCACTATCGCTCCGGTCACGGAGGAGGAAACCACACAGGCACCCGTCACGGAGGAGCCTACGGAAGAAATCACTACCGAGGCCGTAACCGAAGCACCTGCCGAACCGCCTGCGGAAAGCCTGGCGGTTGATACGCACTGGTATGTCAATGCCGACACCCTGAACCTCAGGCAGGGCCCCTCCACGGATACGGCCGTGGTCGACAAGCTTTACCGGGGCGAAGAAGTGCTGATTCTGGGCATTGAAGGTGAATGGGCCAATGTATTCTACCACACCGGAAATACCGGCTATATCAACATCAATTACCTGGTCAATACCAAAGCGGCAGCCATGGAGAACGCTCCCGCGGCCGATCCGAACGCACAGCCGCCTGCACCCGACAGCGGTCAGGCTTCCCAGCCGGCCCCGGCCGGCCACATTATCTGCATAGACGCAGGCCACCAGGCTTACGGAATCAGCGAAACCGAGCCCAACGGCCCCGGCTCCAGCGTTATGAAAGCCAAGCTCACCACCGGAACCTCCGGCGTGGTGACCGGCGCCGCAGAGCGTGATCTGAACCTCACCATTGCACTCGGGCTTGAACAGGAGCTCATCGCCCGCGGGTACCAGGTGGTTATGATCCGCCGCACCAACGACTGCACCCTGAGCAATAAAGAGCGCGCCGAGGTGGCTAATTCCAGCGGCTGCGAGGTCTTCCTGCGCATCCATGCCAACAGCTCGGACAATCCCGACGTCTCCGGCGCCATGTTCTATGCGCCGTCTCCGGCCAATCCCTACATGAGTGCCGAGCTGATCAATGCCAGCAACGCGCTCTCACAGACCCTGCTCAACGTCTTCTGCCAGACAACCGGCGCAGTAAACCGCGGTCTTCTGCAGGATGACACCATGACCGGCATCAACTGGTGCCAGGTACCGGTGACCATAGCCGAGATGGGCTTCATGTCCAACCCCGATGAGGACCAGCGCATGCAGGATCCCGCCTATCAGGCCCTCATGATCAAGGGCTTTGCCGACGGTCTTGACCGTTATTTCGGCAGATAATGCGGACAGAAGCTTAGGAACTGTCCATCAATAACTTAGGAAAAATGCTTGTCTAAATTCCGCCCTGACTTCGTTGTCGTCAGTTGGCGATGCCCGCATCGCCGCCTTCCTCCGCCTTGCAGGACGAAATTTATCCTTCGCCTTTTTCCTAAGTTATTTTCGTACAGTTCCTTAGGTATAGTGAACGCCAGAAAAAACCTGGCGGACACTGTAAGCCCTGGCGGTGCGCATACCCCCTCGGGCATACCCCTTCGGGCACAGGCAGGCAGGCCGGCAGGCGGAAAGGATGCCGGTCCTGAACAGCTGCAGCTTATATCAAAAACCCCGCTCGAACGGCGGGGTTTTTTCTGTTCGGATATCCGGCAGGCGTGAACCGGCTTATTTCCGGACCATCTTTCCGTATACATAATCGCTCTGGGTATTCACTACCCGGGAACCTTTTTCATTGAAGGTGTAGGGGAAGACCATATAGAAGTTCCAGCTGTCCGCCGAGGCTTTCAGATCCGTGAAGTTCGTCTTGGTGACCACATATTTGTATGAGAAGCTGCCGCTGTTTCCGACGCGGCTGTAGATAATATAGCCGTCCGCATTCGGAACCGGGTTCCATTCGATTGTCACGCCCAGCGTATGGGATCTGGCCCTGAAGCCGGTGGCCTTGGCGGGCTTCGGCGTCTCCGCGCCTCCCTGTACGCCGGTCACCGTCACATCAATCCGGACGTTTCCGCCCATCATGGTGCCGGTAATCACAGCACTTCCCGCTTTACCGGAAACGATGTTGTTTCCCTGCACCTGGGCTACGGAGGGGTTGGAGGAGGTCCAGCTGATGCAGGGACTGATTTTCATGCTGCCGGACGGCCATATGGCACTGTGTGCAAAGCGGGCGCTTACCGCAGGAAGTCCGAGGGAGGAACCCGCAGCCATGGTAACCGAATTCGATGCCGCTTCCAGAATGATATTTTTGAAATATCCGTTGCTGCCCTGAACCGTTACGATGCAGTCGTTATTGTTGGCGGGGGTGGCTGTCGGCTGGAGATTCAGGCCTCCGAAAACCTGCGCCCAGTAATGGGTTCCGTTCACAATCACATGTCCGATGCCAACCGCGGTATATTTGTCGCTGAGCATGTTCCTGCGGTGACCCTGCCCCGCGTAATTCTTGTTTTCCTCGCAGAGTACATTGAACGCATTCGCCGCATTGGCAGAGCCGGCAGCGAGATTTTCTCCCACGCTGCATCTGTAACCCTTCTCGGTCAGCAGAGCGAATACGTAATTTCCTGACGGGCGGAGATGATCCCAGCGTACAGCGGCTTCCACTGCCCGCTGCATGGCAATTTCTTCCAGCGTATAATCATAGCTGAGCGCTTTCAGTCCGCTGTAATTTCTTTTGGCTCCGCTCTCTGTCAGGGCCCATGCCTTTTCGGGATTGGTGCGGAGTTCGTTGATCATCGCCAGCATGTTTCTGGCATCGTTCTGGCGGAACTGAACCGGAACATCAATGGCGGAAGCATCGGCCAGGGCTTCGCTCGTATAAGCGGCCTTTGCGGTCTGTGCCGGAACCACGGACAGGGTAAGCAGGATCATGGAAATAGCTGCCGTAAGTTTTTTTCTGAATCCGAATCGCCTCATGATGTTCTCCTTTATCTCACATATTTCAGATTATCTGCCATAAATGTTACTGTTTTTTCTTGCCGGAGAAGTTCTTTCTCTCTTTGTTTTTGCTTATGGCTCTATTTTAGGAGACAATGGTTACATCATTGGTTACATCATGACAAATAATAAAAAATTCCGGAAATGGCGTATTTCCATTTCCGGAGTCCGACTCTGAACAGGAACAAAATGTGACGCCCTTCAGATTCAGGCTTTCGCCTGAATCTGCATCTGACTCTGAACAGCAACAAATCTCCTGCACCGGCAGAGCCGGACGCACGGATTACTCTGAAGCATCCCCGCCCTCTCTCAGGTATTTCGCGAGTTCCCTCCTGTCCCAGTCCTCCAGGGAATGCTCCCCCGCCAGCCGTTCCACATGGTGCTTCAGTTCATGACGAAGCACCTCCCGGATGCGTACCCGCAGCTGCTCCTCCGGAAGAAAGCCGTACAGGCGCTCCATGCTGCCGTAGTAAATAACGATCCGGCACCCGGTCTGATGGCTGTACTGGTACTCCCCCGCAATATAGAGATCGTTCCCCCGTGCGTACGGGCTGTATTTGACTTCCGGTGCTATGATTACGCCTCCGTTCAGCTCCCCGAAAAATCTCTCCGGGATCTGCTCTGCCTCATCCTGCAGTATTTCCTGAAAACGCTCGTACTCCATCTTCTTTCCTTTCAAGGCTGCGACTGTTCTATGGTAACGTCATAAAAACATGTTACTGTTCAGAGCCAGGCGCAAATCTGAGGAAAATCATGGATTCCGCTGGCGGAAATCCATGATTTTCCTCAGATTTGCATCTGGCGAGCACGCCACAATTTCAGAAATGGCGCTTTATGCCATTTCTGAAATCTGGCTCTGAACAGTAACAAAAACATAAAAGGGACTTACAGCTGAATTACATCATACCATAAAAATCTCCGGCAGGATGCACAGCGATTATTTTCCATACTCCCCGATCTGTAGAAGGATTTGACAAACCGCCCCTGCTGCGCTATGATTTTAATGATAGCATGTTCCTGTTCCGAGTCAGGCGTAAATCTGTGTGCAATCATGGATTCAGCTGGCTGAAATCCATGATTGCACACAGATTTACATCTGGCGAGCACGCCACAACTCCGGAAATGGCTGCTTTTGGCCATTTCCGGAATCTGGCTCTGAACAGTAACGATAGGATAAGTAATAGAAAAAAATCATATACACTGTTGCCAGCCCCAGGACAGGAGACAATTCATGAAAACAGAAGAATACGGAAAGCTCTATCCGAACAGCGAAACGCTTGATGGCAATCTCTTTGCAAATCCCACAAAAGAATACCGCGGTGCGCCTTTCTGGGCCTGGAACTGTGCCATGACCCGGGAAAACATCTCCCGCTGCGTCGATACCCTGCAGGAAATGGGTATGGGCGGCGGCCATCTCCATGTAAGGACCGGTATGTCCACGCCTTACCTGAGCCCGGAATTTATGGATCTCGTACGCTTTGCCAAGGACAAACTTCAGGAAAAGGACATGCTCACCTACCTGTACGATGAGGACCGCTGGCCCTCCGGTGCCGCAGGCGGCCTTGTCACGCGGGATCACGCCTACCGGATCCGTTTTCTGGTATTCAGCCCGCAGGAGCTGAAAAGCGCCGTTGAAGACAGCGCGGAAAAAACATCAACCGGAAAAGCAGTCCGCAGTGCGGAACGCAGGGAGCTTGGACGCTATGCCGTCCGGCTGGACAACGGAAAGCTTGCCGGCTACCGCATGATCCGTCCCGGCCGCGATGAACTCCAGGACGGGGAAAAAGCCTGGTACGCCTACCTTGAGATTTCGGGGGATAATCCCTGGTACAACAACCAGGCTTATCTGAATACCCTGGACAAAAAGGCCGTGGAGCGCTTTATCGAGGTGACCCACGAAGCCTACTTCCGTGAATTCGGTGAATTTTTCGGCAGGGAGATGCCTTCAATCTTTACCGATGAGCCCCAGTGCTCCATGAAAGGAAATCTGAGGACCGCCCAGGATGAAACGGCCGTTACCCTGCCCTGGACAGACGACCTGGAGGAAACCTTCCATGCCGCCTACAACCACAGCCTGATCAAGCATCTTCCGGAGCTCATCTGGGAGCTTCCGGACGGTAAAATATCCGTGCGCCGCTATGAATATCACGATCACCTTGCGGAGCGTTTCTGCGAAGCCTTTTCGGATACCGTGGGCAGCTGGTGCCGGGAGCACGGCATCCGCATGACGGGTCATGTCATGTGCGAACAGACCCTTCTCTCCCAGACCCAGGCCCTGAGCGAGGCCATGCGTTTCTACCGTTCCATGGATATTCCGGGCATTGACATGCTCTGCGATTTCCGGGAGCTCTCCACGGCCAAGCAGGCACAGAGCGCCGTCCATCAGTATGGCCGTGAGGGCATGATGAGCGAGCTCTACGGCGTAACCAACTGGGATTTCGATTTCCGCGGCCACAAGCTTCAGGGAGACTGGCAGGCAGCACTCGGCGTAACCCTCAGGGTTCCCCATCTTTTCTGGACCTCCATGGAAGGGGAGGCGAAACGGGATTATCCCGCCTCCATCGGCTTCCAGTCACCCTGGTACAGGCAATATGACGCCATGGAAACCTATTTCGCCAGGATCAACACCTGCCTGACCAGGGGTAAGGCCGTCGAGCGCATCGGCGTCATCCATCCGATCGAATCCTACTGGCTCTACTGGGGCTGCGAGGATCAGACCGGCAGTATCCGCTCCGAGATGGACCGCCAGTTCCTCGACCTGTTCGATATCCTCCTCTACGGTCTTCAGGATTTCGACCTGATCGCGGAATCCCTGCTGCCGGAGCAGGCCCAGGGAAAAACCATCACAAGAAAATCCTTCCCGGTGGGAGAGATGTCCTACGAAGTCCTGGTGGTGCCCAACTGCGTCACGCTCCGCCGTACAACCATAGACCTCCTGGAGGCTTTCCGGGATGCCGGCGGCCGCATTATTTTTGCCGGAAAAACGCCGTCCCTTGAGTCGGCGCGTCCATCCGAGCGCGTAAAACGCCTGGTGGAACGCTGCGAGCAGGTTCCCTTCACGCGCGAGGCCCTTCTGGCCGCCCTGGAGCCCTGCCGTTTTATCGAAGTGAGAAACCAGTACGGTCTGAGAAGCGACAACCTCATCTATCAGCACCGGACCGAAGGAAAAACAGACTGGCTGTTCCTCGCCCACGTCAAGAAAATGCCGACGCCGGATCTTCCGAATAAGGAGATACTCACCATCACGCTCTCGGGCCGCTTCAGGGTGACCGAGTACCGCGCCACGGACGGAAAGCTGTACCCCGTCCTCTGTACGTATCAGGGAAACCGTACCATCCTGCGCGCAGAGCTTTACGAGCATGACAGCCTGCTGCTGAAGCTGGAAGCCCTGCGGCCGGAGACGGATGCCGCCGGCAAACGCGCAGACAGCCGTCCGGCAGAAAGCATGGAGAACCGCCTGTCGGAAGCAGTTGCGAGAAGCCAGGCCGTCCGGAGCAGAATGCAGCAGACGGATGTCCCGGGTACGGATGTACAGGGACCGGCCCTGTCCGTTGCAGGCGCCGGCGCCATACCGCCGGATATGACTGATGAGGGCATCCAGCTGACGGCAGTTCCCGTTCCCGTCACCCTGGAGGAGCCGAACGTCCTGCTGTTAGACCAGGCGGAATACCGTTTCGACGAGGAGCCCTGGCAGCCCAGGGAAGAAATTCTCCGCATCGACAACCTCTTCCGCGAGAAGCTGGGAATGCCGCTGCGCATGGAAGCCTTTGCCCAGCCCTGGGTTACCGGGGATGCGGCATCCGCGGAGCCCATGCATACGCTCGCGCTCCGCATGACCATTCACAGCGAAACGGCCGTTGAAAACACCGTTCTGGCGCTGGAATGCGCGGACCGCTGCAAAGTTTTTCTGAACGGGAAGCCCGGCAGTCTTCTGGAGGGATTCTATGTGGATCCCGCCATTCAGAAGGTATCTCTCGGCACCATCCTTGCCGGTGATAATCTTCTGGAAGTGACCATCCCCTTTAATTCCGCGGCAAATCCGGAAGCCATGTATCTGCTGGGCGATTTCGGCGTCCGCGTTCAGGGCGCCTTTGCGAAGCTGATTCCTCCGGTGCGGGAGCTTGCCTTCGGGGATATCGCCGCACAGGGCCTGCCCTTCTACGGCGGCAACCTGACCTATCACACAAGCCTGAAGCTGGAGGAAGAACGGCACGTATGGCTGCGCATCAGCAAGTTCCGCGCTCCTCTGTTAGCGGTTTCCGCAGACGGGGAAAAGAAGGGAACGCTTGCCTTCTCGCCCTATATGGCGGATCTGGGAATCCTTGCCCCGGGTGAGCACCGCGTGGACATCACCATGTACGGCAGCCGCGTCAACACCTTCGGTGCGGTTCATAACTGCGATGAAATCCAGACCTGGTTCGGACCGAATGTCTGGAGGACCAAAGGAGATTACTGGTCCTACGAATACCAGCTGTGGCGCGTCGGCGTACTGAAATCCCCGGTCATTGTACTGCGCTGATAAGCCCCGAAACAGCAGTGTTTCCATGTATCACCGGAGACACTGCTGTTTTGACGTTTCCGGAATCCGTTTCTGCACAATTACCAGTAACTATCGCAAACGACAAAGTTCTCTTTACTTTATCGTCTGCCGTGCCGGATTTGCGCCGCCCTAAGGCGGCATATTTCCCTGGCAAATCCGTCTGCCTGTGCCCGAGAGGGTATGCCCGAAGGGATATGTCCGAGGGGGTATGCCCGAGGGGGTATTATGCGCATCCGCCGGGGCTTACAGTGTCCGTCAGGTTTTTCTGACGTCCACTATAAAATGCTGACTGCGGCGACTGACGACAACTCAGCAGCCGAAAAATCAGGCGAGGATTGAACCAGTTACTTAGGAAACGGTGTGCTAGTAACGAATTTGCCATACGCAACACAAGGAGGTACCGCCATGCGACAGATCCCAATAAACTCCATACCGTTAACGGCAGGCTGCAGCAGACTCGCGACGGTTCCTGAACAGGTAAAAGCCTGCGCAGGAAGCGATACCCTGGCAGCCTCATTCCTGCTCTCCCATGAAGGAGCCGGCTTCGACCTGACCTTTCTTAAGGATATTCCCGAGCGCTACGTGCTTCTGACGCTCTGCGCCGATACGGAGAATTCCCTGGCTTTCCAGCTGCAGGCTTACAGCACCCTGGAGCCCGGCGACTATGTATTTGACATGCAGACCGGCGTACTCCCGGGGATTCCCACCCAGATTGTCATCGATCTGGAATGGCTCAAGGCCAAGGAGCTCTTCCCGGAGCGTGCACCGGGACAGTTAAAGATCACCTGCCACGGAAGACGCGTCAACCGGGAGGAAATCGACAGGCTGCTCCTCGTCACACTGCCCCGCTATGAGGACGTCGCCGTTTCCGTTTCCGATCTGACGCTCACGGACGATTATCCCGAAAGCTTCCCGGTAGCGCCCGAGAAATTCGTGGATGAGCTGGGACAGTATAAAAAGAAGAGCTGGAAAGGAAAATTTGCCTCTGGGGAAGAGATGGTACAGGCGCTTCGCTCGGCGGCCGGAGAGCTTTCCGGGGATTACGCGCAAAAGGATTTTACATCCTGGGGCGGATGGCAGAAGCAGAAGCTCCTGCCTGGCAGCGGGTTCTTTTCAAAAACCAAAAAGGACGGCAGATGGTATCTCACGGATCCCGAAGGCTATGCCTTTTTCAGCATGGGTCCCGACTGCGTGGTCATCCGCAGCGACTGCCGCATTGACGATATCGAGACCTGGATGGACTGGCTTCCCTCCGAAAATGACCCCCTGTACGGCTCCCTTTACCAGGGACACCCCTACAGGACCGGGACAGACAGCCGCGGACGGAACTGCCGCATGTTCTCCTTTGAACAGGCCAATCTGATCCGGGCCTTCGGCGACGGCTGGTACGATGCGTGGAAGAAAATGATTGCCTCCCAGTTAAAGAGCGCCGGCATGAATACCATCGCCAACTGGTCCGATCCTGCGCTTTTCGGGACCTCCGGCATTCCCTATGTCACTTCCCTTCCGGAGTTTCCGGATACCGGAATCCATATTTTCCGGGATTTCCCGGATGTCCTGAGCCCGGAATACCGCGAGAGCGCAGAGCGCTGCGCGCAGGGGCTGATTCCCCGGAAGGATGACCCCTGGATGATCGGCTATTTCCTGCGCAATGAACCCGCCTGGGCCTTTGTGGACAACCTGGTGGTGGCGGATGAGGTGCTCTTCTGTCCGGAGCGCAGCTGCTGCAAGGAGGTGCTCATTGAACGGATCCGCAGCACCTACGGCAGCGTGGAAACGCTGAATAAAGCCTGGAAGCTCACGCTTACCTCCTTCGATGATCTCTATGAGCCCCACGAGAGCCTTTCAAGGAACAGCCCCGAAGCGGATGCCTTTCTGCGCGCCTTCTCCGCGGAGCTGATCCGGGAGTATGTAAGCGTTCCGGCGAACGCCTGCCGTAAGGCTGACCCGAACCACATGATCCTCGGCATGCGCTGGGCCTGGATTTCCGATCCTGCGATCGTCTCCGGCTGGGAGAATTTCGACGTATTCTCCATCAACTGCTATGCCTTCGACCCCACACCCGCCATCGACAACGTGGTCCGGCTCGGCGTGGACCTGCCGGTGATGATCGGCGAATTCCATTTCGGTGCGCTGGATGCGGGACCCGTTTCCACGGGCTTAAAGGGCGTGAAAACCCAGAAAGACCGCGCCAATGCCATCCGGAATTATATCGAAGCCACGGCTGCGCACCCTTACGGCGTCGGCTGTCACTATTTCCAGTGCTACGACCAGTTTGCCCTGGGCCGTTTTGACGGTGAAAACTACAACATCGGCTTGTTTGACATCTGCTTACAGCCCTATTCGGATATTATGGACGGTATCAGGAAGACTATGAAGGATGCCTGCGCCGTTACGGCCGGATTGAAGGAAGCGTGCAATTATCCTCTTGAAAAAGCTCCCGTAATCGCCTTTTGATCAGGATGTTACGCAATGTCATTAAGATTGTGGCATATGATCGACAGCATCGGAAAAACATATGACAAACAAAGCGTTAAGCGCAAGTGAAATAGTCCTCATGAAAGTCATCTGGGATCATGAAGCCGACATCTCAATGCCGGAACTGCTGAACATCCTGAAGGAAGATTATGGGAAGGATTACGCCCGGATGGGAGTCGTTACATTCCTTATGAGCATGGCCAACAAAGGATATATGGAGACCTACCGGAACCGAGGGGGTATGCGCATCCGCCGGGGCTTACAGTTTTTCTGACGTTCACTATAAATCAGGGGGACAGGTTCTCTGGCTCATCAGTTCCGATGACTCAAAGAACCGTCCCCCTGATTATAAAAGGATTCGGTGAGAACGCCGCAGCCGTACAGCTCTGCGGTGGTGCGGGGCAGGCCGGTTACTCCACGGGTGCACCGCAGTTCGGGCAGAATTTATAGCTGCTGCCCTCCGGGAACTCCTCCCCGCAGGCGCTGCAGGCATTCTCGGGGCGCTTTGCGCCGCACTCCGGACAGAAGTTCAGGGTGTTGCCGGCATGTCCGTTCGGACATGTCCAGGTTCCGGCCGCCTCAGCTCCGGGCTTTTCTTCGGCCTCGCGCGTGAAAGGTTCCACGGCTGCCTCCGTCTGCGGCTCCGCTGCCGGTTCTGCGGCGGTATAGCGGATTCCCTTCTCTCCCGCATATGCTTCAATACTGCCCCCCGGCAGACTCGCAATTCCAAACCCGGACGCCGTGCATCCGTCAAATACCCGCCCGCCGAATTCCGCATCTGCTCCCTCAAAGATCACCTCTTCAAGATTCTGGCAGCTGCAGAAAGCGGCTTCGCCGATCTCTTTCACGGAAGCGGGAATCGTAACGGAAGTAATATAGGCGTAAGCAAATCCGGCCTTTCCGTACTCCTCCTGGCTGGCGGTCTCGAACAGATACGCCGGGATGAAGCCCACCGTTTCCCCGAAGCTCACCTTTGTGCCGCCCGAAAGGGCAGAACCGATGCCGGAGAAGACGCCGGCGCCTTTACTGCCGTCATAAATCCAGACCTCGGGAGCCGTCAGGTTTTCACAGTTGATGGTGATTTCAGCCAGCTTGATGCAGTCCGCAAAAGCCTCCGCACCGATATTCGTAAGGCTTTCCGGAAGAACGAGGGACTTAAGCCCCGTGCAGCTGTCGAAAGCATCGTTCTTCAGGGTTGTCAGCGGTACGGTCAGCTCCAGCTCCTCCAGGGAGATGCAGTCTGCAAAGGCAAACGCACCGATGCTGTCCATGCTCGCGCCCCAGGAAATCTCCTCCAGCGCGTCATCTGCCTGGAACGCATAATCCCCTATTGACGCCAGCTTATCCGGAAATGCCACCGCAGGCAAAGCTCTGCAGAGCTGGAAGGCATTCCCTTCTATGGCGGTCAGCCCCGCTCCGAAGGTCACTTCCTCCAGCACCTGACAGCCGCGGAACGCGCAGCTTCCGATCTCCTTCACGGAATCGGAGAACATCACGGAAGTAACATAGGCATAAGGAAATCCGCTTATACCATATTCACCACTGATGCTGGCTGTATCAAAGAGATGATCCGCTACCCTGACAACCTTCGGCCCGAAGGCCACAGACAGTCCCCCGGGGGAGGAAGAACCTGCACCGGAGAACACACCGGCTCCCTTGCTGTCGTCATAAATCCAGATATCCGGTACTGTGAGCTTTTCACTGTTAATCGTGATGCTGTTCAGCTTCACGCATCCGCAGAACGCCTGCGCCTGAATGCCCGTCAGGCCTTCCGGCAGCGTCAGCGCGGTCAGGCCGATGCAGCCGTTGAATGCATTTCGCTCAATCATATTCAGCGGAACCGGCAGATCCAGGGTTTCTATCGAGCTGCAATTGGCAAAGGCAGAAGCGCCGATGGTATCAAGCCCGCCGCCCCAGCTGATATCATGCAGCGCCGTGCAGCTCTCAAATGCATACGGGTCAATATAGGCGAGATCCCCGCCAAGGCTTAAGGAGATCAGCCCCGTGCAGCCCTGGAAGGCATTGCTTCCGATGCGCTTTACATCATCTCCCAGGGAAACCGCCTCCAGCAGCTGGCAGCTTCTGAAGGCATTTGCCCCGATCTCCTTCAGGGTCTCCGGAAATTCCACGGCCGTAACATACGCGAAGGGGAATCCGCTTAGGCCGTATTCCGCGGTGCTGGCAGTATTAAAGAGGTTGTCAGGAATCTTTGTCACCTTCGGTCCGAACACAACCGTCAGGCCGTCCGCAGATGACGATCCCGCTCCGGAAAACACGCCCGCTCCTTTGCTGCCGTCATAAACCCATACATCGGGGACCGTGCAGTTTTTCGCATTGAATACAATGCGGGACAGGCCCGTGCAGCCCCTGAAGGCTTCCCCGCCGATGGAGGAAATACCCTCCGGAATCGTCAGGCTCCTCATGGTATAGTTGTCCGCCAGGGCTTTGCCCGCAATGGTGGTAACCAGGTAGCCGCCGATCTCATCCGGAATCACCACATCCGTTTCCTGCCCGGTGTAAGCGGTAATCTTCAGGCCTCCGGACGTCATCTCATAGGTCCAGTATCCATCCTGGTCGGCATAGGCAGTAATGCCTGCACACAAAATCAGGAACAGAAATAGTGGCAGTAATTTTCGGAATTTCATGATGCTTCCTCCTTTAGGAACTGTTCAAGTTCTTCTGTAACAGTTCCTTACTGTACATTCGCCGATGCTTCCGATATTTGTAACCGTTCAGAGCCAGGCGCAATTCTGAGAGATAACATTGATTCAGCAGGCTGAAATCCATGTTTCCTCTTGAGATTGTCATCTGGCGGGCACACCGCAGTTCCGGAAATGACGCTTTTTGCCATTTCTGAAGTCTGGCTCAGAACAGTAACCGATATTTTCAGTATAACACCTGATTTTACCACTGTAAAGCATAATCAAGGCCGGTTAAAGCCCCTTTTCTGTCGTCAACCATGAATAACAGAGCCTTTGCCTGCCGGATTTAAATGCCTTCGCCGCCAACCATGAATAACAGAGCCTTTGCCTGCCGGGTTTACGCCCTGTGTCCGCCCACCTGTTCATTGCGCTCTCTTCCGGTGGCACCCTCCTCATAGCTCAGCCCCTTTAATATGGCATTCTTTCCAAACTTCTTCCGGATTTCCAGAACAGCCTTCTGCCTCCGCTTTTCCTTCTCCAGATCCTGTTCCTCCCGTGCCCTCAGCTCTTCTGCCGCGGCATAATCCGTAAACAGGTCCATCTGCTCATACTGCTCCGCGGTTTCCTTTGCCGCCTCCGCCTCCGGCTTCGCATTGCCGAAGGTCAGATAGATGCGCCGGACGGGGAGTGCCGCATTGATAATTCTGTTATACAGTTCCTCCGTCACCTGCAGAATCCGCTTCGACGAGGAGGTATATCCGCCAAGGGAAGCAGAGCCGTGGGCATGCTTCGGCGTCTCGCGTCCGTAGCGGTCCCGGGTGATCTCCCCGGTATAGCTTTTCCGGACCTGCGGGTCTTCAAGGCTTGATTGATCATACTCCACCGTCAGGATCACCTGATTGGCCGCCAGTTCCTTCTCAACCATCGAGAGCGCCAGCGAATCGGCCATCTCCAGCACGACCACCCGGGCTTTTCCGGCATCATAGGGCTCCGCCAGCACCTGACCGACGCCTACCGTACTCGCATCCGGACGGTAGGCTTTGATATCGGCAATCGTTACAGGCTCAAAACCCCAGGCGTGGTCGATCAGAAGCTCCGCGTTCACACCGAACATCCGGTACAGAGCATCCGCGTTCAGAAGCTCCCCCTTCCTTCCCACGGAGCATCTGGCAATATCCCCCATGGTATACAGTCCGCGGGCTTCCAGCTTCCGCGCATAGCCCTTTCCCACCCGCCAGAAATCCGTCAGCGGCCGGTGATTCCAGAGCTTTTGCCGGTAGCTCTTCTCATCCAGCTCGGCTATGCGCACGCCGTCCTGGTCCGCCGGTATGTGCTTGGCTACAATATCCATCGCGATCTTGGCGAGATACAGATTCGTGCCGATCCCGGCCGTGGCAGTGATCCCCGTTTCATCCTGGACGTTCCGGATCAGCTTCTTCGCGAAGGCCCTGGCCGATAAGCCATTTGTTTCCAGGTAATGCGTGGCGTCCAAAAACACCTCGTCTATGGAGTAGACATAGATATCCTCCGGGGACACGGAGCGCAGGTAGATCCGGTAAATCTCCGTGCTGACCTGCATATACCGTGCCATTCTCGGCTTTGCGGTAATGTAATCCACCGCGCGTGACGGATCAGCCTCCAGTTCCCTGATATCGTACGAACGTCCTGAGAAACTGCGGATCCTGTGCAGGGCTTTCCGCTCCGCGTTCACCTCCCGCACCCGCTCCACCACCTCAAAAAGTCTCGGGCGTCCCGGAATCCCGAAGGCTTTCAGCGACGGCGAAACCGCCAGGCAGATGGTTTTTTCGGTCCGCTCCGCATCCGCCACCACCAGGTTGGTTGAGAGGGGATCCAGCCCCATATCCCGGCACTCCACGGAGGCGTAGAAGGATTTCAGATCGATTGCAATGTATGTCCGGGAATTATCTCCTTGATTTTTCATCCCATTATCCTTCGTCCAAAATATCAGGGTAACCCGTATGCTCCGATGAACGCGGCGCGGTTGTGTCCGCTGCCGCACGGGATGCAGGTGCATTTTCCGGGGGAATTATTGCTTCACGCAGGAATACAGGCGGGAATGTTTCAGCCGGCATTTCCGGAATGCATTCTTTCCGTCCCCGAAGCCCGCTTCTTCCGGCACCACAGATAAAATGCGGAAAGTGCCAGGCACAGCACGGCAATGATTGCAAACCACAAAATCACAGTCGTAACGGGCTCATCGTGAACGCGCAGGAAGAAATACGGCCCGTCCAGCAGCCGCGCCGCATTCAGCAGCAGCGCGATGACACCATAGAGGAGCGTTGCTCCCATTGGCGCAAATACCGCGCTTTTCGGCAGTACAGTCTCCGTTTCCGTGAAAATAAATGTCAGCACCGACAGAACCGGCCCAAGGAAATGGTTGATCGGCGCCACATCCGAGAGGAAATAGTAGTCAAAGCCTTCCTGCGGGGCCAGCACCAGAGCCGCGATCATGAAGGTGACGGTCAGGCACACCGCGCAGACCAGATGGAGCGAGGCCAAAAGGGAAGGGATACGCTTTTTCTGCAGGAGGAAATACACAATGCAGCCCGAGACAAGCATCTGCAGAATGTTGCTGTTGATTGTATAATACTGAAAAAGTCCGGCACCGAACACCCGGATATCATGCACCAGGGCGATCAGCTCCAGAAGGACCAGTAAACTATGCAGGATGATGGGTTTTTTCTTCATAATGACCTCTGTTCTGTCTGTTCAGATTCCGCCTCCGGAAATGACAAAAACAGCCAGTTCCGAAGGAGGGTTTCGACGACTGTATTTTCAGTATATCACAATCGGTCCCGGTATGGAAAGAGAATCCGTGCTTCGCACGCCTGCCGCGCCTTTGGCGCTTTTGTCTGAGGCTGTTGGGACTGTTCCTGCTTTACATGCCTGCCGCGCCTTTGGTGCTTTTTCTTGAGTCTGTGGGATGCGGTTCCTGCTTCACAGGCCTGGTCTGTATTGACGGCCTTGCCTGTTCATGCAGGCATGACAGGCGCAGGTTATCAATACGGACCGGGCGTGTATCGTAACCCAAAAGAAGCGAATTGCGCATTGTACGCTTGACTTCGATCTTTATTTGTTGTAAAATATAGGAAATTATCAGACAGGAGACGTACTATATTACCGACAGGGTATCCGTACGTCGGGCATCTGCGGCAAAGTCTGCCGCAGAGAGGAAACATATTCTGCCCATGGCTGCGTTTTGCAGGCGTAGTTGCAAAATCATCATCCGCAGCCATCAGGTCAAAGTACAAAACTGCGTTTTGGGAGGGGGGGATCCTACGGACAGCCATGGTAAAAAAATGATTGCTCCGGTGGTCATAACGGTTCTGCTGCTCGCGTATCTGATCGTTTATTTCGTCTTTCTCGTGCACATCCCCGAAATCGGACCTTTTTCGATACTGTTTGCCCTTCCCCTGCCTGCGCTGGGAATCGGCATGGTATATGCACTGATTACACGCATCAAAGAGATAAGGAGTGGTGAAGAAGATGATCTTGGTAACTACTGATGCCATCACCGGCAAGGAACTCGAAATGCTGGGCCTGGTGAAAGGAAGCACCATCCAGACCGTAAACGCCCTGCGGGATATCGGTGCCGGCTTAAAGAACCTGGTCGGCGGAGAGCTTACGAAGTATAACGATATGATGAACAACGCCCGTGCGCTTGCAACCAAACGCATGGTGGAAGAGGCCCAGAGCCTTGGCGCGGACGCCATCGTAGGCATTCGTTATTCCTCCGCCTCCGTTATGCAGAGCGCGGCGGAGGTCATGGCATACGGGACCGCGGTGAAGTTCCGCTGAGCCCGCCCGTTTTTTTCCGGTACCTGCCATTATACACCGCATACAGGCTGTGTCCGCAGATATCTGCAGCTCTGTTCAGAGTCAGCAGCTGCCGGTCATTGAAAGAACAGAGCACCTGTCATTCCGACAGGTGCTCTGTCTGCTTTTCGCCATCTCTGGAGCTGCTGGTTCTGAACAGCTATTTTTGTACAGTTTCTGAATCGGACGGGCATTCGCAGCCTCCGGCTGCTTTTGTCTATCACCCGGCAGATGTGGAAGCTCGCGAGCGGCTTCCTCGCCTGCCAGGTTCCTGCACAAAAAACGTACGCTTCGATTGCCGCGGCGTTCATCGGATGCGTACCGCCCGTCATGCAAGGCCTGCAACGTCCGCAAGCGGAATCCGCATTTTGTCTTCCAGGACCAGTTCCTCCGCCGCCGCATCAATCCGCGCAATTTTCCCGGTAACGACGACATAGGCGCCGCCTTCCTTAAACGGATCCTGCAGGAACCTGGTAATACGCACGGTCCGCCCGCTGCCGACAGCTTCCCGAAGCTTCAGATCCAGCTCCGCACGGGCATCCTCACCCAGCTCGATGCGGGATTCCGTCAGGCGTCCTGTCTCCTCTATGGCATCCTCATAACCAGTAAGCGCGGCAAAGGGAAGAAACTGAGCCGCACGCTTTTCCATGGGCATGGGCGGACGCGCCGTCGCTCCCGCATACGGCAGATCCAGAAGATCCCCATACTTTTCCCGCGTTTCTGCCTCGGCACTGTTCAGCTCTTCTTTTGTGACGCCCCGGACGTTATGCCAGCCTTCCGTTTTCTTCATTCTGCCCCGCTCCCCAGCCCGTTATCCGTACAGTTGTCCCGGGCAAACAGGATGACTGAGGAAGCGCTTGTACCGGAAATAAAAAGCCAGGGCGGTTCCCATATAGGCATGGGTCAGCTCCCCGTCGCCAAAGCGCCGGATCACTTCCTCCACCGGCAGCTCCTCATATTTCAGCAGCTCATCGGCATCCAGATGCTGGCAGCCAGTCTGCACCAGCTCTTCCGCCAGAAAGACAGAAAAATGGTTTTTAAACAGGGCAGGATTCGCGCTCACCCGCCCGAGGCAGGTAATTTTCCCGGCACGGTATCCCGTCTCCTCCTCCAGCTCCCTCAGGGCGGTTCTGACCGGATCCTCGCCTTCATCGGCCACGCCGCCGGGGAATTCCAGCGTAATTCTGTCCTCCCCGTGCCGCCATTGCCGCACAAGCACAAAGTTTCCGTCGTGTACGGCCATCACCACCACCCAGTCCGGGGCGTGGATGCCCACATAATCCCCCTCCAGGCCGTTTGCCGCCGACTCATGCTGGCTGTATACATCAAATACCGGCGTATGAAGGAGGCGTTTTTGCTCCGTTGTTTTCCAGATCAGTGATTCATATGCCATAGTATCCTCCGGTTTATATCCGGCTCTGCGCCGTTATAAATCCTTTTCCATGCGGATTACAAAAAAGGTATCCCCTTTGGTCAGTTCCCCGCTCTCCACATATCCCAGCTGCCGATAAAACGGTACCTTATTGTCCCGGCTCTCAACTATGCATTTCTGATACCCCAGTTCCGCAGCCCATTCTTCGCAGGCTTTCACCACAGCAGAACCCAGGCCCCGGTGCCTGTATTCCGGCAGCACAACCACGCGTCCGATCATAACGGCGCTTTCATTCAGCGGATAGAGTCTGGCTGTAGCCACCGGAAAATCCTCATCGGTTACCACGATATAGCGCGTATCGGGCGTGTCATGTTCATCAAACTCCTGTCGGAGTGTAATGCGGTGTTTTTTTGCCATCGCCTGGATTCGGACATAGTATGCCCCCGCCTGCTGCCAGGTCTCCACGGCACGTATGAATTCCATTGCAGTCTCCACTGTATCTTCTCATCAAAACAGCCAGTTCAGGAGCTTTCCGAGCAGGAAGCGCAGTACATCCGGGAAGGTGAAGCGGCCGCTCTCCGCCCGGTCCTCCCTGGCGTTTTTCAGCCCTTCAATAAGCTTCCCGAAAAAGCCCTTCGGTCCGTCCTGATTTTCTCCGGCCTCCACGGTCGGAGCTTCCTCATGGATCGGCGCCTGGTTCGTCTGCTGATTTGCCGCCGGCGCGGAGGTATTGTTTTCCTGTGCGGGAGTGGTTGCCGCGGGCTGCGTGGGCGCCGGATCAGTCGCCGGTTCCGTCTGTTCCGGAAGAATCTCTTCCGTAAACTCTCCGGCCACATCCTGGATGTTTTCCGGCTCCGCTTCCTCTGCCGCGTATACCGCAGGACTCAGTGCCAGGGCGGCCGCCAGGACACAGATGGCCGCGCGTTTTCTTCCCCTGCGCGCTCCGCCGGAAGCGGACATTGCTCCGGACTGTTCCGATCTGCCGCTGAAGGATTCCTGAATATCTCTTCTCATAATAATCTCCGTTCTGCCGCTTTTGGCCGGCGGTACCAATCTTCATGAAAGGTTATTTCCACACAAATCTCCATTCCGCCGGCGGAAATCCATATTCTCGTGAAATTGTCATCCGCCTGGCACACCGCAACTCCGGTAATGACAAAAGCCGATGCATCAGAGATCCTTTCGGCTGTAATTCAGATACGCGGCCAGGATACCGGCCGCACCAAGGGCCATACCGACGGCGACCAGGCCTGTGTTCAGGCTCCTGTCCGAAACAATATCCGCGCCGCTGCAATAGGAAAACGGCGTGATATACTTCAGGAAAGAAGCCGGCTTTGCAATATTGGCGATCAGCGCCAGGAAATACGTGAGCGCCGCAAGACCCATGCCTGCACCGGCGCTTCCCCTTTTCATGAACGCAGAGATGCCGAAGCAGATGCCGGCAAGCTCCAGCTGCAGAAGATAATAGGCCAGATGCAGCAGATTGAACTCTGTCCAGGGAATCGTCTCCCCGACCATCCGGATTGAAACAAGCGCCGTGATGTAGATGATCAGATTCATGGCCGTAATCTGGATCAGGATGGCCAGCAGCTTTTCGGTAATGATGCGGACACGCTTAACCGGATGGGTGAACAAAAACTCCGCCGTCCGGTCCCGCTGTTCCTTGCTGAGCATGCCGGCGCCGGTAAGGGCCGCGTAAAACGCCCCGCCAAGCCCCAGTACATTTCCGCACTCAATCGCGTAATACCCGATCAGTGTGCCGAAGTTCAGCCGGTCCATGCCGAAAGCCGCCGTAAAAGAGCCCATGGACGAAAAAATCTTCGTGACTCCGTCCATCTCGCCCTTCATTTCCGGGAACAGGACTACGCAGACCGCAAGCAGGAAAGCAATCGCCAGGGTCCATACCAGAAAAGAGATTTTCCCCTGTCTCAGTTCATGCTTTACAATGGTCATCAGCCCTCACCTCCCTTCTCGTAAAAGTGAAGGAAGATTTCCTCCAGATCCGGATCCGAAACGCTCAGGTCAAGGATATCCCCCGCGGAAAGCCGGTGCAGAAGAAGGTTCATCCCGCCGCTGTAGAGGAAGCTCACGCCCTGCTCCTCCCTCTTCAGATCCCGGATCCCCTCCAGACCGTCCAGATTCACGGTTCCCCGCACGGCAACGCGTTTGGCATTGCTTTGGCCCAGGACCTCAACCCGGTCGCAGGCAATGATCTCTCCCTCCCGGATTACGGCAGCCCTGGTACAGTTGTGCTGAATCTCGGACAGAATATGGCTGGAGAGGAAAACCGTTGTCCCTCTGTCATTCTGCTCACGGATCAGTTCAAAGAAAGCCCGCTGCATCAGCGGATCCAGGCCGCTCGTGGGCTCATCCAGGATCAGCAGCGACGGGCTGCTCTGGAACGCGCAGACAATGGCCACTTTCTTCCGGTTGCCGAAAGAAAGCTCATCCACCTTGCGGGAAGGATCAAGCTCCAGGCGCTCGCAAAGTCTTTGCGCCTCTGCCGAGCAGTCCTTTTTCCGCAGGTCCGCGGACAGCTTCAGAACGTCCCGCACCTTCATGCCGGAATAAAACACCGCCTCCGACGGCAGATACCCGATATCCGAGAGCACTTCTTCCTTTTGCCTGACCACGTCCCTGCCGAGCACCTGCGCGCTGCCGGAGGTCGGCGTAATCAGTCCGGTCAGCAGACGGATCGTCGTGGACTTTCCGGCCCCGTTCGGGCCGATAAAGCCGAAATACTCGCCCTGCTCCACGGAAAGGTTTACCCCTTGAATCCCACGGGCTTTCCCGTAATATTTTGTCAGACCGGCTGTCTTAATTGCTTCCATTTCGTAGAACTCCCATGCTTTGAGAACCGTTCAGAAATGCCCCTTACAGCTGCCGTATACCCCAAACGGACCGTTTTTTGCGGCGTCTGCCGCCGACATTTATTTTCCCGCTTCCGGCCTAAAATCCTTCCGGTTCAGAATATATCCCATGGCGGCGCCCGTCAGGCCTCCGACGATATGCGACATATTGGAAATATTATCCGATACCGTTATGCCCTCGAAGATCTGCTGACCGATATAAATAACCGCCGTCAGGATAAAGGTCAGAGGAATCTCCCCCTCCTTAAAGCCCGTAAACGAAGCCAGAAGAATAAAGGCGAATACCACGCCGCTGGCCCCGCAGATACCGATATTCCAGAACAGGATATAGCTGACCAGGGCGGTGGCAAACGCCGTTACAGCGATAATGGCCGCAAGCGTCCGCGGTCTGTACTTTTCCTCCAGGAGCGGTCCCAGCAGCAGCAGATACGCGGCGTTTCCGAAAAAGTGGGCCCAGCCGGCATGCCCGAAAACATGTGTGAAAAAGCGCAGCCAGGTCAGCGGATTCACCAGTGATGAATGATATGACATAAACAGCAGACGCGTAATCCGGTATCCGCTCAGCACGCCTGCCAGGGTAACCAGAAAGCAGGCCAGGACAAAGGACAGAACGACTGGCGAATTTACGGTTATGACGGGGATTCCGTTTTTTTTCTGCATGCCGCGCTCCTTTGGGACTGTTCAGAAATATACCGTTATTGTCCGGCGCATGGCTCCGAACAATAACAGTATAGCGCATTTTTCCGCTTTTGCCAATATGGCGAAGCTATTGAATTCGTATCGCGGCCGCGTGTTTGCGGTACGCATCCGGTGTGTAACCGGTGATGCGTTTGAACTGCAGTCCGAAATAACTGGGCGAAGCGTACCCGCACTCTGTTCCGATCTTTGCGGCGCTGCGGTCCGGGAAGCGCTCAAGCAGCATCCTGGCCCGCCCGATTCTCAGGCGCTGCAGGTAGTTTATGATCGTAATGCCGGTTTCTTTTTTAAAAACGCTGCAGAGATATTCGCTGTTCAGCCCGATAGATGCAGACAGCTCATCCAGGGAAAACGGTTCGGTAAGGTGGTTTTCCATATAGCGGATCGCCCGGTATGCATAAGAACCGCCGTCCCCGGGAAGGTCCCCGTCCAGAGGTACCGGCTGCAGATGCATGTGCGCGGCAAAATCCAGCAGAAAGCGGTAGCAGGCCGCGGAACAGGCCGGCTTTGAAGCTTCCCCCTGTTCGGAAAGTGAGAGAATCCTTGCCGCATGGCTTTCAAGAAGCTGTTGATCTTCAATAGAATAAACACCGCTTTCATGAATGCCCAGGCAATCCAGAAGAGCAGGGCAGACCGCTCCCGCTATTCCGATCAGCGTCACCAGCCATTCCCCGCCCTCTGTTTTATATGCGCAGGGGATACCCGGAAACACCACTGCGCATTCCCCCTCCCGGATGCGCATCCGTTCTCCGTTCAGGTCCAGCAGGCCATTGCCTCTCCGGCCATGCAGGAACATATAATCCGGGTTTCCATCGGGTCGGTTTACCGCCTCCTGT
The DNA here is from genome assembly GCA_946624325.1 of uncultured Clostridia bacterium. Classification (GTDB taxonomy): domain Bacteria; phylum Bacillota; class Clostridia; order Lachnospirales; family Lachnospiraceae; genus Anthropogastromicrobium. The sequence goes on from CAMOSC010000001.1 coordinate 46,261, forward strand.
CTGTAATCCCATCCAACGTAGGACGGCATAACCGGGAGCATGGCCCGGCCGGTGCCCTGTGCCTGCAGAAAAGTCAGCATGTTTCGTACCTCCGTTTTATGGTTTCGGTATCCGCAGCAGAACGGCCGGATATATATGCGGCTCATAAGATGCAGGATCACAGTATTGTTATATAGATAACATCATATTAAGATTGTTCTCTGTCAAGTTTTGCTCTATAATGATTTTATAAAGAGCTGATGTTCATGGCCGGACTGCGGAACACGAATCGCCCGCAGCTTACGGCAGCCGCACTGCTGAGCCGGCAGATGTGCAATGCGCTTACCGGCAGTATCCGGCAGACTGTGCGCCGTGAAGAACAGCTGATCAGACAACTTCGTTCTGGGAGGAGACTGAGGATATGGGCATACATACGGAAAAACCGGTCCCCATGCACGTGGGCATTATCGGGACCGGAATGATCAGCGGCATCTATCTGAAAACCATGATTGAAAGGATGGATATCCTTCAGGTTGATGCCATTGCAGGCAGGAACATGGAAAAGACACGGGCTGCCGCAGAAAAATATGGCCTGAGGGCCTGCACGACGGATGAAATCCTCGCGGATCCCTCCATTGACATCGTCCTGGTCCTGACAGGCCCTGCCACACATGAGGAGATCATATCAAAAGCGCTGAATGCGGGCAAACATGTTTATACCGAAAAGAGCTTTGCCCTGGAAACCGAAGCCGGAAAGCGCCTCTGCAGCCTGGCGCGGGAAAAGGGGCTGTATCTCGGCTGCGCCCCGGACACCTTTTTTGCAGGCTGGGTGCAGAAGGCAAGAGAGGTGATTGACTCCGGAATGCTGGGCACCATCTCCTCTTTCGCCATGGTGGGAAACCGGGACAATGAGCGCATGCTCTCCGCCCACGATTACCTGAACCGCCCGGGCGGCGGCATTATCCAGGATTATGCGGTTTACTATCTGACTGTCCTGACATCACTCCTGGGGCCCGTCGTCCGGGTAAGCGCCCGCATTAAAGCGCCTTATCCCACCCATGTAAATATATTTGAGCATTCCCCGCATTTCGGGGAGGTCATCGAAACCCCGAACGAGAGCCAGATCTACAGTATGCTCGAAATGGAAAACGGTATTACAGGGACGCTTTCCATCAATGCGGACAGCGCTTTCTTCGATCAGACGTATTTCGCAGTCTACGGAAACCGGGGAATCCTCTATCTGGGCTGCCCGGACTGGTTCGAGGGAGAAGTGTGGTTCTACGATAACAATCTGGATTTTGAGAAGCATATCCTGCCGAAGAAGGTACAGCTGGAGGTTCCCTACGCCTTCCGGGAAAACTCCAGGGGCGTCGGCGTGGCGGAAATGGCCTGGGCCATCCGTGAAGGCAGGGAACACCGCGCCTCCGGCGAACGGGCACTCCATGTACTGGATATTGAAGAGCAGATGGTGAAAAGCAATGCCCAAAACAGCGCGTTTACGGAGGTGGAAACAACCTGCACGCGCCCGCAGCCGCTGCAGGTTCCGGCAGGGAATGAGGAAAGCGCCTTCAGGGTAACGCCGTAAGCAGCCATCTTCCATCGGCCCCGTTTTCACAAAGCAGCATTTCTCGGGCAGGCGGTGTAAACGCATCACATATTTGTTCCCGGCTGTGAGCAGAGCACATATTCTTCCGGCCACAGCATAAATCCGCCGGAACAGATGATCCGCGATATCGGTACAGCCGCCCTGTCCGGGCATTGCATACAGACATTTTTCCACGCGCTGCTTTTTTCAGATGGGACCGCAGAACAAGTCATCACAGTGTTTATTCATTGCGTCAATGTACAAATCTTATTTCAGGAGGGCAAAAAGATGCAGATCAGATTTCCCGAGAATTTCACCTGGGGTGTTGCCACCGCCGCCGCGCAGATTGAAGGCGGCGCTTACGAGGACGGCAGAGGCCCGTCCATCTGGGATGTGTTTTCCTCCATTCCCGGAAAAATCAAAAACGGCGGGAAGCCGGATGTTGCCTGCGATTCCTATCATCTCGCGGAGCGCGATGTGGAGATGCTGAAGGAGCTTGGTGTAAACTCCTACCGTTTTTCCTTCTCCTGGTCCCGCATCCTGCCCCAGGGCACCGGAAAAGTGAATGAAGCGGGCATTGCCTACTACAAAAAGCTTCTGGGGCTTCTGAAGGATGCCGGCATTAAGGCAAACGCCACCATCTACCACTGGGACCTGCCCTACGCGCTGCAGATGAAGGGCGGCTTCGGCAACCGTGATATCGTAAACTGGTATCTGGAATATGCGAAAGTGCTGTTTGACAATTTCGGAGACGACGTGGATCTCTGGGCCACCTTCAACGAGCCCATCGCCACCTATGTGGGATACGGTCCCGGCTTCTTTGCGCCGGGCATCCAGGACGAGAAATATGCCCGCCAGGCTCTGCATCACCTGCTGCTGTGCCACGGCGAGGGCGTAAAGCTGTTCCGCAGCTATTCCTTCAAAAAGGCGAAGATCGGCATTGTGGTGGACGTCTGGAAGCATTATCCGGGACGGCCCGGAAACGCCGAGGATGAAGCCATGGCGCTGCAGGGCAATGAGATCCGGGGCTTCGGCATGTTCCTGCATCCGCTTTTCCTGGGCGGGTATTCGGAGCCGCTGCAGGCCTATTTCCGGGAGAACGGCCTCACGCCGGTTATGCGGGAAGGCGATTTCGAGACCATCCGTCAGCCGCTGGATTTTTACGGCCTGAATTTCTACAACGGCCTGTACGACAATGCCGAAAAGCTTCGCGAGATGCAGAAAAAGCGCATGGAGGGCGGCAATTACCAGGACCGCCCGGAGAACCATCCGGAAGCCCTCAGGGATGTGCTGCACATGCTGAAGGAAAAGTACGGCGTGAATATCCCCATCTACATTACCGAAAACGGCATGCCCTTTGACGATGCACAGGGGAAGGCCGCGAACCTTGACGATCAGGCAAGGATTGACTATGTAAAGGGCGTTCTTACCTGGCTTCACAAAGGCATAGAGGACGGCATCGACGTGAGGGGGTATTACCTCTGGTCCCTGATGGACAACTTTGAGTGGTCCGCAGGCTACGCCGCCCGCTACGGTCTGTATTATACCGATTATGAGACGCTGGAGCGCATTCCGAAGAAGAGCGCTTCCTGGTACGCGCAGGTAATCCGGGAGAACGGATTTGATGCGGAGTCCTGAAGCGTTCAGATTTTCTTTCCATTGAAACCGCGCAGCAGACAGTCCGGGCAGCAGTAAACTGCCCGGACTGTCTGCTTTTTGCGCAGGTACCCGGCATACCCATTCGGGCACAGGTGCGCTGAGCCGCTTGCGAGCTTCCACATCTGCCGGGTGATAGACAAAAGCAGCCAGAGGCTGCGAATGTCCGCCTGCTGAATCGGATGGACGGATGGTTTTCCCGCACATCCGATCCATTTCCGGAGACCGGCTCTGAACAGTTGCCATTTTCTATTCAGTGCGTAAAGCTTTGTACGAAGCATATGATTCTCCGTATTATTCCAAAAGGCAGGAATCCGTTCTCTTCCGCCCGGTCTAGGGCTTCCTCCCGGCTCTGCCTGAGCTTTTCCAGGAAATTCCGGAAAAGCTCAATCTGCTCCTGCGTATAACCGCCCGCTGATCCGGCTTCCTCCGCCTCTTCAGTCATAGTCTCTTCCGTGTTCGAACGGCTGGTCTTTTTTGAAGAACCGGAGCCCGTATTTCCCGAGGAAGAAGACTTTTTGGAGCCGTGCCCGGAGGAGCTTTCAGAGCCGGCTCCGGAAGCGGAGCCGCTCTTTTTGCCGCCCGATCCGCTGCTGCTCTTCGTACTGCTTTTCCCGGAAGACCTTCCGCCCGATGAAGCAGATGCGCTTTTCTTTCCGCTGCCTGAGGACTGACTGCTCTCTGCCCCGCCGGCTGCTCCGCTGTCCTCTTCCGCTTCCCCGGATTCACCTTCTGTTTCCTCATCGGATCCGTCCGGCTCTTCTGTTTCTTCATCCGTTTCTTCTGTACATTCCTCCGGCTCCTCGAGACCTTCCTCAGTTTCTTCAGTGTCTTCCTCTGAATCCTCGATGCCTTCCTCAGGTTCCTCGAGACCCTCTTCAGTATCTTCCTCTGGCTCTTCGAGACCCTCCTCCGGTTCTCCAGCGTCTTCCTCCTCCTCTTCGAAGCACTTCTCCGGCTCTTCCGTGTTTTCCTCTTCCTCTTCGAGGCACTTCTCCGGTTCTTCAGACTCCCCTGTTTCCCCGGGACCCTCTTCCGATTCTTCAGAAGCTTCCCCCGGTTCCCGGCTGCCCTCTTCAGCCTCTTCGGTCTCCTCCTCAGTTTCTTCTGAATCCCCGTCTGTTTCCGTACTTTTCTCCGTTATTTCTGTACTGTCCTCTGTTTCTTCTATACTGTCCTCAGGTTCCTCTGTAGTATCCTCTGTTTCTTCTGTAGTATCCTCTGTTTCCTCTGTACCGACCTCCATGCCATCATTTACTTCTGCTTCTCTTTTTATTTCTTCTTCTGCTTCTTTTATTTCTATCTCTTTTTCTTCCGCACTTTCCTCCGCGAAATCCATCACAGCGTCGATCCATTCGCCTCTCATCTGTTCAAAGATTTCCCCGCGGATCTGCGCAGCCTCCAGGCAGATCCGCTCCGCCTGCTCCTCTCTGAAAATCTCCGGGAACTCGCGGTTCAGCTCCATAACGAATTCCCGGAAAGCATCCGCGAAAAGCCCGCTGTCATCCATTGCCGGAACGCTTCCCACACTGTCCGGAAAATACTGCAGTATAAGTGTTTTCAGGACTTCCGATACCTGACTGTCCTCATTTTCAGATCTATCATAAATCTGCTCAAGGCAGCCTGTTACTTCCGCGAAAAGCTCCTTAGCAATCTTATGCTCCTCTCCTTCGGAAACAACCGTATCCTTTGCAGCACCTCTGTCGGTGTCCGGATCCGCCGCAGCGTCTTCACCTTCTGTGGTATCAGGAATCTTTACAGATTCCTGTTCTTCTTCCTCTTCCACCACCGCAGCGGTTTCCGCTGCCTGTTCTGCCTCTGTATCCGTTGCTCCGGCAGCTTCCTCTTCCATCACCGCGACGGTTTCTGCTGCCTGTTCTGCCTCCGTACCCGTTGCCCCGGCAGCTTCCTCCGCTGCCGGCATTTCCATTTCGGTAACAGTATACGTCTCATCCTCCTGCGCTGCGGCATACAGAAGCTGATTCAGTGCCAGTATACCGGTTATGGCGCAGACCGCCGCACGTTTTCCGGCCCTCCTGCGTATTCTCCGGTTATGCCCGGGTATATTGTCGGGACCCAGACCGGTTCCCCTGCTGGGCCTTTGAACTTCCGCATTTCTTTCTGTATAACCACTTCTTTCAGTATAATCATTTCTTCCTGTATTTTCATTTCTGACACGATATCTTTTCATTACCTTAACCTCCTGCTTCCCGGAACATAAACATTGCATTTCCGCTTTCGGACATTCACAGCACGCTGTTGATGCATACTGTCCAGCTGCGTTTTATATTCCGTTGTGAATCACAGTTTAACAGGCAAAGCTAAAGCAAAGCTTAAATTTCAGTAACTCAGGGCCGGACTCCGGAAAAGGTGAAAAACAGCTGTTCTTATGTTGTGGCGTACCCGCCGGATGCAAATCATCGGATGGCGGAGAGATCCGTTCCCCGATTCCCGTGCGGGAATCTCTCTGCGCCTGGCTAAAAAAAACTGCACCGGAAGGGCTTTTCAGCCATTCCGGTGCAGGGTCGTTCTGCAGCCGCAATTTTAATTGCCGGGTTATTCCTCCCCGTCTGTTCTCCTAGTCTCCACGCCGCTGTACACATTCTGCATGAAAACGTCCGCAAGGGCGGGCCACCCGGCAGCGTTTTCGTAGAAGGTGCCGTCCGCATGCGTCCCGGCGCCGAAGCCGTGAGGCACACCGGAGAAGGTATGAAGCTCACATGGGATTCCCATGTCCTTTACAGCCTTAAAGGATTCAAAGCCCCAGTCCCACAGTCCCGCATCGGCGCTTCCGTACGCGATGAAGGTTGCAGGGAAGTTTTCATTGGTAATTTCCTCCGGCGTTTCATGATAGGTGACGGAATAGATGCCGACATAACAGTTTACATCAGCTGATACCTCATCCAGCTCATCGGGGACATAATTCACTTGAAAAGCATCCCTGTCCGACACCGGCTGATACAGCTTCGGGATATTGGAATCAGGATCCGGTGAACCGAAGATAATACCCGTAAACCTCTTCACCGTACCCGGTGATCCGTTTGGTATTGGCATTGTACCGGCTGAATGTTTTCTTCAGCTCCTCCGGCGCGGAATGTGCAAGGTCATAATGGCCGTTCACTTCAAAAGAAGCCGCAAGGAGGTTCAGTGCCGCCATGCGCAGGTTGAAGGCCCTGTCCCGGTTCAGCTTCAGCCACATGATCCGGATATCTTCGGAGTTCTTCGGATCCGACACAAATCCTGCTGGCAGGCCCAGGCCCTGAGCGTTTTCTATTCCCTGTTCCGCCGCAAAATTCAGCGCATTGATCGCCACATAGGCGAATATCTGGGCATAGCCCGTGGAACTGTCCCTGCGGCCGGCAAGCCTCGAGAGAAGCCTGCTTCGAACAATACAGTCCGCCGCAAGGTCCGCCAGGTCGATCTCCTTTATCTCCCGGAACAGGATTGCCTTCATGCAGGCTGACGGAACCCGGTATTCTCTTTCAATCTGATCCAGGATACCGCCCAGCCCTTCTGTTATCTCCTCCGCTTTTTTTGCACTGTACAGCCTGATCATTATAATTCCGCTCCTTTGCCGTCCGGATAAGCTTTCTGTCTCCTCCAGAGCAATCTCCGTTTATAAACGATTCCATTTTACGCTTCAGGACGGATTTTTGCAAGGTTCCGGGCGTCAGATACGGAAACTTACGATCGGCTTCTACGCACTCATGCCCGAATGGTTTTGCCGCGTTCCTGCGCAAAGACCCGCACGCCTTACATGCGTGCGGGTCCTTGTCATACCTCGTTTATATCATCAAACAACTGCCGCACGCCCTCCGCGATGATCTCATCGCAGGCACCGGCCCGGATCTTCCCGAACTGTTCAAAGCAGAAATGGTTTACGGAAGTCGCGTCGATGATATAGCCGACGGAACGGTCCACATGCGTAATGACCATGGTCCTGCTGTAGGGGGAAGCCTCATGGCAGTATTTCCCGATCAGCCCGTAAAGCTCCGCCGCAACGCCCACCACGGCGACATCGCCCAGCACCATCTCCTGCACATAAAGCGGCACCTTCTCATCCGGGTCATCCACGGCCGCGGGAAGCTTTTCGCCGGGCTTGAGCGGGTAGATATGGTTGGTGATATCATTCACCCACTGTCCGTTAAACTCCTCCTCATACTTCTGTGCCGGCAGGTCGATCATGCGCTGGCCGAACTTAAGCGGCATGTTCTTATTATATTTCTCTATGCCGTTGATGGCCTTGCAGATATCCACGCCGTGGCGCTGCCCCATCACCTTTATGAGGTTATACTGGAGGCCCGGAAGGAGCTTTGCCATATAGGGGAAACCGTCCTTGTCGTAATCGCGCAGGCAGTAGAGCTGGGGATTCTGGTCGCCGGCCGCCTCGGAAGTCCAGAGCACCACCGCGTCGTTTCCGAAACGCTCCTCCGCGTATTCCTCCGCCACGCCGGGGATGTTGCCGGAGCAGCGTGTCTTCCCGTCCGCGTCCACGTCAAAATAGCCCAGGGTCGCGTGCATGCCGTAGCTGACAATCGCGGCAATGAGCCGGTCCGTCTCATCCACAAACTTCATCACGTATACGTTATGGTCGCAGTAGCCCTCAGGCTCGTAGCCCTGGGTAAAGGTTCCGTCCTCGGTGAGCATGTCGCGGTTGCCGTTGACATAGCTCTTCCCGGTGCCGAAGCCGTAACGGGCCGGACGCTTCTTCGCCAGCGCTTCCTTTACCGCTTCCACCGCCCGGTCATTCACCATGCCCATGTAGGAGCGCCACTTTTTCTGATCCTCCTCTGCCCGGGAGAAAACCATATCACAGCCGGTGTGGTTGTGGATGGCCGAAAGCATGATATGCCCCGCAGGGATGCCGCATTCCGCTTCTATTCTCGCCTTTAGCGGCTTTGGATCGAGCACGCCGCCCAGGTCAAAGCCCATGAAGAGCGCCTGCTCCTTCCCGTTGTCCATCACCACTGCCCGCACAAAACAGTTCGTGAAAACCCCCACAAAGGGATTGCCGAACTGATAGGACGGATAGGGGAAAAGCTCCTCCGCGGGATTGATGTTTTTTCTTGCTGCACCGACTGATAAACTCATAACAGGTATCCTCCTTTTTCAGCTCTTTGACACATATGGATCAGCTTTTTAACCGGCGCGTCAGGCAGACGGCCTTCTTATTCTAAAAAAAGCTGCCCGCTTACCGCTACCCCGTCCTCCGGGGTACGGTCTGCAGGGCAGCTCTGCGTTTACGATAGATTGTTGAAACTGTTCGGCGCCGGACTTCGAAACCGGCAAAAGAGAGCCTCCCTCTGAAATCCCGCTGCCTGCATCAGCCCTTCACGCCGCCCACGGAGATGCCCTTCACGAAATACTTCTGGAAGAAGGGGAAGGCAATCAGGATCGGCAGGATGCCCACGAAAGCAATTGCCATACGGACCGTGGTGGAAGGAATCTTCGAGGTGTCAACCGTCAGTCCGAGCTGCGAAGCCTGGGATGCAAGGAAGTTCACCTGGCTGTTGATTTCGTTGAGAATCAGCTGGATAGTGCGGTAGGGGCCGCCGTTTCTCGGAGACAGGTAATACAGACCATTCATCCAGTCATTCCAGTATCCGATGGCTGTCATAATGCCGATGGTTGCCAGAATCGGTACGGACAGGGGCAGCAGGATTTTCCAGAAAACGGAAAACTCGCTGGCGCCGTCGATGCGGGAAGCCTCCAGAATTTCAGCGGAGACGTTATTGCGGAAATAGTTGCTCACCAGAATGACGTTGAAAGCGTTCATCACATAGTTGGGCAGGATCAGTGCCAGATAGCTGTCCTTAATGCGGACGAAATTGGTATAGACAAAATACTGGGCAACGATACCGCCGTTGAAGAGCATGGAGATAATCAGCATGGCCGTAATGACCTTGCCGCCCGGGAGTCCCTTCACGGTCAGGCCATAGCCGAACATGGCCGTCACGATCAGGGAGACGCCGGTACCGATGGCGGTTACCAGGATGGTATTCAGATAACCCTTGCCGATCATAGCCCAGGCATCGATGATATACTTATAAGCTTCCGTGCTCCACTTCGAGGGGAAATAAGAGAAGCCTTCGCTGAGCGCTGTCGCGTTATCCGTAAATGAACCGATTATTAACAGAATAATCGGAAGGATTGCAAAAACCGAAAGGATGATCAAAATGATATTTGACCAGAGTCTCATTTTCTTTCCCGTTACCATTTCTATTCCTCCATCTATAAGGACGCCGGTGGTCAAAGTGCACACCGCGGCTCTTTTTCGCTGCCCGGCTTATCTTTTTATGGTCATCAGTTATACCTGCAGGCTCCGCTGCGCTGTTTCTCTCCGGAAGCTTCGGAACAAAGGATATTCATGGCAGCCCTTCCATGCGCGCTGCCTTCTTTCCGCCCTCTCCCGCGCTGTCCGTTTATCAGAACAGGGAATCCTCCGGCTGGATCTTGCGGATAATCGTATTTGCCGTGATCAGGGTCAGCGCGCCGACCACCGACTGGAAGACAGAAGCCGCGGACGACATGGAGTAATCGTTGTTCTTCATCAGAGCATTGTACACAAACACATCGATCGTTCTCGTTGTGGAATACAGCATACCCTGGTTCCTGGTCACCTGGTAGAACAGTCCGAAGTTGGAGTTGAAGATGCGTCCCACATTCAGGATAAACAGGGTGATAACGGTGGGTTTGAGCAGCGGAAGCGTAATATTTTTGATCTGCTGCCATTTAGTGGCTCCGTCAAGGGTTGCAGCCTCATAGTAATCGGTGCTGATGCCGATGATGGAGGAATAGTAGATAATGGAGGTAAAGCCGATGGACTGCCATGTATTCACGATCGTCAGGATAACCGGCCAGTATTTCGGTTCGGTATACCAGGAAATTCCGGCCCTGCCCAGCGGCTTCAGGATGCTGTTGTTGACAAGGCCCGTGTCCGGTGCCAGATAGGAATATACCAGATAGTTGATGATGACGAAACTCATCAGGTTGGGAATCAGGATCAGGGTCTGATAAGCCTTCAGGGCGCCTTTGCTCATAATCTCGTTCATGAGGATGGCAACCGTCACGCCCAGCACAATACCCAGGATGATGAACAGGATGTTGTAGCCCAGGGTATTCCGAACCATGTTCCAGGCTTCACCCGAAGCGAACAGGAACCGGAAGTTGTCAAAGCCCGCCCATTCACTCAGGAAAATGCCCTTTCGGAAATCCAGGTTTTTAAAGGCGATCACAATACCGAACATGGGAAGATAATTGTTGATAATCAGATAGGCAATGCCCGGAAGCATCATAATGTAAATTGGAAGATAATGACTCCATCTGATCGGTTTCTTTGCTGTCTTCACGTCCGCTCCTCCTTCACTGACCTGCTTTGTCTTTGGCGGAAAGAATTCTTTATTTATATCCGCCTGTCTTGTTTCTGATGATCTCATTGTAGCCTTTTATGAAGGCTTTTTACAGACCGTATTTCCACCTGGGAGTTATTAAAAATCCGTCTCTTTTCTCCGGGCAAGAGGATTTCTGTCCTTTCCGGGTAAACTATGGAAAACGCCGAAATTCTTTTTCTGGTGTTTTCCGCAATGGATCTGCGCAGCTGAAAGCGGCACATTTCCTGCGCATGGCTCATTGCTTACACGAAAAAGAAGGCACCATACGGTGCCTTCTTTTAAATCTGCTGTTCCAGAGCATTATGGTCCTATCCTAAGCTCTTGCGGCATACAAGACTCCTCCGTCCTGCGAAAACTCCAGTATCAGATGCGCATTATTCCGGATCAGTTCCTGAAAGAAAGCCATTTCACTTTCTGTGTATCCGTTAATGTTTTCCCATTTATACTGCGGAAGCCAGCAAACTGCACTATGAAAGCCTCCGTTGTCATCCGGAGTCTCGATATACACTTTAACAGTTCCATCCTCCTGCATCTCTGAATGTGTAATCTCTGTATCATCATTCAAAGTCAAATACGGATACATCATCCTGGATCCCTCCTCCCGGCGCTTTCTCTTTATTACCGGTTCTATTATAGTTCAAAGCCTGACAAATCACACCCCCCGAAACCCGTATGTGTTCTGTCCGCTCTGATCAGCTGCTGTTTATTTCACCCTGACAATCACCTGTCTGAAATAACTCAGACGGTGGCTGCCATCCGCCTGGGCCCGGGCGATCACATGGATTTCGTCGCCCGGCTTTGCGGAACGCGGAACGACAAAGGAAAAGCCTTCTCCCTCCGCAGCCGGACAGATTTCAACCGCACACGCTGCACTTGCCTCCCGGTAGATTTTCCAGCTCACCCGAACCTGAGTGACAGCGTCGCCGGATGCCGCCTCCACGTGCAGCGAAATCTCTTCTCCGGGGGCCGCGCACAGGTCCAGCCCTTCCCTGACGGAAAGCTTCGGAGCCTTCTGCACCTTCGCGTCATCCGGCTCGGCACACCAGTCCACGCGGGAGGCAAAGCTTCTCTGGATTTCCGCCACATACGGCCACATGGATTCCGTCTCCGTGATGTTTCCGTTCACATCGGTATAGGCGTCCTTTTCCACATCCCAGACATTCAGGTGCTTACCTTTGCTGTTATACTGATCCTTTACCCGCGCATAGCGTCCGGCAATTCCCCCGTATGAGAAATTCTCCAGCGTGCGGAAGCCCCAGTCAAAGAGCAGGAAAAATGTCGGGGAGTCACCCTCCGAAAGGAAGTCAAAGGGTACGGGCTTCTCACTGCCGCACATAAAGGCAGGTGGGTTTTCCATCAGCTCCCTGTTGGAACCGAACTGCCCCGCAGGGCCCTCCCCTTCATAGACATTGCCGTCGCCCCAGGTGCAGTACCCTGCTGCGAGTGCGCTTTTTCCATTGAGGATCTCCCTCTTCATAAAATCCGCCCGCAGGGTATCCTTGCTCTCTCCCTCCGGCATCATGAACCAGGGATACGCATAACTGAACATCTGGAGCGTCTTGACAAACTGCATGCCGGGCCACTTTTCCGCAATATATTCCCTGTAGGTGGGATCCTGCTCGCCGCAGGCGGTCATGACAACCTTCTTTGTAATCTTTTCCTTCAGGGCATCCCAGCCCTCCGTTTCCGCATAAGCCTCCTCAATATCCTTCAGAGCCCTTGCGATGGTATTGGTGCCGCCCCAGACCTGCAGATACAGCGTGCGGGGATCATCATCAAGGATTCGCTCTTTTATCAGTTCGGACCCTTCTGTCGGGGTTTCCATCTCACCTTCATAGCCGATATTGCCGATCTTCGTAATACTGCGGAGATACTCCGGCGAGGGGAATCCCTCCGCATGCCTCGACAGATTCGGATAATCCTTCTCATAGTCGTCGATCACACGGAACATCCAGTCCGTTCCCGGCCACCGGTAGGCTTTATCAAACGGCTCCGTCTGCATGTCCTGACCGAACTCGTAAATGCTGCGGGCGCGCTCCTGACGCACCGCCCCCGGCACACCCTGCCAGTGAAACCTGGAGGAAGTCTGGACTATGCCCTGCAGCTCCACTTCGTTGGCATACAGCAGGAAATGCCGCAGGGAATTCTGATCGTCCACCTCGGCATCCTGTGTGATTATTGTACGAATTTTCTGTTTTTCCATAAAAATCCTTTCTCCTCATCCTAAATTACCCTTTGGGATGCATTTCCCGGCGCTCTTCCCGTCCGATCGCGGCAGGCTGATACGGTCGGGAAAACCGGTAAAGCCCCGGGACATACCGTCCCGGAGCCTCGTAACCTTAATCTATAGATTCATACCGTCACAGTGCTGCCATTATTCCTGGCCCTGAGCCTCAACCCACGCATCAAGCTCCTTCTGGTTCTCTTCGATAATCTCGTTGATGCCGGCAGCCTCCAGCGCGCTTATGAACTGCGGAAGTACGGTTTCCGGATCCACAACGCCGCACTCCAAGGAGGTGCGATAGGTGGTGATAACATCATTTACGGCTGCATATTGGGTCTTAACAACCTCCGGATTGAAGGCGTAGCCGAAATATTTTGTCGTATTGCTCTCATTGATCTCGGCATTGTAAGCCGTAAGCTCGTCCTTGTATTCTACCGGCTGGTCGGACCATACATTTCTGCCCGCAACATCACCGTAAAGTCCGAACCACTGATGGAAGCCTACGGTCTGGGCGTTTTCGCCCTCGAGATAATCAAAGCGTCCGTCATCGAGTTTTCTGTAATCGAGGCCCTCGATTCCATAGTAAAGAAGGTTGATGACATCAATATTGCCGTAGGTCAGATCCAGGAATTTCATGGCTGCCTCGGGATCGGTGCAGGTATAGGGGATGGACCAGGTCTGGGTGGCGACATCGCCCTGAACCAGGTAATGATCTCTCGTGTCGATACCAACCATTTCAACGCCGTTTGCGATTCCCTGCCCGCGAACCATACCGGGGTTTGTGTAAAGGAAATAACCCATAGCGCTTCCGGTAGAAACAAAGCTCTGGTTGGATTCCGTGCAGGTAGCGGCATCCTGGTTGATGTAACCCGCCTGATACCACTCATGCATGGTACGGACAAATTCTGCGTACTCTTCCGTAGCGAATACATTCACGATCTCGCTGCCCTCGCCTTCGCCGATACCCAGAATTCCGCCGCAGGCCGCATCCGCACCGAGATAATCAACCGGCTGGAAGTATTCCCAGTTTGTAACATTTCCCGCGCCGCCGGACATCTGAACCAGGGTCTTATCCGGGAATGCTTCGTGGGCCTGTGCCAGGAAATCGGTCATCTCCTCGAGGCTGACACCGCTCCACTTGTCCCAGCCGACCGCATCCGTGGCAGCCTTATCGATAATCAGGCCGTAGGTTCTTCCTGCCTGCTCAACGGAAGGTATACCGTAGAGCGTCTCTCCCACATAGCCGCCGCCGAGCATATTGCCGGCAACCTCTTTGATATTCGCTCCGTACTCCTCTACCAGCTCATCGAGCTCAAGAAGCATATTCTTATTGACCAGGGAAAGCATATCGCTTCTGCCCATGGCGACAATCAGGTCCAGCTGGTCGCCGGAGGAGATCATCAGGCCTACCTGCTGGGCCGCATCCATGAAGCCCAGGGGATAGAGCTCTACTTCAACATTGATTTCCGGTATAGTGATTTCATTCAGGGCATCCTCAACGGCCTGCAGGTCGCGGGGCACCTGGTCGAAATACAGGCACTCCATCACGATATGTGCCGGATCTTCATCGGCCGCGGCAGGAATTGCCGGGATAGAGGCTGCAAGGGCTGCAAGGGTCAGGCTGGAAGCAAGAACGCGCTTTTTCATGTTAAATCCTCCTTGGATTGTTACCCCGGGATTCCCGGAGTGCTTTCTATCAGGTTGGTCTCATTGTACCGGAGGATTCCTCTTTTTTGAATACCGAAAATCTACCTGGCGTATATTCAATTTCCACCTGCTGCATCTGTCTCCGTTTTTATCTTCGGTTCTCGTCCGCATAGGCATTCGGGGACATGCCGTAGGTCTTCTTGAACATGTTCACGAAATTGGCGTAATTATCGTACCCCAGGGATTCGGCTATGGCGTAGGATTTGATATTTCCTTCCAGGATCAGCCGCGCGGCAAGCGCCATCTTCTCCTTAATGATAAACTGGTTTACCGTATCTCCTGCCCGCTCCTTAAACACTTTGTTGAAATAGTTGGGGTTCAGCCCCGCCTCGTGGGAAAGGCCTGAAAGGGAGAGTTTCTCCGAGAGGTGGGAGCGGATATAGGCGATGGTCTCATCCACGATCTCTTCCGTGGAGAGAGCTGTCTTTTCATGCCTTTTGCCCTCCTGCTCCCGCTCACTCAGCCACCGCCGTCCATACTCGGAGATCTGCTTTTCCTCTTCATCCAGCTGGCTTTTCCCGATCATGCGCAGGATCAGGCTCTCCACCTCCTCGTGCGCCGCCGGTTTTAAGAGATAGTCAAAGGACCCCAGGCGAAGGGCATGCTGCGCGTAATTAAAGGAAGCATGACAGGTGAGGAAAGCACAGGGCAGGGATTCACTGACCTCTGTCCGGATCCATTCCAGCAGGTCAATACCGCTCTCCCCGGGCATCTCCACATCGATCAGTACCAGGTCGGGCGTCTCCGTCTCGAATACCTTTCTGGCCTGGGCGGCGGAGCCAGCCTCCAGAATCCGGTCAATCCCAATAGCTTCCCACTGGATGCCTTTTATCAGGGCTTTTCTTGTCAGGTTTTCATCGTCCACAATCAGAATCGTATAGTTTTCCATTATCAGGCCCTTCTGTAATTATTCCTTGCCCAAACGCTCCGTTTTTTCATTGGATTACGGGGAAAAGCTGATTCAGTCAGCATTTCCCAAGTTGTCGAACTGCTCTGAAAGCTTTCATTCAGAATGGAGCCCGCCATCGGCCCGGCATTTGAAGTTACTTGGTCATGGTGCAATCCTCCGCCGCAAGCGGCAGCATAATTCGCACCGTCGTGCCCTCGGTCAGCACCGACCGCACATCCAGCCTGCAGTCCTCCCCGCAAAGCCTTTTCAGCCTGTATGCGGAATTGAAGATACCGATATGGGTTCCGTCCTCCTTCTCGATGGGTTTTTCTTCGCGGATCTTTTCCAGGATTTCCTCCTCCATACCGGGACCATCGTCCGCTATAGTCATCACCACGTACGAATCTTCCTTCCGTAGGCTCAGGCCGATCTGTATGTAATTCCCTTCACTGACCGCATACTTGAAAATATTCTCCACAAAATTCTGCACAATCAACGGCGGGATCCGGTACTCCAGCAGGCTTTCATCGATATCCCGCTCCACGCCGAAGCAGTCCAGGAAGCGCTCATCCATGAGTTCCAGATAATCATCCACCAGTGCAAGCTCGCTGCGAAATGTGGCAATGCGCTCGCTGCGGAAGAGATGACGGAAAAATTTGGTCAGGTACCGGCTGCTCTTCTTTATACCGGTGTAATCCTCCAGCTCGGCCATGCTGTAGATCTGGTTAAAAAAATTCAGCAGGAAATGCGGACGGATCTGGAGCAGGAGGTTTTGCAGCATCATCCGCTCCCGCTCCAGCTGCTCCTCATAGCTCTTTATGCGCAGGGTCTGGATTTCCCCCCGCCATGGTATTGAAGGATTCCCGCATGCCCATAAATTCCCTGGAGCTTTTAAATTCCGGAATGCGGTAATCCTGATGACCGCTTCCCAGCTGCCATATGCCTTCCTCGATCCTGCGCATGGGACGGACAATCATCCACATAAAACAGAAAATCAGAATGATGGGGAAGAGCAGGAAAAATACCGAACCGCCGATCAAAATCAGCCGGGAGATATCGGGCATGGCGTTGTTTATCTCATCCCTGTCCAGCCGGATGACCACATACTGTTTTGTCCCGTGCACCTCCCCGGAAACGGCAGGCGCCTTGTCTGCAGCAGACTTAAAGCGGTATTCCAGGCTAATCTCTACCTGCTTATACGGGATCTGCTCCCGGACGGAAGACATAAATGCCTCAATATCCACCAAGGCGCCCAGGTAGACACCTGCATAGCCGACCGTGTGAAACAGGCAGGGAACCCCGTTAATTTCGTTGATATTCCAGCGAAGGGTCTGGCGTATATAATATGAATGCTTCATACTATCCTGAAGCGACCGTTTCTCTGTCGAGGTCAGGAAGCGGTTTACCAGAAGCAGCTCGTCTTCCGCTTCGAGATACAGATAGTAGGCTTCCGGATAAACGGAAATCCCATTGTCCGTGATCAGCCTTCTGTTGATGGAGAAAAGGGCCAGCCGATCCTCATCCGTCCCCTGCCACCTGAGAAGCCGCGCGTAATCCGTATTGTTTTCCTGCAGATCATAAAAATAGCGGTCAATCCTTGCAAGCTCCAGATCCAGACGGGTCAGATTCGTCTGCAGGATTGAGCCGACATTACGCTCTGCCTGTTCTGTCAGCGACTGAAAATACGCCCTTGCAGAGATCAGGAGCAGAATATAGACAGGCGCCATCACTGCCAGAAAAATCAGGACGATCCGTACCGCAATGCTGCTCATGCCGGGAAAGACTTTTCTTTTTTTTGTCCGAAGGGCGGACCGGTCCTCCTGCCCGCTTAAATCCTGCTTTTCTTCCGCAGCCGGTGTCTGTTTTGCCATCTTCCGTCTCCCGATTATATGCGCCTGACTCTGTACAGTTTTACGTGGATTTCAGCCAGTTGAATCCATGTTTCCTCACCGATTCGCGCCTGACCCTCTGCAATATTTCTCCGTAATTGTTCAGACCCAGACTCCTGAAATGGCATAAACCAGCCATTTCAGGAGCTGCGGCGTTCTCGCCAGATGCAGATTTACAGGAAAAGGGAGATTTCCGCCAGCGCAAATCTCCCTTTTCCTGCAAATCTGCGCCTGGCTCTGAACAATTCCATTTTAATAAAAATGTGATTTTCTGTCAATGGCTGCAGCCATGCGGCAACGTTTATTCCGGCAAAACAGGTTTTTTGCCATGCCTGTACCATGAAGGCGGATTCCGGTTCATCCGGACGGCGCAGTTGAGAATATTCCATATAATATGCCTGTTTTATACATTCCAATTATTTTCCGCTTTGCTATACTCTCCTAAGTGCATTTTTGTCGTCTTCAAGGTGCGGAAACGTTTATATTTCCTGCCTTTTTGTCAATTCCGGGGCCTGCCGCTGAATCGTTTCATAATTTGCATCCGGCGGGCTTTTGCCATGGAAAACATCCTGGTCTTCATCTTCGCGCTGATCATGGTCTTCACCGTAAATGTGCGCCTGGCCCTCTGCATGATCGTGGTGCTGCCCTTTACCCTGGCCGTAACCTTAAGCCAGAGGAAGCGCATCCGCCCCGCTTTCGCGAAGATCCGGGGCCGCTTTTCCAGCCTCAACGCCTTTGTCCAGGAAAACATTGCCGGCAACCGCGTGGTAAAGGCCTTCGCCAAGGAAGACTATGAGATGGAGAAGTTCACCCGGGAGAATGACGGCTACCGGGATGCCCAGCAGGGCGCTGCGGCAATCTGGAGCCGCTACATCCCCATGTTTGAGATCCTCTCCCAGTTTCTCAACATCATCCTCCTGATTGTCGGCGGCTACATGGTGGCGGACCAGATCCTGGTGCTGGACAACGGAAGGCTGATCGAGCAGGGCACCCATGAGGAGCTGCTTGAAAAGCGCGGATTTTACGCGACGGTTTTCCATCACCAGTACGGTGAGTTCGACCGCTTCAAAGAACTGAGAGCCAACAAGGGAACCCCGGACGAGGGCGAATGGAGCCGTTCCGCCGGCCAACGCCAGCTGATTTCCTTCGCGAGAGCGCTGCTTGCCGATCCGAAGATCCTGATTCTGGACGAGGCCACCTCCGCATCGACACCGAGACCGAGCTGCTGCTGCAGAAGGGCCTGCAGGAGCTTTTAAAGGGCAGAACCTCGTTTGTCATTGCCCACCGTCTCTCCACCATCAAAAATTCCAGCTGTATTCTCTATGTGGACCAGGGCAGCATCCTGGAGCAGGGCACCCACGACGAGCTCATGGAGAAGAGGGGCTGGTATTATGAGCTGTATAAGAGCCAGTATATGTTCTGACTAAAGAACTGTGAGGTACATGTGTAATGTTGAAGCGTTTGCACGTTTCCAATCCGCTTCGTGTGCTCTATGACGAGGCCGGGCTTCCCACGGATATCCGCAGAAGCCTGAATTTTATCCTGCTCGGCAATATCTGCGGCAATGTCCAGGGCATTATCTGCGGCGGACAGACCGCGGCCATGGTCGGCCTTGTCACCACCATGGGGGCAAACGACCTGACCTTCGCGATCCTCAACGCCATCCCCCAGGCGGCCGCGCTCCTGCAGATCCCCTTTTCCATGCTGGTCAACCGCACGCATCAGCGCAAAAAATACATGCTGACCCTGGGCGTTTTCTGCCGCCTGCTGTGGATCATCATCGGACTGATTCCGTTCCTGGTGCCGAAGGGAACCGTGAATTTCCAGCTCTACACGGTTATCTTCCTGGTGGGGATCTCCTCCGCCTGCGGTTCCGTCATCAACGTGTGCTGGTTCCCCTGGTTTTCCGACCTCGCGCCGATTTCCATCCGAAGCCGGTGGCTGTCGGTCCGCGACGTCATCATGGCGGTCGTCAACATTCTCGCGGGACTCGTGATCGCGGCGCTGCTGGACAACCTGCCGGCGGACATCAAGTATACGATTGTCTTTACCGTCGGCGGTATCATCGGCATTATGGATATGTGCAGCTTCGGCTTCTGCAAGGAGGTTTACACTGCTACGGCCAAAAAGCTGAAGCTGAAGGAGGTCTTCTCCGGAATCGGGCACAACCGCCCCTTCATGCACTTTATGATTTTCTGGACCGCCTGGTGCTTTACCGCAAACATGACCGGCCCCTACATGAACCCCTACTCCATGAATGTCATGGGGCTGACCTTCACCCATGTGATGCTCTTTGCCACGGTGGCTTCCTGCATCGCATCGATCCTCGCCGTGCAGAACTGGGGACGCGCCTTATTCCGCTACGGCAGCAAGAACGTCATGTTAATCTGCTGCATCGGCGCCGCGCTGACCCCCGCCTTCTATATTTTCTCTACGCCCGGCAATATCTGGCCCATGCTCCTGCACAATTTTATCGGGGCCATGTTCTGGTGTGGCAGCAATCTGGCCGCCAACAGCATGCAGCTCTCCACCTCCTCGGACGACATGCGGCCGTCTTACATCGCCATCTTCTCCTGCGTCACGGCGCTCTTCGGCTCCACCCTGGGCTCCCTTGCCGCCGGGGGGCTATTGAGCTTCTGCGAGACAAACGGACTGTTCACCGGCTGGATGGACCGCTATAAGATGCTCTTCCTCTTCGCGACGGTGCTCCGCCTGGGGGCTGTCCTGATCCTGGTGCCGCGGATGGATAACGACAGCGAGAAGACGCCCGCACAGCTGATGCACGCTATCTTCGGACATATCGCCGCGCTTCATCCGGCAGGAAGACGGCCGTAAGTTCGTTTCAACCGATTCCGCAGGCAGAAAATGACAGCACTGGCACGGGTAAGCTCAAAAAACAGCTTCCCCGTGCCAGTGCTGTTATCTTTCACCGCATGGCTCATTGCTTCGCGCAAAAATCGAACCGGTGCCGCCCGTTATGCACGGGCAGCACCGGTATCTGTGGTCTCGTCGGTATTCAGTTTATCCGGCAAAAAGGCGCATGTCTGCTTGCCTGTGCCCGCGGGGGTATGCCCGAAGGGGTATGCGATCCGCCGGAGGCTGCAAGTGCCCGTCATGCTTTTTATGATGTTCACTATAAATACATCACCCCGAAATCCTGTCGATTTCGGCAAGCTCCTCCGCCGTAAAGGCGGTATTCTCCAGTGCCTTAACGTTCGCGAGGATCTGGGAGGGCTTGGAGGCGCCGATCAGGACGCTTGTGACCTTGCCGTCCCGCAGGA
>CAMOSC010000002.1 GCA_946624325.1 uncultured Clostridia bacterium
CTGGCAGATCGCAGCATAAAAAGCAGGCAGCAGGATGCCCGAGGGCATCCCCTGCCTGCGCTTTTTCAGATTCGTACAGCCCTGGTCTCCACCTTCACAACAGGCTGGCCGGGAAGGCCTCCCTTCATCTGGCAGACGGTGCAGCCGTCTTCCGAGAAGGTAAACCACAGCGTTTTCGTCGAGTTATTTTCCGGCCACAGCTCCTCCAGGCGGAAGGTGCTGCCGTCCTCCCAGTACCCGTTTGCATAGCATTTCGTGGCAAACTGCCAGGGAGAGGGAAAGCGGTTGTAACGCCTGGACCCGTCCATGGCGAACTCCACGGTACACTCGGTATTGTCCGTACCCTTCCAGCGGATACATCCCTCCATCACGCCGAAATCCACGGTAAAGCTCCTGACGGGCGCCGCCTCCGGGGCAAACATGCCCAGGCAGTACAGGTCAAAGCTGCCCTCCCGCACGCGGTATGTTCCAGAAGCCGTTTCCTTCTCCGGGGCGTACGGTGCAAAGACCGGCGCGGCAATGGCAAGATGACGCAGACGGTTCAGCAGCTTCTCCTGCAGCGCACGTCCTGCTTCATCAGGCTCAATCGGGGCATCCTCCACGCCCGGCATCAGGATCTCCCAGAGCTTTTCCAGCACCGTGGTGGGGAACACGCCGGGTGCGTTCTCGTTCATGGAGATGATCATATCCTTATCAGGAATCACGATGGAATACTGCCCGGCGGCGCCGTCCGCGCGGTAAGCGCCCGGATAACGGCACATCCACATCTGGTAGCCGTAGCCGCAGCAGTGATCCAGCTCGCCGTGCTCCCTGGCGCCCGGGTTCTCATGGGTGTTCTGGGGCGTGGTTGCCAGCTGCACATAGGCTTCCGGCAGAATCCGTTCTCCCTCCCAGACGCCGCCGTCCGCGTAGAGCTTCATGAGACGCAGGTTATCCTCGGTGGTCGATACCGTTCTCCAGGCCCACATGTCCTGACCCTCCGGAGCGATTCCGTGCAGGATATTCCTGCCGTCGATCCCGATTTTGCAGAACAGCTTTTCGTCCAGATACTCATAAACGGTCTTCCCGGTCAGCTTCTCGATCACCTTGCCTAAGAAGGTGGAACCCACGCTGTTGTACCGGAAGCTCTCGCCAGGTCTTGCGGAGAGCGGCATGGCGATAAAATTCCGGACCCAGTTTCCCTCCATGGACGGGAAGCTGTGTATTCCGCTGCCCATGGTGAGGATATGGCGTATGGTCAGCTCATTGAAATATGGGGAGGGATTCTCCGGCACATACTCCGGGAAGATCTCGTTCACATGGGAATCCAGGCGCAGCAGCCCTTCTTTGATGGCAATACCGATGGCCGTGCCCATGTAGGTTTTTGTCAGGGAGGCGCACATGTGGGGCATTCCCGGGGCGTAGGGCGCCCACCAGCCCTCCGCGCACACCTTTCCGTGCCGCATGATCATCAGGCCGTGCATTTCCGTGTAGCCGCTTTCCAGACTGTCCACCAGTGCCATGATCGCATCGGAGCGGATTCCGACGGACTCCGGTGTAACACGCTCAAATTCTTTCCGATTGAACATTTTTGTCCCTCCAATTCTCAGACAGAACGCTGCGTCTTACAGCATTCCTTCGGCAGTCTCTTTCGGAAAATCCGTTCGTCCGGCCCGACCGGCCGCCTTCCGGACCGCGCTGTCTGTTTAGACTGTTGAAACGGACAGGCATAAAGCGCCTGTCCGGATTATTCCTTCTGTTTCATCTATATTTATCAGTGTTTTTGTTCTATCCGTGACTGTATCAGAATCAGCAGCAGCCCCGCTGCAGCCATGATCACGCCGAAACCGCAGAACATGGCGGTATATCCGAAGGATTTCACAAAAAAGCTGCCGATGATGGGTGCCAGGGCGTTCCCGACATTCTGACCGATCATGACCGTGCTCGACGCCACGCCCGCGCGTTCGCGCGAGAGCACCTTTACGCTGTGCGCCTGAATGGAGGGCTGTCCGTTACCCTGTCCAAGCGCCTTGAATACCGCCGCTGCCAGCATGATTCCCAGACCGGAACCCACGCCGACAAGGATCATACCCAGCGCCGCAAACAGGAACGAGGGGACGAGGATGATAAATACGCCCTTCCTGTCCAGAAGCTTTCCGGTAAACGGGCGGATTGCAATCAGGAAAACGGAGTAGACCGTGAAAAACAGCGAGATGTTCGCGATCTGCCGCTCCTCCGCGATGATGGCGAGATACGTGCTAACCATGCCGTTGCCGGAGCTGAACAGCGCGGCCATCAGCATGAAACAGGTAAGCTCCGCCGCATAGAGGTTTTTCAGGGCAAAGCGTTTTCCCGGAGCCGCAGCGGACGGGCTTTTTTGCTCCCACACATATTTGAGCGGAAGGATCGCCGCGATACAGCCAAAGGAGAAGAGGCCCGCGGCAAGGAACGTATTGGAGTATCCACCGGCAGACGCCAGAGAGAGGCCGATGCCGGGCCCGACGGCCTGCGCCGCAATGCTTGCCAGGGAGATATAGCCGAGTCCTTCACCCGTCCGCTCCTTCGCGATGAAGGAGGAGGCAAAGGCGATATTGGTGACGCTGCAGACCGAGAAAAAGATGCCGGTCAGCAAACGCATCACCACCAGCATGGGAATACCCGTGCAGATCCCGTGCAGGCAGAGACAGATACCGTATCCCAGATTGGCAAAGACCAGGATCCATTTGCGGCTGACCCGGTCCGCCAGCGCACCGGCAAAGGGGCACACCACCAGGGAAACCATGGACATGAGGCCCGCCACCGTGGATGCCGTTGTCAGCTCCGCGCCGAGGGCCATTGCGTATTTTGCCACCAGCGGGACAGTCATCATGCCTGCCGCTCCGTTTAAAAAAGTCATCAGGATCAGGAGAATAAATTTCCAGTTCCAGAGAGGCGCCTTTGCGGACGCTGCCGTATTTGTACTCATATTCTGTCCCTTGCTTTGTGAAAGACCTGCCTCAGCATGGTCCTCGTGGTAACCGCGCCAAGGCTTTGTTACCGCTGCAATGTACACAGGTACCTTACGAAAAGTCTGCCTCAGCACGGCCATTGTACTAACCGCGTCACGGCTTAATTACCGCTGCTGGGCATGCGGATTTCTGTGCGAGAACATCCAGTCCAGGATGCCGTATTCGTTGTGCAGCACCGGGATCCAGCTGTTGTGGTTCTGCGCGAAGAGCTCCTTCATGCTCAGGTTCTCCCCCACGCCGATTCCGTACTCCGCCAGCTCTTCGGGCGTAAAAATGGTAAAGCGGATATCCCGCCTCCCCTTCTCCCACAGCTTCTGCACGGCCCGCAGGATGTAGGCATGACGCGCGGTCTGATGATCAATGTAGGATGTGGCGATATAAGCCGGTACATCCGGGAAATTTTCCAGGATTGGGTAACTCTCCCCGTTCATGCTGGGGCAGATGGGCACGCAAGCCGCAAAGAGATCCGGCGCGGCTGCCACGGTCTTGATGGTCCCGAAGCCGCCCATGCTCATGCCGATGCAGTAAACCCGGGCAGGATCCACCCTGCCCTCCGCGATCATGCGGCGGATCAGGTCACAGACACGCCCAAGGTACGCCCGGTTCCATCCGCGGTCTTCAGGATCGTTGTCCGGATCCGTGCGGAGGATTACCTGGAATGGGTTGCCCTTTGCCATCATCTTCGCAAAGGCCTCCTCCATGGAAAGCGCCCCGGCGGGTGCCTGCGGCGCCAGCACATACATATCCGGCACGCGCTCGGCCAGCTTGATGGCGCCAAGGGTATCCGTCAGCTCCAGCATGTTGTCATCGCCGCTTCCGCCGCCGCCGTGCAGAAACAGAATCAGCGGCCGCGGCGCGCTGCTGTCAGGCTCGTAGATGCGGTAGACGAGGCCGTCCTCCTTCACCGCCCGGAAAAGCTCGGAGTGGTATACCTCCACCTCACCGATCGTCTGCTTGCTGACGGTCAGGCTGATATCCCCCTTGTCAAGCGCAATGCTGAAATCGCAGCGATAAAGGAAGGGCTCCGTCTTTAAAATCAGTTCGTTTTCCAGACAGCAAACTTCCGTCACGCCCGACGTTTCCTTTGAAGCGCCGATATCACCAAAGCAGTTCGTGCAGACAAAATCCTCCGGGGAGAGATCCCGTGACCCTTCAAGACCCTCCGTTTCTATGCGCACTTCATCGATCATCTGGCCGTAATCTCCCACAAAGGAGTGGGCCGTTATCTTCTTTATTTCCATATTTTTCTCCTGTCCTTCACTTCAGCGCTGTACTTTGACCTGTTGCCCTTCACTTCAGCGCTTCTTCACAAAGCTCCCAACAAACGAGTAATCGTCCGGCATGACGGTTCCCGCAAACAGATCCTTAATCAGGTCCGCCATAAAGCAGGAGAGCTCCGCAAAGTGATCCGTCACATAGGTCACACCGTTGCAGCTGCTCACCGTCAGGTTCAGCAGATAGCGGCAGAACCACTCCACAGAGACGAGCAGCTCGCCGTTCCGGTGCAGGGCTTCGCAGTACATCTGGCGCATGGTGGTTCCGGCAGGCGTGCCGGGGTCAGTAATCATGCAGCCGATGGAGCCCCGCGCAAACTGCAGGCTTCTTCCGTCCGGGAGCGTCACCTCTGCCGTAAGTGTATCCGCCGAAGGCCGCACGGTTCCGCCCGCAAGCTCAGCCAGGAAGGAAAGCGGTACGCAGAGATACGCACCCCGGACCTTCTCTCCTCCGTTTAAGCCGTGATATTTCAGCTTCTTCCAGCGAACCGGCGCAGTGGAAAGCGCGCAGACACGGTTGTTAAACCAGACCTTTGAGACGCCCTCCGCAAAGGCTGCGGCAAACCGGTCTCCCCTTCTCGGGATTCCTGCTTCCCCGCAGACGATCCTTCCGTCCTTTTCCCTGCGGACGCCTCCGAAGAGGTAATCCCAGTACAGGAAAGCCTCGTCCAGCGTCTGGCCGTGATCCCTGTTTTTGATGTCCACATAGACAAGATCAGCCTTTTTGCCTTTAAAGAAGGCAAAATTATCCTCCCCGACAATCGAGATCTCCGGGGTCTCATCGCATTCGTTCACGCGCATCCAGTAGGCCCTGGACATTTTATTGGCCGTGAATTCATCGTAATCCTTGCCAGGCGGCAGGCCGTTGACCTCCGGCCTGGATTCCCAGATGGCCATGGGCCCACCGAAATTCAGCACCTCGCCCTCCGGTGAGAACAGCTTGTCCGGCTGTGTGGGGCCGCCGGACCCCGCGGCGCCGGCAAGCATATTTCCGTAGTATTTGCAGAACTGCTGGGTCATCACATTGCCCATGGACATGCCCTGCATGAAGATGCGGCCGGGATCAATCTCATAGACCCGCTGCATATGCTCTATCAGTGCCTTCAGGAAATTCAGGTCATGATTCTCGCGGTAATCCGCCGGCGCATAGGCCAGGGGGAGGCCGTCCACATCCTCTGCCTTCAAGCCGTCAAACACGCCCTCCACGGTCCACATGCGCTCGGCATGCGCGTCCGGGAATACGCAGATGAAGCCCTCCCGGTCCGCCACATAGCACCAGGAGGTATAGATCGAATGTCCCCAGCCGGTCATCAGCCCGCCGTGCAGGCCGACTACCAGGGGCACCTTCTTTGTTCCGTCATACTTCTCCGGCACATACACGTACCAGCGGTCCATGAGACCATCCGCCAGGATTCCGGTGACCTCCTGCAGGCGCTCCGGATACGGACGTGAGTTATTTCCGTTCTCGTTTACCACAATGTCGCTTCCCCTGATGGACTCGGGAAGATAATCCCGGTTCGCGTCATCCGGCGTTCCGGGCAGAAGCTTTAATTCCGTATTCATGGTTTTCTCCTGTATGTTCTCTCAAAGCATCCCGCCTGCGGGACATGCGGGTTGTTCCGCGATAAACGGAGCGCTGTTTTCCGTTTTCGCCTGTTCAGTCTCTCAAAACCTCCCGCCTTCAGCACTGCCTGAGAGACAAACGGTTACTCCAGGGTAAACGGATCGCTGTTTTCCAGCAAACCCCTGATGAGGTCCGCCATATAGCGGGAGAGGCAGCTGAAATGATCCGTCACATAAACAACATCCTCACAGGCGGAGACATGCAGATTGAAAATATATGCGCAGAACCATTCCGCAGAGACAAGCAGCTCCCCTTCCCTGTAAAGCGCCTCGCAGTACATGCTCCGCAGATCTTCATCGATCATGCAGCCGATGGAGCCTTCCGCAAACTGCAGGCTCCTCCCGTCCTTCAGGGTCAGCCGGACCATACGGTTTTTTTCGGCAGATTCATACGACGCCCCGAACGCCTCCGCCAGGAAGGACAAGGGCACGCAGATGTATTCTCCGCGCACGCGCTCGCCGCCGTCCAGGCCATGATATTTGAGCTTCTGCCATTTCACGGTTTTCGCCGGCAGATCTTCAATCCGGTTGCTGTGCCAGGCTTTTGTGCAGTTCTTCGTAAAGGCCAGGGAGAAGGCGTCCCCCCTGCGCTCCAGCCTGCTTCCGGTCCGTTCCAGTTCGCCCTTTTCGTTTCGCCGCACGCCTGAGAAGAGGTAATTCCAGATCAGGGCCGCGTCGTCAAAGCTCTGTCCGTGATCGCGGTTTTTGATATCCAGATAGACCACGTCCGCCTTTTTCCCCCGGTAGAAAGCGAGGTTGTTCTCCCCGATAACGGAAATCTCCGGCAGGGCATCACACTTATTGACCCGCATCCAGTAATACTTGTTCCAGCGGTTTACATATTTCTGCAGTTCAATATCCTCCGGCACATTGTTGGTCTCCGGCCTGCTCTGCCAGATGGCCACGGGACCGCCCTCGTTTTTCACCTTTCCGTCCCGGTCAAACAGGAGGGACAGGAAGGTGCTTGCGCCGGAACCCGCGGCTCCGGCCAGCAGGTATCCGTAATGCCTTGCGAACATGGCCGTCATCATGTTGCCCATGGACATGCCCTGCATGTAGATCCTGCCCGCATCGATATTGTACTTCTCCTTCAGCCGTTCGATCAGATGAAGCACAAAAATGATATCCGGATTCTCGCGGATATCCTCCGGGGGCTGGCTGATGCCCGGCGGCAGATTTTCCGTCCATTCGCCGCTTTCCCGCTCATCAAAATACCATTTTCCCCACCGGTCCGCCCAGAAGCGGTCCTTTGTGGCATCCGGGAACACCGCGATAAAACCGTTCTGCTCCGCCATGATGGTCCAGGATGTATAGATGGCCTGTCCCCAGCCGGTCATCATACCGCCGTGCATGGACAGCACAAGCGGAGTCTTTTTCCGGGGATCATAGTTCTCCGGAACATACTCGTACCAGACGTTTTCGCGTCCGTCTCCGGTCAGATCCTCATGGCACTCCTTCAGGCGCTTGGGGTAGGGCTGGGAGTTGTTGCCGTTTTCGTTTACCACAATATCGCTGCCCTTGATTTTCTCCGGCAGGTAATCCCGGTTGTCATCGTCGGGCGTTCCGGGAAGAAGAAGCCACTTCTGTTCCATATTGTACCTCCTCCCTGCAGCGACTTTTGCTGCAGATGCACGGCTTACTGACGCCATGCGGGGCGTCATACTTTGTCTCCTCTCATCAGCCCTTCACGGAACCCAGTGTAATTCCCTTTACAAAGTATTTCTGGAAGAAGGGATAGGCGACTAAGAGCGGGATCACCGCGATCACGGCGATGGCCATGCGCACCGAGGTATTCGGTACCTTGAAGCCCAGCATGGAACCGGTCATATGGGACTGCAGGAAGGTAGCCTTGTTCATGACATCGTTCAGATAGTTCTGGATGCCGTAATAATCGGTCCTGGTCTGCAGGAAATAGATGCCGTTTGTCCAGTTGTTCCAGTAATTGATCAGCGTCATCAGGGCGACGGTGGCGAGAATAGGCTTGCTCATGGGCACCACAATGCGGATCAGGCAGGAAAGGTAGGTTGCGCCGTCAATCTGCGCCGCTTCGGTTACCTCGCCGGGAATGCTGGAGGTAAAGTAGGTGCGGACCATGATGACATAGAACGCGTTCATCAGCAGATACGGTACAATCATGCCCGCCAGGGAATCCTTTACGTTCAGAATATTCGTATATACCATGTAGGTGGGCACCAGGCCGCCGTTGAAGAGCATGGTAAAGAACAGCAGGAAGGAGAAAAGGTTCCTTCCGGGGAGCTCCTTATGGGAGAGCGGGTATGCGAACAGTACCGTCATGACGAGGCTTGCGCTCACGCCGATTGCGGAGATGACCGCGCTCATAAAATACGCCCTTCCGATGGAGGATCCGGCATTGAGCAGGTATTCATAGGCAGCCGTGGAGAATTCCCGCGGCCAGATGGAATAGCCGTGGAGGGTCAGGTATTCCTCCGAGCTGAAGGAGTTCACAAAGAGAATCCAGAAGGGAATCAGCGCCAGCAGCATGCCGATGACAAGAGCCGCAACGGCGATCGCGTTAAATGCCTTACTTTTATTAATCATGGTTTTTCCTTTCCTTTCATCCCGGGCACGGAACAGAGCTTTTTCATGTCCTTCCGACCCGTCCAAAGGCGGTACAACCTGTACGCGCCTCCCACGCTTCCGTTTCCCGGGCACATGCACTTGGGAACCGTCCATCGATAACTCAGAAAAAATGCCTGTCTGAAGTCCGCCCTGAGAGCGTTGCCGTCAGCAGGCGATGCCCGCATCAGAACAGGGCGCTTTCCTTATCGATTCTGGATACGATCAGGTTTGCCCCGAGCACAAGTACAAAGCCGAGGATGGACTGCAGGAAGCCTGCCGCCGAGGATCTGCCTACGTCGTTGAGCTCCAGCAGTGCGCGGTAGACGAAGGTATCGATCGTCTGCGTTGTGGAATACAGCAGGCCGCTGTGCTGCGGAATCTGGTAGAACAGGCCGAAATCCGAATAGCAGATATGGCCCACGGCCAGAAGCACCAGGGTGATGATGGTGTTCTTCAGGCCCGGCAGCGTAATGTGCAGGATCTGCTGCCAGATGCTGGCCCCGTCCACGGAAGCGGCTTCATAATAGGATTTATCAATTCCGATGATGTTGGAGTAGTAAAGGATGGAGCTGTATCCGAGAGACATCCAGAGATAGACGAAGGTCAGAATGAACGGCCAGTACTTCGGCACGTTGTACCACTTGATCTTCTCATGGATGCCGAACAGCGGAAGAATGCTGTTGTTCATGAAGCCCGTGGTCGGGTTCAGGAAGGCATATACGATATAGGAAACGATAACCGTCGACAGCAGGTAGGGGATCAGGATGACCACCTGGCTGGACCTGCTTAGGAATTTGCTCTTGACGGAATCCAGGAAAATGGCAATCGCGATGGAAATGACATTGCCAAGCACAATAAAGCCGATATTGTACAGAACGGTATTCCGCAGGGCCCTCAGGGCGTCATTGTTGCTGAAGAGGTAGGTAAAGTTCTTCAGACCCACAAAGGGGCTTCTCAGGATGCCTACCGAATAGTCCACCTTTTTAAAGGCTATGACCAGTCCGAACATGGGGATATAGTTGTTCAGGATCAGGTAGGCCAGCCCCGGGATCAGCATAATATAGAGGGGAAGGAACTTGACGATCCGTTTTCCCAGGCTTTTCTTTTTTATAGTGTTCATGCTTCCTCCTTTTCGCGGCTGCGGGATATTATGCCGCACGCCAAGTATCCATGCCTTACGGCTTTCTGCCGTTTCTGTTCACGGCCCCGCCGCCCGCACAGGCTGCAGACCGGCCGTGAATCGCTGCTTTCTGTCTTCCATGGTATCAGAAGACGTTTTCCGGTTCTATTAAGAATCTGGGCAATGCTGTCAGATTTCTGCACGGCCCGTTCCACCGTGCCGGAAACCTGACAGAACCCTTCAGAAATCTGACATAATCCTTCAGATATTTGATAGCAGCACATCTCACCGGCCTGCTATGATAAAACCATCCAAATGATCACGGAGACGCCAAAGGCCGGCGCTCCCCATAAAAAGAGAGGTATCCTATGAAAAAACAGTTACTTTCCCTGCTTGCCGTTTCCGCCATGGCCGTCACCATGACCGCCCCCGTTCTCGCGGAAGCAGCCGATGAAGAGTATCCCGTTATCCGCATGGCTTATTCCAGAATGTTCTCAACCGAGTCCGAGCCCCAGGTTGAGGAGCAGATCAACGCCATCCTCCGCGAGGTTGCACACGCGGAAGTTGATCTGGTTCCGCTGGATTTTGCCACCATGCAGACCCAGCTGAACCTGATGCTTACCGGCGGACAGAATTCCATCGATATCTTCTCCTCCTTCTGGTATATGCCGCTTGCCACCCTCTACGCCAACGGCCAGCTGGCTCCCTTAAACGAGCTGCTTGAGAGCGAGGCGCCCGAGGTTCTGGATCTGTTCGCGGATTATCCGGAGGTTCTGGACTGCTGTAAGATCGGCGGAGAAATGTACGCCCTTCCCACAGTCGCTCCCTATTCCTCTCCCATGATGTACATGGTGAAGAAGTCCGATTCCGACAGCGCGGGCATTGACTGGTCCGAGATTGACACCCTGGATGAGGTTACGGAAGCCCTTGTGAAGATGAAGGAAGCCAACCCCACCCATTACTACATTCCGGCAGCAACCGAAACCTACTGGGTACCGAAGGATATCGACTACCTGGCGGACACCAACTTCCTGGGCGTTCTGCTGGATCCGACCAACGACACCACCGTTGTCAACTACTATGAGTCCGATTATTTCATGAACCTCCTGGACAACGTCAAGATCTGGCAGGAGCATGAGATTCTCAGCCCGGATTCCATGAGCAACACCAATCCCACCCTGATGAGCGTACAGACCGGCATCACCCAGGGAACCACCGGTTACGGCTGGGATATCGACGAGTGGCTCTATGAGGCCAACCTGCAGGGCCAGTACGGCGAGGATGTCGTGGGCTGCCAGATCGGCGACCGCCTGATCACCACCGGAAACATCACCACCTACCTGTGGCACATCACCAGCTTCTGCCAGAACAAGGAAGCGGCCATGAGAGTGCTCGCCGCCTTCTACACCAATGCAGAGATCGCCAACCTCTTCGGAAACGGCATTGAGGGCGAGAACTATGTGCTCAATGAGGACGGAACCGTATCCTTCCCCGAGGGCAAGGATATGACCAACTGCGGCTGGGTAGGACTCGGCGCCACCTACAGCCTTCCGAACTCCTCCGAGTGCCCGGTATGGTTCTATCAGCCGACCGATATGTGGGCTATGATGGAAGAGACAAACAAGGAAGCGAAGGCCTCCCTTGCCCTGGGCTTCACCTTCGACGCTACCCCGGTAGCCGACCAGATCACCGCCTGCAGCAACGTGATTGCGCAGTATTATCTGCCCATCATCAACGGCGAGGTTGACATCGACGAGATCCTTCCGGTCTTCCAGCAGGAGCTTCACAGCGCGGGCATCGACGATGTTATCGCAGAGAAGCAGCGTCAGCTGGATGAGTGGCTGAAGGACAAGGCTGAGTGATTTCTGCCGGAAGTCTGAATTGAACGTGTTTCTGAGAATTTACAAGGGCTGCGGAATGAATTCCGCAGCCCTTGTTTTTCTTATCTTCTTGCCTTCTTTTCAGCTTTTCATCTTTTCAGCTTTTCGTCTTTTCAGCTTTTCGTCTTTTCAGCTTTTCAGCTTTTCGTCTCTCATTTGGCTGCCCGCCCGCGAGGCTCAGCCCTTGGAAAGGCTGCTTTTGTACTCGGTGGGCGTCATATTCTCATACTTCTTGAAGACCTGGGTGAAATGGGAGAAATTGGACCAGCCGAGCTCCATGGCCACCATGGAGACGGAGAGGTCAGAGTGGGCGATCATTTCCTTTGCGGCCTCCACCTTGGTCTGAAGGATATATTCCTTGATGTTCATCCCGGTTTCCTGCTTGAAGAGCTTGGTGAAATACTCGGGGCTTAAGCCCACATGGTCTGCCACATCCCGAACCGTCACGGGTTCCGCCAGATTCTCGGCGATATAGTTTCTTGCCCGCTCGACGTCGCTTAAGGGCCGCTGCTGCCGATCCAGGTTCCCGGCCTTATCCAGCATGTATGAAACAGCCTTTTTCAGTGTTTCGGTATGCTCGAAGCTGTCCATGTAATCCGCGTAGCTGTAATCTTCCCCGAAGAGCTCGGATACGTCCATGTCGTGGTCGTAGAAATAGCTGAGGAAGATATGCGTCAGCTGCTGGTGAAGCTCCGCAAGACTCCGGTGCTTTGAAACATTTTTCTCCATGGTGCTCCGGATCACGCTGTCGATCTCCCGTTCCAGGAGGCTTCGCTGGCCGCGCTCCAGAAGCAGTGCCCAGCGCTTTACGCTCTCCGCCAGGCTCTGGGTTGTCTCGCTCTTCCCGGGTTCCCCGATTTCGAAATAGATGCCCGCCTTCTGCGCCACATTTTCCTTTACATAGGTATCACGCAGGTATGCCCAGTTTTCCCGCAGCTCCTCAATGGGCGCCCATTTTCCTACATAGCAGGCAAAGCTCTCATCCGGAACCGCGCCGGAGAGCTCATCAAAAAAGAGCTGGTAGCTCTCACCCTCGATCCGGCTGCTTTCCTGCAGGGCGGAAAACAGGAGCACGGTAAAACGGCGGTCCGGCCCCACCGTGGTAAGGGAGAGTACCGGATACGTGATTTTCGCCTTTTTCAGCGCATCGAACATCGCTTGGTGAATGGCCTTTTCCGAGCAGACCTGCGTGCGCGGGGTCTTGTAATATTTCGGATCAATGATCAGGATCTGAACCTGCTGCCCACGCCGCAGGCTGTAGCCGGCCTGGTTCAGGAAAGCCAGCGATTCATCCACATCGGAGGGAACCGCAGAGAAAAGGTTGAGCACCACATGGTCCATCAGCTCTGTCTCATTGGTCTCCATAAGCTCCCCGTATCTGGCCAGCTGCCTGTTTTTCCTGAGACGCAGAAGCTCCTGGAGCGCCTTTTTCAGGCATTCCTCAATCTCTTCATAGGGGGCGGGCTGCAGGATGTAGTCAAAGCAGCCGGTCCTGGTGCTCTCCTGCGCGTAGGAGAACTCCGCGTGTGAGGTCAGAAGGATTCGGATCATCTCCGGGTAAGCCTCCATGAGTCTCCGGTTCAGCACCAGGCCGTTTTCGCCCGGCATTTCCACATCCATAAAGGCTATGTCGACGGGATTTTCGCGGCAGACGGACAACGCCTGTCCCGCCCCGGAGGCGAAGAAAACCTGGTCGACGCCGAGCTCCTTAAAATGCACGCCCCGGGCAATCCCGTCCAGCACGCTCTGCTGGTCATCCACTACAAGCACCTGTATCATTTCCTTCTCCTGTCTGCTGTACCTGAAGCGGCAGGCAGATTACGTTGCAGGCTCCGCCGCCCGGCAGGTTGTAAAACGCGAGCTGATAATCCTCCCCGTAGATGAGGCGGATTCTGCGTTTCAGATTGTTGATTCCGACATGATACTGCTCAAACTCCTGATCCGGCTCCCGCTCGGAAAGCTTCTCCAGCACCTCCTCCGTGTAGCCGCTTCCGTTATCCGAAAGCCTGAGGCGCAGGTAAGGCCTTCCCTCAAGCTCCACCCGGTCCGCCTTCACCAAAAAGCGCAGGATTTTGTTTGACTGGGCGTTATGCTTATGCGAATTCTCCAGGAAGGTCTGAATGCAGAGCGGCGGTACCTGCTCACCGAGCAGGCTCTCATCCGCATCCACGGAGAGCAGGAGGGGGCGCGCGTGATCCAGCTGGATGATCTGGTAGTAGGACTGCACCTCCTCCAGCTCATCGGAAAGCTTCACCAGGGAGAGATTGTCATGAAAGACATACCGCAGGTGGCTGGAAAACAGCGTGATCATGCGCCTGGTCTTTTCATTCTCCCCGTTTTCCGTCATATTGTAAATGCTTTTAAGGCAGTTCAGGAAAAAATGGGAGCGCGTCTGCAGCTGGTAATACTGCAGGAGGGCATGATCCGTCTCCCGCGATCTGCGGAGATTTTCCTCCTCCAGCCTGTTTTTCTGATTCATCAGATTCACCAGGGAAGTGCGGATTTCCACAAATTCCTCCAGCTCACGCTGTCCGCCCTTTGCCGGCAGCTCGTAAT
Organism: uncultured Clostridia bacterium; assembly: GCA_946624325.1. Taxonomy (GTDB): domain Bacteria; phylum Bacillota; class Clostridia; order Lachnospirales; family Lachnospiraceae; genus Anthropogastromicrobium. Next base: position 14,021 of record CAMOSC010000002.1, read on the forward strand.
CGGGTTCATCAAGATGCCTGGACATGCGGGTGATCTGTTCCAGCGGATAGAGCATAAAGCCGCGGAACTGCCGGTACACCAGGAAGAACATGAGCGCAAGCGCCGCAAGCACAATGCCCATGACTAACAGGAAGGTCCAGAGGCTGCTCCAGATACCGGTGGTGGGGATGAGTCCCGCCAGGCCGATCCCGTAATCCGGATGAAAGACCGCGCGGACAAGGATCGGTTCCAGGTTCAGGCGGATGCGGTTTTCCTCGCCCCGCTTCATATCCCCGACGGAAACGCCGGCACGCTCCGCATATTCCCTGCCCGCAAGAATCTCACTTCCGCTGTATATTGCAAACCGGACGTTGCTTCCGCCCCTGTCGTAGTACTCCGTAAAGGCCTGCAGGTCAACGACCGTCATGATATAGATGGTGCGGTAGCAGTAGGCATTCATCAGATAATGCCTTCCGCCGCTTTCATATAATTCCCAGAGGCCGGCATCCTCCCGGTTCAGCCGGAATTCCCGGATTTCCTTCATCAGCTCCATGCTTTCCGCGGACATATAGTTCCCGCAGAAGTCCCGTCCGAAATAATAATAGCTGACGCTGCCGCTCTCATTGAAGATATACACCGCCTCGTAAGCCTTCGGCTGGCTCTGAAGGAGCTGCTTTAAGTTTTTCAGCGCTCCAAGGCGGCTGCTCTCGGGAATGCCCGGCCGCTCAATCGACAGCAGGCGGAAATCCTGATTTGCCGCGTAGACGGACTGGTCGAACAGCAGGGCATCCTCCAGCGTATTGGTAAGATTGTTTTCATACAGATCAATTGCGGCCTGGTTGCAGTAAACCAGCTGCTTTTCATACACCCACACCGAGTAAACCGAAATGCACAGCAGGCTCACCACCGTCACCGCCAGCAGAATCCGTATGTTGTTTAACAGCACCTTTCTTCCGGAAGGAACTGCCCTGCGCTGTTTTTCATCTTTTTTATTCATTGTCCCGTTCTCCGCACATGCCTGCGTGATAAACCTATTGTAATAGATTGCGGTAGTAAAGATCAAGTGGTTTTCGCATATAACGGCCGCTCATTGCTGCGAAATCGGACAGGCGGGAAAGCCACCCGCGCACTTGTGCCAGCCAGCTTTGAGCCATGCCGATAAATCGCAGCGCAAAGAGCCCCTGCGCGGGGCAGGGGCTTTGCGATCCGTGGGAAAAGACGGCTGTCTTTTCCTTATTTTCCCATCCAGTTGATATGCCTTGCTCTGGCAAAATCCTCAGGCATGGCATTTCCCCGGAACAGATCCTTGATGAGGTCTGCCATGAAGTAGGAAAGCTCGGCGTGATGATCCGTCACATAGGTTACGCCGTTGCAGGTGGTAACGGTATAGTTGAAGAGGTATCTCGCAAACCATTCCACGGAGACGAGCAGTTCGGAGTTCCGGTGCAGCGCCTCGCAGTACATCTGCCGCATGGTATCGTCGATCATGCAGCCGATGGAGCCCCGCGCAAACTGCAGGGTTCTTCCGTCGCGAAGCTTCAGGCAGGCCGTAAGCGTATCCTCCGACGGGAGATATTCCGCTCCCACCATCCTTGCCAGGAAGGAAAGCGGCACGCAGAGATATTCGCCCCTGACCTTTTCTCCTCCGTTCAGCCCGTGATATTTCAGCTTTTTCCACCGGATCGGAACTGTAGAGAGCTTTTCGATCCGCTGCCCGAACCATACGCTGTCCATCCCCTCCGCAAAGGCCGCCCCAAAGGCGTCTCCGGTCCGGGGCGTTATGCTGCCCTCGTCCACGATGCTTCCGTCCGGGAGCCTGCGAAGTCCCGAGAGGAAATAATCCCACTGCAGGAACGATTCATCCAGCTTCTGGCCGTGATCGCGGTTCTTGACATCCATGAAGGTCAGCGGTGCTTTTTTACCCTTATAGAAAGCAAAGTTATCCTCTCCGATAATGCTGATCTCCGGTGTGGGATTGCACTCGTTGATCTTCATCCAGTAGACCCTGTTATAGCGGACAATATCCGCCTCCCGCTCATAATCCCGCAGGCCGAAGCCGTTGTGCTCGGGACGGGTCTGCCAGACGGCCACCGGGCCGCCTTCGTTTCTCAGGCTCCCATCCTCCTCGAACAGGAGGGAGAGGCTGCAGGGACCCGCTGACCCCGCGGCGCCTGCCAGGAGATTCCCGTAGTACCGTGCGAAAATCCCTGTCATCATGTTGCCGGCGGACATGCCCTGCATGAAAACGCGGCCTTCGTCGATGTTGTATTTCTCCTTCATCAGCTTAAGGAGCGCAAGGACAAAGTTGCAGTCCCTGTGGTCTTCAATCCGCTGAGTCGGTTCGGGCACCGCAAATCCGGCGATCTCCTTATTGTCCGCATCCTCCAGGGTGGGCATCTGTTCCCAGAAGAGCTTATTGTGCGCGTCCGGGAACACCACAATGATTCCGTCCCGATCCGCCACATAGCTCCAGGATGTGTAAATGCACTGTCCCCAGCCGCTCATCAGGCCTCCGTGCATGGCGAACACCAGGGGCGTTTTTTTCGACGGGTCATAGCTCTCCGGCACATATTCATACCAGGAATCCTCCTGGCCTTCCACCAGCGCCGCGTGGTACTCCTTCAACCGCTCCGGATACGGCCTGGAATTGTTCCCGTTTTCATTGACCACAATGTCGCTGCCCTTGATTGCCTGCGGCAGATAGTCGCGGTTATTATCGTCCGGCGTACCGGGAAGCAGAAAAAGCCTGTTTTCCTTCATGACAGAATGCTCCTCTCTACGAAGTTTTGTGCATCGGCCTGATGGCCGCGGATGACTATTCTGCAGCCGCGTCTGACAAAAGTACAGCCGCGGGCAAAATAGGTCTCCTCCCGAAAGATTTTCTGTTCTGTACTGTTCAGGGCCCTGCCGCGCTCACACGGCGGACGGCGCATAAACAGCAGTTTCTGTTCTTCATTATATCCGGAAACCGGCCTGCCGCACTTTCAAAAATATGACCGATCCTGTCAGGAATCTGTCGAAAGGCCGCGTATCTGTTTTCCCATAATGCATCTCTGCCCATAATTGCCCTGACAGCGAACGCCTTTGCGGAGGATTGCCCCGGAAAAGGAAGCCGATATGAATGTCCACGCCTCAAAGACAAAAGCAGCTCTATGGTGAATCATGGATTCCGCTGGCGAAAATCCATGATTCACCATAGAGCTGCATCTGGTGGGCACGGCGCAACCTCAGAAAGGCTATTTTCAGCCTTTCTGAGATCTGGCTCTGAACAGTTAGCGTAGCTTTTCAGAGCCAGACTACGGGAAAGACGGAAAGATGTTACTCGAAGCACTCGCCGGCCGCCGCGACAACACCGGAGAGGCCGAGAGGCGTTTTATACTCTTCAATAATCACTTCATTTCCGGTCAGCTCAATTCCGAACTGTGTCAGACTCCGGTGAAGCGTCGTTTCGGCGGTATCCGCGGTCTGCTGCACCGGGGCGGCGGAAGGTGCGTAGAAAACGGTAACCTCCACATTGCGTCCGGGCATGGTGCCGTTCACCACGGAGGTGCTCGCGCTGTAGCCGGCAAACTGCGGGGTCTGCACGCTGTAAACATCGCCGTAGGCGAAGGTCTGAACCGTGGCCGGGGCTACGGCCTCACCGGCCGTATTGAGGTAATTAACGCGAAGCGTATAGGTGTTCAATGTGTAATAGACATTGAGCACTGTATCGGCATTGATCTGTCCTTCCACGCGCGCCGCGGAGGGCGTGCAGCCTTCCAGTGCGGGGGAAGCCACGTTGTAGCTGCTTCCGGGCTCATAGGTTGCGATGAACGGTGCAAATACGCTCATGCCGCCCAGGTAATAGCGGATCTCCAGGCGGAAACCCTCCTCTGCGGGCTGCTCCGGAACTTCGGGAGCAGACGGGCCATCCGGCTCGGCCGGATTCTGCGGCTCCGAGGGACTGTCCGGGGTCTCGGGCTGATCCGGATCCAAAGGTTTCGCGGAGCCCTCGCCGGTCAGGACAAAGCTCGTATCCTCGGCTCCGGGCGTAATATCTTCGGGAAGTCTCGGACTTACAACCTCATCGGCGGAAGCCGCCACGCGGTTTGCGATAAAGCCCTTTTTAACGTCTTCCTCTTTCACCTCGTATGTGGTCAGGTAGCTTCTGGATTCACCGGCCAAAAGGGTATCCACCACCTCGCGCAGACCCGTCAGCACATCAATGATGCGCACATTCGTAAAGGGAACATTTCCGTTATTGGCCAGTGTCAGGCGGTAAAGAACCAGTTCGCCCAGGGAGAAGCTCTTCTCGTTCTCCGGCGGATTAATGGCATTGCCCTCCACGGCAAGATCCGTGCGGACTTCATCGATCTGCGTCATCAGGACAGACTGCCTGATCTCCGTATCGCCGGTCGTGATCAGGGCATTGTTGCGGTACTCGCCCTTAAGAATATCCTCAGATGTGATGACGTGCGCCGCGGAGACATACAGATAGCCGTCTGCCGGGATATCCGCGATCACCTTTCCGTCCGTAATGGTATAATCATCCGCTTCCTCAAATTCGGCGGTATAATCCACCAGGGTTACGCCCTGAAGATCCTCTCCGGAAACGTTGTGCACGATAAAGAGGAAGGGAACCTTGACGCTCAGGCTGTAAACACCCTCGGTCGGCGGAACCTGGATTTCTACCTCGATGGGAAGCTGCTTTACGGTCAGGGTACCGAATACGGTTTCCACCGTATAGTTCCCGGGATCCACGCCCTCCGCAAAGGCGTATTCAAAAGTATTATCGCTGCTCCCGAGTTCTGAGCGGCTGCCGGTCAGCGTAACGGAAAGCTCATCGCCCTCCGCCAGGCCGTCACCGCTAATGACAATGCCCTGATTCTCAAGTGCCTCTGTCGTAAGCTCGTCATAGTCAAAAATCTTCTCGGCGGAAGCGCTTGCGATGGTAAGGCTTCGCGGCTGTATGCGGATCGTTCCCTCAAGGAAACGTATATGCTCCGCATACTGTTCCGTCACATCATTCCCGTCCGCGTCCAGAATGGTAAGCGTGCAGTCATCTGCGCCGACGGAAACGGTGCCGTCGCTGACGTTTCTCACGCGAACTTTCGATGCGGTCTGCGCAGTCAGCCCCTCCGGCAGGTTTTTCACCGTAAAGGCCGGCTCATGTTCTTTTCCGTCATATAAGAAGGAAGTCTCTCCGGCAATTACCAGAATTGCATCCGGATCCCCGGTAACCGTCAGCGTTCCGAGCTCCTCAACCACCGTATAGTTTTCAGGCTTCGCGGTTCCGTTCCATTCCAGCACATAGCCGTTTACGGCGCTGCCCGGATCCTGAAGGCTCCCGACAACCGTAAAGCCAAGCGTTTCCACCACGCCCTCCGGCGCTGCCAGTCCGGCAACGCTTCCGCCCGCCGTCAGGGGAGACCCGTCATATTCCTTCGCCGCGCTTTCCGTGCGCACCGTTAAAACGGCGGGCGTTACCGTGAGAATGCCGGTGATGCAGTTTACCTGCTCAAAAAAGGCCGTAGCATCCTCTCCCTGCGGATTATAGATGGTAAAATCCGCGATGCGGCTCTCGATGCTGCCCGCATCAGTCAGGCTGCCTTCCACCGTTCCTTCAACCCAAAAGCCCTCCGGAAGACCCTCCGAAAGGATGCCGTCCGCGGCTGTCAGGGGTGTCCCGTCATAGGACTTCGCAGCGCTTGCCGCGGTGAGTGTGACGGGAGCCGTATTTTCGGTAACCGTGAGGATTCCCTCCTCCGGCTCAACAATATAGTTTTCCGGGTGCGCCGCATCCCGCAGTGTCAGTGCATATTCAAAGGTATTCGGACTGCTTCCGACAGCCGTCTGAGCACCCGTCCGCGTTACGGCAATGCCGTCGCCCTCCGCAAAGCCGTCTCCGGATAGGGCAATTCCGCCGAATTCCAGATTTTCCGTGGTAAGCGGGGCTCCGTCATACATTTTTTCCGCGGATTCGCTGCTGATACGGATGGTTCTCGGCAGGATCTGAATGGTATCATTCTCATAGCGAAGCTTCAGCTGGGAGGTGACATCCAGTCCCGTTTCATTAATAATGGAAAGTTCGTCCGCGCTCACTGCCACCGTACCGTCGCCGGCATTGGTGACCACGGGGGCAGAAGCAGCCTTTGCAACCGTAAGGCCTTCCGGCAGGTTGTACACCTGTACGGAGGCACCGTGCGGCTGACCGTCGTACTGAAAACTGCCGCCGGTAGTCGTAACCACAACCTCGTCCGCGCTTTCCGTTACGGTCAGCGTGCCCACGGAGTCGAAGACCACATAGTTGCTTCTCTTCGCGGTTCCCGTCCAGAAAATATCATATTCGTTCCGGCTGCTGCCGATCAGGGTCTGCAGACCATAGACGATCAGCTCTGCGGTTTCCGGAACACCGCCCACGCTTACAAAGCCGGAGATACTGCCCGGAGCACGGAGCTCTTTTCCGTCGAAGGCTTTCACTGCGCTTTCGGTCACAACCGTAAGCGGAGCCGGCTCCACGGTCAGGACGCCGTTCACCTTTGTGACCTGTTCAAACTCGGCAGTACGGTCGCTGCCGCCGGCGTCTCTGATAATATAGCCGTCGCCCACAACGTTCTCGCTGCTGCCGGCATCCAGCTGAAAGCCATTGGCCGCCGCTTCAACGGTAAAGCCCTCCGGAAGACCCTCGGCAGTCACCTGGGGAATCGTCAGGGCAGTCCCGTCGTAGACCTTGCTTCCCGATTGTGCCGTCAGGATTACCGGGCCAAAGCTTCCGGTTTCTTCCGCATAAATCATATTCATATTGGAAATCAGGAGCAGTCCGGCAAGCAGCACGGCAAGTTTTTTTCTGAAGCTGAATTTCATGTGACACCTCCTTGTTCATGGGGGTATGGCCTGCATCCGGCAGCCATTCGGCTACCCTGTCAGAAATACATTGCATGGAACGGTTCAGATGCGGGGAAAACGGCCGCCGCCGCGGCGCCCCTGGGAGCCTTTCGCAGATCGTACGGGGTTATACCGGCTCTGAACTGTTTCCATCATATCGGAAAACAGTTGCATCTCTGGTTACATTTATGTTGTTTGCCGGAAAATTTCGAAGCCCTTGTTATTTTCGCTGATCGCGCAAACGAAAAAGCCTGATTTTCCGCCATTATGCATTACTCTATAATAGTGTACAGCATTTCCCTCCCGATTTCAATATGCAAAAAATTTTTTATTCCAGGCTGAAAAAAATTACCAAATGGCAGCTGTTCCCTGTCCCGGACCGACCTGCGGATTGCGTCCCGGGATCCTGAAATCAAACGATAAACGTCTCTCATATATACTATATATAGTATGTTATCAATTCATGTATATCTATATATAGTATGCCGCTTTTTATATGGTTCAACCTTTTCCCCGCAGGATTTTTCCCCGGCAGAAAAGGCTTGCGCTGTTTTTACGGGATTTCTTCCCCGCGTCCCGCAAATGAAATTTTCAGAATTTTACTTAAACGTTTGAAATGATACTTTTTGACAGGATTATGAGCCGATTAATGTATTTTTATTTTTTTGATCGTCATTTTTTGGGAAATAAATCCATTGTTTTGCGTTAAATCTTATGCTATACTACGAAAGCAATCACGAAATCTATGTTAAATCATTATCAGAGTTCCCGGGGATATCCCGGTACAGCAAAGTATCTGACATTAAAGGAGACACGCCATGAAGAAGTCGTTTTGGAATACTGTTAAGAAAATGTTCTGCTTGATGGTAATTTCGGTTCTCCTGCTCCCCGCACTTCCCCGGACAGCTTATGCAGCCTATTCCGCCGAAGCGCTTGCAAACGCTACGGCTGTAGATATCGAGGTAACCTACAACCAGACGGAAGCCCGTGCCATGTTCTCTCTGCTGAACAAGTTCCGCACCACCGCGAGCGAAGCCTGGTTCTATACACAGAGCGGCGAAAAGCAGTACGTCAAGAACCTGAACGCCCTCACCTATGATTACCGTCTCGAGGAAATCGCCATGTTGCGTGCCGCTGAGGCAGCCCTGCGCTGGGATCACCTGAGACCGGCCGGCAACTATGTGTTTGCCCTCCTTACGGACAGAGGATATACCAACTGCAGCGTAGGAGAAAACCTCGCGGCAGGCTCCGCGAATGCAGCCAACGCCTTTAAGCTGCTCTCCGAGGAAAGCCAGGGTTACGCCGGACAGGGCCACCGCCGCAATATGCTCAGCGCCAATTACAAGGCAGTCGGTATCGGCCACGCCATAGTAAACGGAACCCATTTCTGGGCGCAGACCTTTGCCGGCACCAACCTCTCACCCAATGCCACACCCGTTATGGACGCCAAAACCATCGTTACCATCGAGGGAAAGCAGGGATATTTCGCAAACATCCTTCTCACCGGGGAAACCTCCTCCGTCACCCTTCTTGCCGGCTCCAAAACACCCGTTCCGGTGGTAAACGCCACCTTCGTGGACAGCGGAACATGGCCCAAGGGCAAGGCCAATATCGTGCCGAGCGTCAGCTGGAGCAGTTCCAATATCAATGTTGCCAGCGTCTCCGACGGAAATATCAACGGTGAAAACGGCGGAAATGCCGCGCTTTCCGGTACCATGATGGATGGAAAGTACGATTTGGCCGTCACTGTTACCGGTACAAACCCGAACGCCAACAAGGCGCCGGATAAAGCCCGGAACTTCAAGGCACGCTCCAGCGTCTACGGTGTAACGATGACCTGGGATCAGGTTCCCGGTGCCGACGGTTATATTATTTACTACCGTGTCGGCAACTCCGGAAGCTTTTCCTACCGTTATGTCATAACCAACCCGGCGAAAACGAACTTTACGGACCTGCACGCCCCCACCGACAAGTGGAGCTTCTACATGATTTTCCCGTACCGCTTCAATGACCAGGGTTCCCGTCTGGTCAACACGAGGAGCGATTATATCTACGGCAAGAAGCTTCAGTAACCGGTACAGCGCACTTAAAACGGCAGCCGGATATTTTCTGATTCTTTTTATTCTTTTCTCCTTTGTAAGAAAACTGCGCATATGGATTCAACTTCCATATGCGCAGTTTTCTTTCGTGGAAACCCCTGCAGGCCTCTTTATTTATGATGGTGCCGCTCTCCGATCATCCTTCAAAAAGCTCCGCAGCTTCTTTCAGCAGGCCGATAATCGGCAGATGCTGCGGGCATACGCCCTCACACTGTCCGCATTCAATGCACTCCGAAGCTTTTCCGCCGTTTTCGGTCGCATTGCGGTACAGATTCTTCGGTCCGAACTCTTCACCATACAGGCGGTTTGTATTCAGTGCCCGGAAAATATCCGGAATACTGATCTGCATGGGGCAGCCGTCCGTACAGTAACGGCAGGACGTGCAGCCGATTAACGGCGTATCCAGCATGGCAGCTGTAACCCTCATAACCGCTTCCTGCTCCGCGTCCGTCAGCGGCTCAAAATTCCCGAAGGTCTTCAGATTGTCCTGCATCTGCTCATCATTGCTCATGCCGGAGAGGATCGTCATGACACCCGGAAGGGAACCTGCAAAGCGAAGGGCCCAAGAAGCAATGGATGCCTCCGGCCTGATGGCCTTGTAGACGGCCTCCAGCTCCGGCCGAAGAGATGCCAGCGTACCGCCTTTTACCGGCTCCATGATAATCATGGGAATATTGCGGGCGTGAAGGATTTCATACAGACGGCCGGACTGAACCGACGGATTTTTCCAGTCCGCATAGTTCAGCTGGATCTGCACGAATTCGGTTTCCGGATGATCGTCCAGCAGGCGCTCCAGCAACTCGGGACTTCCGTGGAACGAAAAGCCCAGATGGCGGATTTTTCCCTCGGCCTTTTTCTGCAGGCCCCAGCCAAAGCAGTCATATTTCTCGTAAACTTCGTAGTTCCTGCCTTCCTCAATGGAGTGCAGCAGGTAATAATCGAAATACGACGCACCGGTACGGCTCAGCTGCTCGTTAAAAATACGGTCTCTGTCGGCCGGTCCCTTCAATGACCATGCCGGAAGCTTTGTGGCCAGATAAAAGGAATCCCTGGGATATCTCTTCACAAGCGCCTCGCCGATCTCCACCTCGGACATGCCGCCGTGATAAACATAGGCCGTATCAAAATAGTTCAGGCCGGCGGCCATATAGGCATCAACCATCCTGCATACATGAGCATGATCTATTTTTCCGCCTTTCTCAGGCAGACGCATCAGGCCAAAGCCCAGTTTCGGCATCTTCTCTACATCAATCGACATGGTTTCCCTCCCTGAAATCAGAACGAAATATCCGGCCATGCGCAGAATGATCTTTGCATCGGCCCCTGCAGCGCCACTATTATACAGTATCCGGAGGGGGATACGTCAATGGAGATTTCAAGCCTTCCGCCCCTGCAGCGGTAAAACCTGTTTATGCCTCTTTGCGGATGCTGAGGATCTCCCGTGCCAGCGCAAGTTCCTCATCGGTCGGCGTCGGCGTTCCCTCCAGCCCGTAGGGAATCCCCAGTTCCTCCCATTTGAAAACGCCCAGCGTATGATAAGGAAGTACGTCCACGCGTTCCACGTTTTTGAGGCTTCCGATGAATTCCGCCGTCTTTTCCAGGCTCTCCCTGTCCGAATTCACTCCGGGGACCAGCACATGGCGGATCCATACCGGCTTTCCGATTTCGGAAAGGAAACGGGCGGCGTCCAGGATATTTTCATTTCCCTTCCCCGTCAGCCACACATGCTTCTCGGAATCGATATGCTTGATGTCCAGAAGCAGCAGGTCTGTCACCTTCATAAGCTCCACGAACTTCGAGAACCACGGCTCCTCCCGCGTGAAAGGCGCCGCCGAGGTATCTATGCAGGTATGGATCCCGCGTTTCTTTGCCTCACGGAAGAGCTCCAGCAGAAAATCGATCTGCAACAGCGGTTCCCCTCCGCTGACCGTAATTCCGCCTTCCTCTCCCCAGTATTCCCGGTAGTTCTCGACTTTGTCCAGAAGCGCATCGGCCGTAAACAGCTGGACGTCATTTTTGGCCCAGGTATCCGGATTATGGCAGTAACGGCATCGCAGGCTGCAGCCGTTTAAGAAGATAATATACCGGATACCCGGTCCGTCGGATCCGCCGAAGGATTCCAGCGAATGAATTCTGCCCTGAATCATGTAAATCCCCTTTCTGAAAAAGGAGACGGATGGCTTCATCCGTCTCCCCTGTAAATGACAGTTTATATATGGCTTAACCCGTTCGGATGCCGAAATTACAGCACCTTATGGCAGGTTCTCTTGATAACATCCATCTGCTGCTCCCTGGTCAGGTCGATGAACTTCACGGCATAACCGGAAACGCGGATGGTAAAGTTTGCATACTCGGGCTTCTCCGGATGCTCCATGCAGTCGATGAGCTTCTCGGTTCCGAATACATTTACGTTGAGGTGGTGAGCACCCTTTGCGAAGTATCCGTCCATTACCTTAACCAGCTGCTTGGAACGCTCCTCATCGGTATTTCCGAGGGCACCCGGGTTGATGGTCTGGGTGTTGGAGATACCGTCCAGAGCATACTCATAGGGCAGCTTCGCAACGGAGTTGAGGGAAGCAAGGAGGCCGTTCTTCTCTGCGCCGTAGGAGGGGTTTGCTCCGGGGGACAGAGGCTCGCCTGCGGGACGGCCGTCCGGCAGCGCTCCGGTAGCCTTACCGTAAACCACGTTGGAGGTGATGGTAAGGATGGAGGTGGTGGGCTCTGCGTTCCTGTAGGTGTGATGCTTCTTCACCTTGGTGATGAACTCTTTTAACAGCCAGATACCGATCTCGTCTGCGCGGTCGTCATCGTTGCCATAACGCGGGAAGTCTCCCTCGATCTCGTAATCAACGGCGATACCGTTCTCGTCGCGGATGGCCTTAACCTTTGCGTACTTGATGGCGCAGAGGGAGTCGATTGCATGCGAGAAGCCTGCGATACCGGTTGCGAAGGTGCGGCGTACATCGGTATCGATGAGAGCCAGCTCGGCAGCCTCATAGTAGTACTTGTCATGCATGTACTGGATGGCGTTCAGGGTATTTACATACAGGCCTGCCAGCCACTCCATCATAACATCGTAAGCCTTCATAACCTCATCGTAGTCAAGATACTCGGAGGTGATCGGGCGGTAAGCCGGGCCTACCTGAACCTTGGTCTTCTCGTCTACGCCGCCGTTGATGGCATACAGAAGGCACTTTGCAAGGTTTGCGCGGGCGCCGAAGAACTGCATTTCTTTACCAACCTGCGTAGCGGATACGCAGCAGCAGATGGCATAGTCATCGCCCCAGACAACGCGCATAACGTCGTCGTTCTCATACTGGATGGAGGAGGTCTTCACGGATACGCTTGCAGCGTAGGTACGAAAGCTTTCCGGCAGTCTCTTGGAATACAGAACGGTCATGTTCGGTTCCGGAGCCGGTCCCATGGTCTCAAGGGTATGCAGGATACGGTAATCGTTCTTGGTAACCATATGGCGGCCGTCAACGCCCAGACCTGCGATGGAAAGGGTTGCCCATACCGGGTCGCCGGAGAACAGCTCGTTGTAGGACTGGATACGTGCGAACTTCACCATACGCAGCTTCATTACGAAGTGGTCGATGATCTCCTGAGCCTCTTTCTCGGTGATAACGCCGTTGGCCAGGTCTCTCTGCATGTAGATATCGATGAAGGTGGAAACACGTCCGATGGACATGGCAGCACCGTTCTGGGTCTTGATGGCAGCCAGGTAACCGAAGTACAGCCACTGAACAGCTTCCTTCGCGTTCTTTGCGGGCTGGGAGATATCGAAGCCATAGCTCTGAGCCATAACCTTCATCTCGCCGAGGGCCTTGATCTGATCGGCAAGCTCTTCTCTCTGACGGATTACGTCATCGGTCATGGTGCCGTCGCCGCAGTTTGCGAAGTCCTTCTTCTTCTCCTGGATCAGGAAATCAATTCCGTACAGGGCGATACGGCGATAGTCGCCGACGATACGGCCGCGGCCGTAGGTATCCGGCAGACCGGTGATGATCTTGTTCTTGCGGGCTGCACGCATCTCGGGGGTGTAAACATCAAACACGCCCTGGTTGTGCGTCTTGTGATAGGTGGTGAAGATCTTGTGGAGCTCCGGGCTCGGGGTATATCCGTACATCTCGCAGGATTCCTCTGCCATGCGGATGCCGCCGTAGGGCATGAAAGCTCTCTTTAAGGGCTTGTCTGTCTGAAGGCCGACGATCTGCTCAAGATCCTTGTTCAGATAGCCCGGTCCGTGGGAGGTAATGGAAGAAACGATATCGGTATCCATATCGTAGACGCCGCCGTTCTTTCTGGCTTCTTTATTCAGCTCCTGGAGCTGTCCCCAGAGCTTATCGGTTGCTTCCGTTGCCTCTGCGAGGAAAGAAGCGTCTCCGTCATAGGGAGTATAGTTGTTCTGGATGAAATCGCGGGTATTGACCTCGGTCTGCCACCTCTTGCCCTTAAACCCGGCCCATGCTTCAAACTGTGCCATATTGGAATCCTCCTTGATGTGATAATCGGTCCGGCTTCGACAATGCCCCTTCGCCCGGACAGGTTTACTTCTGCGGGAGACCTTCCGGATCTTCACGGGAAACCCGCTTCCTCTGTGCCGGCAGTACCGCACGCGGCGGCTCCCTGCACTTTCTTTTACTCCGGAGCACCGAAGTCCGGAAAGCGTGTTGTCTTTCCCGCTGTCTCCCTCAGTGCTGAACATATAATATCATAAGGAGTTCGTTCCCACAAGGGGAAAACTGGCCGGTTTTGTTCTTTTTTCAATACATTCCGCCAAAAATATCAGGAATCATTCCTGTTATATTTTTCACGTTAATTCCATAACAGGTGCAATCCATTTTATTTTGAGGAATTGTGTGATAATATGCAGAATTATCAAAATATATTTTCAGGAATTATTCTTACTTTCAGCATCAGGGCTTTCCTGTCAGCCGCACTTGAAAAAAGCCCCGCTTTTCTGTATACTTACAGTATAATCTGTACGCCCGCGGCCGGGGCACCGAGGCCGCAAAAAATGCCGGGCTGCGGAAAGGATCCCATGAGACAAAAAATCAGAACACTGCTGCGCGCCATACCCGTAAACGTAAAAGAGCTCCTGTTCTTTTCCGTCCTTTACCGCGCCTTCGGTATCTTTATCTTCCTGCATCTTGCGGGATGGGGCATCAATATCTGCCTGCGCTTCCAGCGCTACCGCTATGTCACAATCGAAAACCTGCCGCAGTTTCTCCTTTCACCCGTCACGCTGCTGTTTCTGACGGTCTTTATGATCCTGCTCTTTCTGTTTGTCTATTTTGAAGCGGGTGTAGTGCTCTGCGGCATGCAGGGGGCGGCTGCCGGCGCTCCGCAAAGCTTCATTCAGATGGTGATAGCCGGAAGCAGGCGTGCCGCGCAGGTACTCTCCCTCCGCCATCTGCGCGCTGCGCTTCCCCATTTTGCCTTCTTCTTTATTTCAAATATTTTCTTCATCTATCAGTTTTTTTACAGGGTCAACCCCTTCTGCACATACCTGCCGCTTCTTTTCAACTATACTGCGGGACGTATCGCAACAGCCGTTTTTCTCCCGGTCTGTGCGGTGTATGCCTTCTTTAACCTGTTCACCGTGTATTACCTCATGTATACGGCCTCGCCCCTCACCAGCGGCCGAAGGCTGCGCAGGACGGACCATTCCCGCAAAAAAGATGCAGCAAGGAGAATGGACAGGCAGCACGAGACGGGGAGCGCTCACGCGGGACGTCCGTCCGGCAGGCTTCACGCCGCGCCTACGCCGGAGTACACGGAATTCGGCAGGCAGAGCCGCAGAATCTTCCTGGCCCATCCTTTCCGTATTCTTGCGGCTGTACTGGCGGTCTGCCTGCTCACGGTCGGGATCTGGTATCTCCTGCGTTTTCTGCTTTCCCTCATCACGGCTCTTCTCGTGGCGGCTTTTGCCCCGCGGGATATCCAGGTAGCGCTCACCCTGACGCTCAATCAATATGTTACGCTTCTGACCCTGGGCCTGTCCGCGACTGTCGGCTACATACTGCACGGTCATATACTCACGTACTTCTTTTACCGGTATTCGGGCTATGTTCCGGCAAACCACACCCGTATGTACCGCAGCCTCGCTCCGAAAAAGCGCCTGACGCTCTTTCCCGTACTCATCCTCGCGGCGGCGGTGGCAGCCGGCATATACACCTATATCGGCATATACCGGGGAACCATCCGCGCGGAGCGCGCCATCTCGCCCATCTCCATCGTGGCGCACCGCGGCTTCTCCTCCAAAGCGCCCGAAAACACGGTCCCCGCCATCTCCCTTGCGGCGGATTACATGGCGGATTACGCGGAAATCGACGTCCAGTGTACCACGGACGGCGAGGTTGTGCTCTTTCACGACCGGAACCTCTCGCGCATTGGCCACGACAGACGCCGCCTGCAGGATCTCTCCTATGTTGAGCTCTCCGCGGTCGATATCGGTTCCTTCTTCTCCCTGGAATACGAAGGGCTTCGCATCAACACGCTGCGCGAAGCGCTCGAGGCTGCCCGGGGCAGGATCATGCTGATCGTAGAGCTCAAGCGCAACAGCGTAAGCGCCGACCTGGTTCCGAAGGTCCTTGCCCTGATCGAAGAATATGAAATGGAGGACCAGTGTATCATCCAGTCCTCCGATGCCGCCTATCTGCGGGAGGTCAAAACGCTCATGCCGGATATGGTCACCGGCCTGATTCTCACTTCCGCCATCGGCAATTATTATACAAAGAGTGAATTTGTGGATTTCTTCTGCATACGCTCCGCCTTTGTCACCCAGACAAGCGTCCGCCGGATCCAGGCGACAGGCAAACAGGTTTTTGCCTGGACCGTCAACACCCGGGCGGAGATGGAGCGCATGAAGCGCCTGCAGGTGGACGCCATTATCACGGACTATCCCATTCTCGCCCGCGAAGTCCTCTACCGGGAGGATGAATCAGAGTTCCTGCTCTTTGTCTCCGAGCAGCTGCAGCGCGCGGCTGCGGAACAGGCGCGTGCCGATCGCCGGCAGGAGGAAGAATATATACCGCCCACCACCGATCCCTATGAATGGGAGACGCAGTCCCCGGCCTATCCGGAATCCCCGGAGACGGAAGAATACCCGACCCTCCACCTTATGCCGGATTCCGAAGACTGGCTGCTTCCCGACTGGCCGTCAGCCCCTTCCCTGTAGGGGAACGGTCAGATCCTCGGGTCAGCCCTTCAGCTTCTCCGGACAGATTCCGTACAGACCGCAATATTTCTTTTCAAGCCATCCGCAGTACGCCTCTGCGGAAAATTCCGCTCCCGTCACCCGGCGGATCAGCTCCTCTGCCGGGTAACGGTTTCCGAAACGCTGCAGCCGCGCTTCCAGCCACTGCATCAGTTCCGGAAAACGCCTTTCCAGAAGCAATGTGCTCACATCCAGCTCCCGTGCAAGCGTCTCATAGACCTGCGCCGCCATGGCGCTCCCGAGCGCATAGGTCGGGAAATACCCGAAATAGGCACAGGGCCAGTGCATATCCTGCAGGACGCCTTCCGCGGCATCCTTCGGCACAATTCCCAGATATTCCCGGTACTTTTCATTCCATGCCTGCTCCAGGTCCGCCGCGGGAAGGCTTGCATTCAGCAGTTCCTTCTCCAGCTCATAGCGGATCATGATATGCAGGGGGTACGTAACCTCATCCGCCTCAATCCGCACCGGGGAGGGCTGCACCGCGTTGACGGCCCGGTAAAAGCGTTCCGCATCTATCCCGGAAAGCTGTTCGGGAAATTCCGCCTGTAAAAAGGGGAAAATCACCTGCCAGAACGGAAGCGAGCGCCCGAAATGGTTTTCACACAGTCTGGACTGGGACTCATGCAGACCGGCGCTGATGGTGCTCTCGATGGCAGTCCCCTCATACTTTTTTGCGATGTTGTGGAAAAACCAGGCATGGCCGGTCTCGTGGACCGTGGAGAGAATACCCTGGGCCGCATCCCGTTCGCGGTATTTCGTCGTAAAGCGCACATCCCCGCGGCAGATTCCGGTGGTCAGCGGATGCGCCGATTCGCCGAATTTTCCCCAGTCCTCCGTAAATCCGAGATAATCCGCGATGCGACGCATCACCCGGCGCTGTCCCTCCGCGGGATACAGACGGTGCAGGAAATCCGTGGAGATCGGCTCCGCTTTCCCGATTTCACGGAGCAGCGGCACTGCCCGCTTCCGGATTTCGGCAAAAAAGCGGTCATACCGCTCCGTATTCCAGCCCGGCTGATGTCCGTCCAGCATGCGGTCGTACAGGCTCCCGCTTCCGCCGCGCAGGGCGGTAATCTCCAGCCACGCGTCAACAAGCTTCTGCAAAAACGGCGCATAGCCCGCGAAATCCTTCTCCTGCCGTGCCCTCAGCCATTCGCGCCGGGAGATGTCAAGCGCTTTCTCATACCTCACAAAAGCCTCGCGCGGGACGGCACGGTCCTTCTCCAGCTCCCCGAGCACCAGCTGCACCTCCCTGGCAAGATCGCCCTCGTCAAACGGTTCCGTTTCAGAAGAGCTTTCCGGTGCAGTCTCCGTGCCGGTTTGCGATGGGCATTGAGCTTCCGCGCCATCCCGCGGGGCATCTACGCCCAGCAGATCTGCCAGCTCCCCGGTAACGGCATACATATGCTCGTCCATCAGCACACGCCTGTATTCTCCGGCAAGCACCGCCCGTTTCACGCCCCTGTAATCCGCCCCGGCCGCGGGAGGATCCGCATATGCGTCCACCTCCAGCATGGCCATGGCAAACCTGTAGGACGCCAGCCGTTCCTGCCACTCGCGGAACGCCCCGATCAGCTCGTGTTTGGTCATTTCAGACATCTCCTCTTCCTGTTTTTCCGTTCGTTCCCTGTACTTGTTCAGAACCCGGCGCAAATGCGCAGGAAATCACGGACTCAAAACGTTCTCGTTCCTGTTTTGAATCATTGTACCTGTTCCAGGTCATTTTTACTTGAAGCCGCACCTTATGAATGGTATGATGGAATCGTACGCTTTCCCTCCGGCAGCGGAGCATGCGGATTGCCGTACAATACGACCTGATCACCCGTTACTGTTCACAGGAGGATTCTATCATGCCGCAGAACAAATATCCCGTCTGGAACGAAGGAGAGTACAGCTATCCTGCAGCTTACGGTTTCGTTCCGTTTCTTGTTCCCTACCTTCACGAGGACGATACCGTCCGTCCCTGCGTCATTATCTGTCCGGGCGGCGGTTACCATGTGGTATCGCCCACCGAGGGTGAGCTGGTCGCCAAGGCCTTTCTTGAAAAGGGCTTTCAGACCTTTGTTTTTACCTACACCTGCAACCTGCTTCATCTCGCCCCCTTAAAGAAGCAGCCCCTCAATGACCTCTCCCGCGCGGTCCGCTATGTGCGCAAAAACGCTTCCCTGTTCCGGGTCAACCCGGACCAGGTCGCCGTCTGCGGCTTTTCCGCTGCCGGACATCTCTGCGCCACCCTCGCGGTTCATTTTGAGGATGCACAAGAGCCGGATCCGGCCTATGCGGCAGTCTCCAACCGCCCGGACGCCGTGGTGCTCTCCTATCCGGTCATCACCTCCGGCCCCTTTGCGCACCGCGATTCCTTCATCGCGCTTCTCGGCGATGATGCCTCCGAAGAAGAGCTGCGGTACATGTCCCTGGAAACCCAGGTAAAGGAGAACACTCCGCCATGCTTCCTGTGGCAGACCGCCACGGATGAGCTCGTGCCGGTGGAAAACAGCGCATTCATGGCCCAGGCTCTTAAAGAGAAGGGCATCCCCTTCGCCTATCATGTATTTACGGACGGCGTGCACGGTCTCTCCGTGGCTACGGAGGCCTGGGCACAGGGGTGCTTCGGCGAGCCCTACACCATGGAGCAGACCATGAACCTCGTCGCCGCCATTAAAGACGGCACGCTTTCTGTCCCGGCAGACATCCGCGACCAGCTGCTCGCACAGTTTGACAATCCCGACGGCAGCGCGCCGGAGCTTCCCGAGGAGCAGCGGCCGAAAGCAAACCCCGAGGTTGCCGTATGGCCAGCACTGGCTTCGGCATGGCTGAAGAAAATGCTGAAGGCCGGCTGATTTACGCGGCGCACCCTACGCCGTCGGATCCTTCACGGTTCCCTCCGGAAGCGGCTCTATGGCCGGCTTTCCGAAGGGGCCGGGATCCCCGGCGTCATAAAACCCCACCAGGGTCCCGCTCACGCAGTTCTCATAAATCCATTTCGCATCCACATCCCTCAGGCGCATGCAGCCTAACGACGCCGCCGTCCCCAGGGCGTTGTACGCGCCGATATCCACCGTATTCACGTCCATGGCCGTACAGGGACAGGAATGAAACAGGAGCCCCGAGTAGATACGGCAGGCGTAATGTCCGTACATGCCTCCATAGAGCTCCCGCCACTCATATTTGTCCGAGAGGGCGAAGACGCCTTCATGCAGGGTGTAGGTACCCGTGGACGTTACAAACGCGGTGTACGGCTCGTACCTGCCGTTTCCGGCATTCCGATAGATATTTACCACATTCTGTTCCACATTGATCCGGATATACCAGGGAAGGTCGTAGCCCGAAACCGTCAGGACATCCTCCTCCCCCCACGCCGGCTCTTCCGGAGCGGCAATATGCGTACCCCAGCCGTCCGTTTCTGTCCCGGCGCGGTACGCATACAGCCCTTCCGCATCAGAGGACAGCACTTTAAAGGCCCCGCTGAAACCAAGCAGGACCGAAATAACAACAGCAAGAATACCGGATATTGACATAACCCTTTCTCCCGTCCGCTCCGAGAAGCATCCGTATCCGTTCAGAGCCGGACTCCGGAAACAGCGAAAGAATGCCGTTTCCGAAGCTGCTGCGTGCGAGTCGGCTTTTCCTCCGAATGAAGATGTCCGAAAACTACGGCGTGCAAGCCGACCTTCTTTCCGATGAAGATATCCGAAATCTCCGGCGTGCTCACCAGCCTTCCTTCTGATAAGGATTCCGGGAACCGGTGCCCGCGCGATATTTTATAGGAGAATTCTTCCTTCCACTCCCGTCTGCAGCACAAACTCCGGCCTGCACTCGTCTCCCTGCGGCTCCACGCGGTAATCCGAGAGCACCAATCCGTTAACATACTTCGCCCACAGGCCATAGGCCGGCGCGTCCCCCGTTCCCACATCCTGCAGCATATGCGCATCCGGATAGACGCCGTACAGCTCGCCGTACGCTTCCTCCGTGGGCGGCAGCTGCGCGGTTCCCAGCTGGGAAAGCCGTATATCATGCAGATAAACCTGTTCTATGGATTTTTCGGGGATGCCGAGGAAATACGAACCCCGCGGTCCGTTCTCACTGCCCCGGATATGTTCAAACACGATGCGCTTCAGCTCTCCGATTCCCGGCTTTTCCTGACCGGGCATCACCCTGCCGCGCTTATCCATACGCATAAAGAACGGGCTCCTGGCATGATCGATGGTGCAGTCTGTCACCCAGATGCCATCCACGCAGCCTCCGTCCACCATCTCCCAGGAGATGCCGGAATCGGCCCCTAGGGGCTTAATGTGGCGCATACCCTCCCGGATACCGCCCAGCCTGCAGTTCCTGACCAGGAATTTCGTAAAGCTTCCCTGGGTATCCGTTCCGATCTTCAGAGCGTTGCAGGAGCTTAAAAGCTCGCAGTTCTCCACCAGGACGCGCGTGCATTCCGTCTGCGCGCAGCCCTTGAAGCAGAGCCCGTCGTCCCCGGAATGAACGATGCAGTTTCGCACAATGACATCCCTACAGCCGTCTATATCGATTCCGTCGTTGTTGAAGTTTGCCTGGTTCTCCACACGGATGCCGTCGATCAGCAGCCGGTCGCAGTTCAGGTAATTCTCCATCCAGCAGGCGGAATCCTTCAGGGTGATGCCCGTGACGGTCACATCCGAACAGTCGATCACACGGATCAGAAAAGGCCTTCCGGGCGTGCTGCCCGTTGTCTCGTCACCATGGAAAAGCGTCCCCTGCCCGTCGATCACGCCGTCGCCGCACAGGCAGATATTGCTGCAGCCCTCCGCAAACAGCAGCGACTGGTTCATAGCCATGTTCGTGTCCATCACGGTGCGGCGCCTGGCGACCCGGTCCGGGTAATCCGCAAGGTCCGGACTTGCCAGAAGCCTGGCGTCCCTTCCGATCTCCAGCCGCACGCCGGAGCGAAAATCAAGCGTCCCGCTGACATAATCGCCGTTTTTCAACAGCACGGTTCCGCCGCCGGCTTCAGCCGCCGCGTCAATGGCGGCCTGGATTGCCCGCGTGGCCTTTCCCTCGCCGGAAAACCCCTTTTCCTCGGGCGTAACCGTAAAAGCCGATCCCTGCCAGCCCAAAAGCTTCGAAGTCAGCTTCTCCGCCATCTTCTTCAGCTCCAGGTCAAGCTCCTCCACCCAGAGAGGAGTTCCCGCCGTCTCTTTTCTGATCTCCCGCGTCATGTTATAACCTCCGTTGGCTGTTTCCAATCGTATGCGTACCTGTTCAGATTTGCATCTGGCTCTGAGCTGTTACCGGTCAGTTCAGCGCATCCACCGGCAGCTTGAAGCTCGGCGCAAATTCCGCAAGAAAATCCTCCGCCTCCGGAAGCTCCAGAGAAAGGATGTCCCGGTAAAGGCTCTCCTTCGCCGCGGTAAATTCCGCGTTGCCCGCGCCTTCCTCCTCAAGACATTTCAGGTAGGCGCTGAGCTTATCGGCGGCTTTGACAAGCTTCAGCTCCGGCGTGTCCGCATCCGGAAGGAGCAGCTTTTCGTATGACGGCCTCAGATCCTCCGGCAGATAGCCCAGAAGCTTTTCCGAGGCCAGACGTTCGATGGACTTGTAGGAATCCTTGATCCCCGGGTTGAAATACTTGATGGGCGAGGGAAGGTCCCCGGTGATGACCTCCGGCGCTTCATGATAGACGGCCAGAAGGACCAGCTTCTCCATATCCACGCTGCCCTTGTACCGCTCTTTCCGCAGTACGCCCAGCGCATGGGCGATCATGGCCACCTGCAGCGAATGCTCCGCATCATTTTCCGGCTGGAAATTCCGCATCAGGCTCCAGCGCCTGATCAGCTTCATCCTGCCCATATAGGCATAAAAGTGACTTCTCATTCCCAAATACATGCTCCTCATACTATTCTGGCATTTCCGGCGCCTACCCGGCTGCCATGAAACGGTTTATTTCTCCTCCCACCGCTTCTTCATGGTGAAGGCGGCAGCCTTCGGCTG
The DNA here is from genome assembly GCA_946624325.1 of uncultured Clostridia bacterium. Taxonomy (GTDB): domain Bacteria; phylum Bacillota; class Clostridia; order Lachnospirales; family Lachnospiraceae; genus Anthropogastromicrobium. The sequence continues at coordinate 36,155 of CAMOSC010000002.1, forward strand.
GCGGTTCCTGGAGAAGATTCCCTTCTTATTTCCGTTTACGCGCATAATACCCTGCCCGGTCTGGAAATCCGCGAAGTTCCAGGCCAGCTCGCCCTGTACGAAGGGATAGCTGTCGAACACGGAGAAATTCATCTCCATATATTCCTGCTGGTACTCCTGGGTCCACATGACGGAAGGAAGCTTGTGCAGCGTGTCCAGCGTATCGGTTCCGAACTCCGTAAACAGGAAGGGGACATTGAGTTTTTTTGCGGCCCAGGCATCCATCTCCCCGACCATCTGCTCCCTGGCATCCTCCAGCTTCCCGCCGCTGATATACCAGCCGTAATAGCGGTTGAGGCAGATGAAATCCATCAGCGGGTAGCATTTGCAGCGCTCCGGACTGCTGGTCTTCTCCAGTACGCCCGTTACGGGGCGTTTTTCCGGATCCAGCTTTCGCGCAAGGTCAAACAGCGGCGCGAAATAGTCATGCGCGGCGTCCGTCACGGTCTCCGCCTCATTGAAAATACTCCAGGCAAAAACCGAAGGATGGTGCTTGTCGCGCAGGATCATTTCCGTAACCGCCTGCCTGTGGTTTTTCTGGAGCAGCTCCACATCCGGGCAGTCGCCGAAGAAGCCGTTGGAAGCCCCCGCGCCTGCCGCGGCGAAGTTTGCGAAGCTGCGCATCATACCCACGCCCGGCACCTCGTCGATAATCAGGAAGCCCTCCTCGTCCGCCATGCGGTACCATTCCTCCGCATACGGGTAATGGCTGGTTCTGAAGCAGTTTGCCCCGATCCATTTCATGCACTCATAATCGCGTTTGGCCACGGCATAATTGAAGCCGCGTCCAAGCACTTCAAAGTCCTCATGCTTTCCGAAGCCTTTCAGATATACCGGTTCGCCGTTGATGAGGATCTTCTCTCCGTCAATCTTCACGGTGCGGATACCCACCCGGGCATCATAGCGGTCAAGCAGGCTTCCGTCCTTCTCCAGGCAGATGGCAAGGCTGTAGAGATAGGCGCCGCGCACCTTCCAGAGATGCGCATTTTCCACCCTGAAGCTTCCCCTGAAGCCGCACGCGCCGGCAGCGGTATTGCCGTCCGCATCGGTAAGCTTAAGCACCGCGGTTACGCCTTCTGAGGCATCAAAAGCGCCGCCGGCAGACACCTCGTAGTTTACGATTGCATCCGCGCCGTCCAGTTCAAAGCTGAGCGAATAATCGAGGATGCTGACCGCCGGAATCTGCTCCAGCCATACGCTGCGCTGGATACCGGAATAGTTGAAGAAATCGAAATAGCCGCTGGCAAGCTTTCTTCCGTCCTTCTGCACGGCGGTGGCGCCGCAGGGAATACTGGTTTCATTCAGCTCGTTGTTGGCCTTCACGCTCAGGCGGTTTTTCCCGGGACGGATCGCTCCGGTGACATCCGCGAGCACCGGCAGGAAACCGCCCTCATGCTCTGCTATCTGCATACCGTTCAGCCACACGGTGCAGCGGTGCGTCACGCTCCCGAAACGGATGATATACTGCCTGTCTTCCCGGTATTCCTGCAGGAAGATATCCGTCTCATACCAGAAATCCCCGCAGTAATCCCGCTTCCAGGCTTCGGTGAAAATATCCGAAAAGCTGGCGGGTACCGGCATGGAAACCGCCCCCGGAATACCCTTTTCCTGCCAGCCCTCCCGTTCGCCGCTTCCTTCCGGATCAAAACAGAAGCGCCAGAGTCCGTCCAGCAGCTGGGCATTGCGCACTTCATTGTTTACGGGATACAATTCCGAAATGATATTATTCATATTCTTCCCCTGTTCCTTTCTGAGAAATATGTCTGTCCGTTCTTCTTATTTCTTTATCAGTATGTTCCTGTTCAGAGCCAGACTCTGAAAATGGCAAAAAGTGCCATTTCTGGAGCTGCGACGCCTGCCAGATGCAAATCTGAGGAAAATCATGGAAATCATGGATTTCCGCCAGCGGAATCCATAATTTTCCTCAGATTTGCGCCTGGCTCTGAACAGTAACATCAGTATAACAAAATTGTGCAGGGTTTACAAGCGTACTCTGAAGAATCCGGCCGGGTGGCACAATACCCGGCCCCGCCGCCGCAGTCGCCGGACTATCCGGGCATCGTTAACTGACGGCAGCACCGTCAGGGCAGAATACAGGCAGGCAGTTTTTCCGGGTGATTGATGGACAGTTTCCAAATACCCGAAAAAAAACTCCGGAAGCTGTGACCTCCGCATTGAATTTCCTGTGTCTAAGTAGGAGACAAACCATGACGCCCCGCAGAGCGTCAGTAAAGAACCGGTCAGAAATAATTTGAACAGTCGGCGCAGGATTTTTCTTTTGCAGTGCCTTTCCCAAATCAGACGCATAGCGGGCTATGTAACTGATTTGGGAAAGGTGCGGCCGAAGAAAAAGACAAGCAAAATGCCTGGTTTATTTCTGAACAGTTCCCAAAGTCAAGCATCTGCTGCAAAAGCCGCCGCAGGGAGGAGACATGACACCGCACGGTTAAAGAAAAAACCGAACCGGCTTCCTGCAGTGCAAAACACCCTGTAAGTCCATCGCGGACCGGGAAACCTGAAAGGAGAAGAACATGATCAACGTATCCGGTATCGTCAAAGCCCTCACCATCGCCGCCATGGCTATTGCAGTGGCGGGATACCTCCTGTTCTCAAATGTGGAGACAAACACAGCGGCCGTCTCTTCGGCAGAAGAGGAAATACAGCTCTCCGACGCCTCCTACGGCGTCACCGCGAAATTCACCGACAATCCCGAGGAGCCCATGATTCCCATGATGAAGCTTGTGGACCTTACGGAGGATGAACTGTTCTCCCGCTACAACACCACCATCCTCCGCGGAACGGTCGCAAGCATCCGGAACATTGAGCTGACCGCCGGCGAAGTCCGCGTGTACAAGGCGCTGCTCACCATCAGGCCCTCCAAAATCTACCGCGGCCCCGCGGATGAGACCGTGACGGTTCTCGCCAACTGCCCCATCGACGGGTCCTTCCGCATGGAGGATACCGAAACCGTCTCCGCCATCCGCACCGGAATGGAAGGCATTTTCATGCTGCAGCCCTACACGGACGCTGACATGTGGGAGCTTGACGGCGCTGCCCTGCGCTGGAAGGACATCGCACAGTACGGCTTCCCGGACGGCAGGCGTTATGCCTTCCTCTCCACCCCTTCCGGCCTCCTCTACGCCGAGTGGGCTTATCCCAGCATGACCGGCGCGTCCACACTGGATGACGTGGAGCGTGTAATCCTTCAGAAAATCCAGTAATTCCCATGTGTGCATGCGGCAAACAGGATTTCTGCTGATAATAAGGCAGCCGCATGTCCAGCTGTTCAGGGCATCACCATGGGGAGGAAAGCCGGGATGCACGGCTGCCACCATGACCGCCCTTCGGGACTGTCTGCAAAAAGAAACCCGCAGGAAAGCTTCAAAGGAAGTTTCCCTGCGGGTCTTCTTTTTCACAAGCTGCTTAAGCGCTCTTTTGCATCTCCCGCTCTTTCAGCCCCAGGGCCTCCAGGACCTGAGCCGCTTCCGAAACCGGTATGATCTCCAGAACATCCCGCACCTCCTGCGGCACATCCCGCAGATCCTCCGCATTGTCCGCGGGGATAAATACCCTGGTTACGCCTGCGCGCTGCGCCGCCATGAGCTTCTCCGGCAGACCGCCGATCGGGTTGACGCTTCCGCTCAGGGAAACCTCACCGGTCATACCCACAGACGGCGGCACGGCAATTCCCGTAACCAGAGAGGCAAGCGCCGTGGTCAGTGTAATTCCCGCTGAAGGCCCATCCTTGGGCGTGGCGCCGTCCGGCACATGGATATGCAGGTCATTCTCTTCAAAGCATCCGGTCTTTTCCGGGAACAGGGCCTTTACCAGGCTTACCGCAATCTGTGCGGATTCTTTCATAACGTCTCCCAGCTGTCCGGTGATCAGGGTTTTCCCGCCGCCCTTCGTAAACAGGGTCTCAATCCGCAGGATCTCGCCGCCCACCGGCGTCCAGGCAAGCCCCGTTACGATACCGGCCCTGGAGCTTTCAGGCACCCGCTGATGCCGTAACGGCGCCATATCCAGAAGCTCCCTGAGGTCGGCCTCGGTTACGGTCACTTTCTGCTCCCCCTCCGTAATGCGGACAGCGGCACTCCGGCACAGCCCGTCCAGGCATTTCTTCAGGCCACGTACGCCGCCTTCCCGCGTGTAATCGGAAATCACTCCGGCAAGGACCTCGTCTCCCACTTCCAGGGCCTCCTCCGGAAGGCCTGCCGCCATGCGGCTCTTCGGCAGAAGGTGCTTCCTCGCGATCTGAAGCTTCTCAGCCGGCGTATAGCCCCGGAAACGGATCACCTCCATGCGGTCCAAAAGCGGCTGCGGGATGGTATCCGTGGTATTTGCCGTGCAGATGAACAGCACGTCCGAGAGGTCATAGGGTACATTCAGATAATGATCCGTAAAGCTGTTGTTCTGCTCCGGATCCAGCACCTCCAGGAGAGCGCTTGCCGGGTCGCCCTGGTAGGAGGCGGAGAGCTTGTCCACCTCGTCCAGCACCATCACGGGATTTGATACGCCCGCCTTATGGATGCCGTCAATGATTCTTCCGGCCATGGCTCCGATGTACGTGCGCCGGTGTCCGCGGATATCCGCCTCATCCCGCACGCCGCCCAGGCTTACACGCACATATTTGCGCTTCAGCGCGCGTGCAATGCTCTGCCCGATGCTGGTCTTGCCGGTACCCGGCGCTCCCACAAACAGCAGGATGGAGCCGGACTGCTTCTGGCGCAGCCCCATCACCGCGATCTGCTGCAGGATCCTCCGCTTCACGCGCTCCAGCCCCGCGTGGTCCTCATCCAGCACCTGCCTTGCCTCCTCGATGACGATGGGCTGTGTCTTTGCCTTTTTCCAGGGAAGGGCGGTCAGATAGTCCAGATAGTCATGAAGCATGCCGGCTTCCGGCGAATTCTGCCCCTCCTGCTTCAGGCGGGAGAGCACCTTATCGGCCTCCTTTCTGGCCGCCGTGTTCATACCGCTCTCCTCCACCGCCAGCTCCAGGCGCCGCAGATCCGATACATCCTCCGGATGCATGGAATCCAGCTCCTTCTGGAGGTAGCTGATCTGCTTGCGCAGGGCGGATTCCCGGTACAGCTTCTGATGATCCTCCTCCTGGGCGCTTTTGGCCTCCGAATTCACCTGCGACATCTCCAGGTTCTCATAGATCAGCCGTTCCAGCGCGTCAAAGCGCTTTGCGCGGCTGTCCTCCTCCAGAAAAGCGTAGCGCTCCTCATTGCTGTTGATCAGCCAGGGGGACATGGCCGACGCAATCTCCTCAATGCAGGTCCACCGGGCGATATATCCCCTGGCCATATTTCCCCACTGCATGCTCTCGGAATACTTCAGCATGCGGCTCTTCAGGGTCTTGAGCCTTGCCTGTGCTTCCTCCTTATCCAGATCCTCCGTATCCGCAAGCCGGCTGATCGATACGTCGATGGTTTTATTCGGGAAAATGACGGTTTCATTGATGCGGACACGGTACCGCGTGCGGATCACAAGGAAGCCGTGGTCACTGATCTCCGTAATCTGTCCCGCCACGCCGATGGGATAAAAGCTGTCCAGCGAAAGCTCCTCCCGCCGTTCCTGCTCCTTCTGCAGCAGGATGATCACCCGCTCGTCCGGAACGGGGTTTTTCATGGCCAGCGTGCGGTAATCCGCTGTTTTGACAAAGATATTTGCGTCCGGGAGGACAAGTGTATTATAAACGGGTAAAACTGCCATTGCTGTTCTCCTTTCCTGATTATGTCAGCCGGCGCCCTGCGCAGAGCGTGATCCGCTTAAAAGGGCAGTAATCAACTGCCGGAAGCAGATTTTCACATCCGCCCCGTGTACGGCAAAGCCTCTGTGCCGGCCTTTTGCCTTTCTTTTATCAGCACTCGTTTTATTAGAGTGCTGATAAAAGGGTGATGAAAAGCGGTTCCCGGTTCAGTGCTTTTCCCCGAACCGGGAACCGCTTTTCAGCAGATGGAACAGACATCCGGTGTCTGTATTGCCGTTTGTTTCATCTGTTATAGTCGAAGTATATCATTAAAATAATATTCTGTCAATCTGTTTTTATCACAGCCATCGGCAGTCCCGGTCTGAACCGGCCCGTTTCTTTCAGCTGCAGAAAACCTGCACCTTATAAGTCTTCCGCTCTCCGGGCTTCAGGAATTTCAGCATACCGCTCCTACGCATCACATCACGTCCGTCCGGGTAGCAGTTCCCGCACTCAAGGCCCAGGACATAATCCCGCACGCCCATCATCTTCCACTCCACGAAGCCGTCCAGCTCCTTTGCGTCAAAGCGGATGGAAAGGGTTATGCCAAGCTCGGGCTGACAGATGGACGCAAAGCCTTTTTCGTCCGCAAATACATGATAATAGCATCGCTCCGTGTATCCCGCCTGCGGCTTTTCCATAAACATCCAGTTCGCGATATCCTCCGCGGCGTGGGCATCCCTTGCCCTTACATCTGCGGAAGGGATGGTCACAACGCTTTTCTCGGAGAGCAGCGGATAACCCATGTTCATATGGTATAATATTTCAAAGGGTTCCTCCCGGTCGCCCGTATTCTCTATCGTATCCTCAATCTCAAAACAGCTCTCCGTTGTGGATACGCTGATTCTGCGCGACAGCCGCAGCTTCCGGCCAAAGATGGTCTCATCCTTTACCGTACCGCACAGGATCAGTCTGTCTCCTTCCTCCGCGTACCAGGCCTGATCGCAGGGCGTGTTCGCAATGGAACCGTGAAGCGGAAGCTCCTCCCCGGCGTCCGTGCAGGGCGTACCCACCGCCTGCAGCCCGCAGGTGGTCAGAAAACCGGCAGTAAAGGAAGAAAGCCAGTGAGAACCCACGCGGTCATAATACGCCGGCGCGACATAGCCGCAGGGACTCATGTAGCTCAGATTGATGCCTTTATACCGCAGTCTTGTGATATCCAGCGCCCGGTCCGGCGACACCGTCAGATCCAGTCCAGCGCCGTTATGCACCTCAAAAAGGCGCATGCCGTCGCCCTTTCCGCCCACAAGGCGGTGCTCCTCCACGCCGTACAGCTGGCTGTCATGTCCGATATAGGGATTCATTCGCTTTATCCTTTCCTTATCAGGGAAACGCTGATTAAAGCGTTTTCCCCCCCGCCGGATGACAGTCTCAGAAGGAATCGTGGGTTTCAGCCGTCTGAATCCACGATTTCTCCCGGAATTGCCGCCCGGCTCTGAACAGTTATATTCATACTAATGGCCTTACGGCTTCGTATACCTTCCGGTACCGCTCAAAAATCCGCATATATTTCTCATGCATTGCGGCATCCGGCGTATAGGTCGCCGTTTCCTCCACCATATGGACCGCCGCATCCTCCAGACCGGAAAAGATCCCGGCTGCCACGCCCGTAAGCATGGCGGAGCCCACGGTGCCCGCATCCACGGTTTTCAGCGCCGTGATGGGAATATTCAGGATATCCGCCTTCATCTGCATCCAGATTTTGGAGCGCGCGCCGCCGCCCGTGGCGTTGATCCGCTCAAAATGCACGCCCGACTTCTTTACGGCAAGATAGTTGACATACATTTCAAAGGCCACGCCCTCCATGCACGCCCGGTAGATCTCCGCGGTATCCGTATCCGTTGTCAGTCCGATAATCACACCCTTTGATCCCGTATCCATATACGGAGTGGCAGCCCCCGCAAAATGCGGCAGCACCAGGAGGCCCGAGGGTTCGTTCCCGTGTTTTTCGGCATACCGGCGTTCCAGCAGCTCATTGACCGATATCCCCTCCCGGGCGGCTTCCTCCTTCTCCTTCTTTGCCAGCGTTTCCGTGCACCACTGGATCAGGGCGCCGCCCGTATAGGAGAAAGCGTAAGCCACATACTTCCCCGGAAACACATAGGGCACCACGGAAAAGTAACCGTCATACATGGGTCGGATATCCGGGATGCTGTCATAAACCGGCGTCAGGCACTCCACCGTGCCTGCCCCGTCCACCGCAACGCTTCCGGAAAAAGCGCCGGCTCCGACGGCGGCGGCCACCTGGTCCTGGCTGACCGCCACAACCAGGGCCCCTTCCGGCAGGCCGGTAAGGGCTGAAGCCTCCTTTGTCACGCCGCCCCCGACCGTTCCTGAAGGCACGGGTTTTGAGAACAGCTCCCGGCAGATTCCCGCGGCGGAGAGGATTTCATCGGACCAGTCCAGTTTATGAATATCAAAAGCCATGGTCCGGGTGGCAAGGGAATAGTCGATCACCGTCTGTCCGGACAGCAGGAAAACAATGTAATCCTCCATCTGCAGGGCATGTACGGCCCGCCCGAAGACCTCCGGATGATGGCGCTTTACCCACATCAGCTTGGAGATGCCGTACATTTCATGGGGACGCAGGCCCGTAATCTCCGCAATGTGCATTTCCCCGAGCCTTTCGGCGAGCTCCGCGCATTCCTCATGTCCCCGGGGATCGGTGTAGAGCATGGCGGGAAGCAGCGGCATTCCCGCCTCATCTGTCAGCACAAACGTCTCCCCGAAGCTCGTTACGCCGATGCCTCCGATATCCGGGTACTGTGCGCTCATCTCCCGCAGCACCTCGCAGACGCCATCCCGGAGGGCATTGACGTCAATCTCGTGCCCCGAAACGGCGCGCTTCACCGGATAGTCCCGGTAAGCCCTGCCGAGCTCCCTGCCCGTCTCATCGAAAACCGTGCATTTGCAGCCGGTCGTCCCGATATCCAGTCCCGCAATCTTCATCCGTTTTCCCAGTCCCTTCAGTCGATCTCAACCCAATCGTAGCCAAGATACGTGGTAAACGCCTCTTTCAGTATCTCCTTCATATGCCCGATGCCCACGGAGGTATGATGCTTAAAGCCGCCCCTTGCGAGCTTTATCAGCTTATTCTGCATATCCGGCAGCTCGCACACGCCGGCGCAGCCGAAGAATGCCTCCTCAATGGGATCATCCGTGAACTTCGCCTCGCTGGCGTACACCACGATTTTTCCGTCCTTTGTCTGGCAGTTCGAAATGGTAATGTCATTCGGGGCGATGCGTCCCTCGCAGGTTCCGCAGCCGGAGCCGGCATCGGTCTTGTCGAACATCTTGTGGCTCGTGACATGGCCCTTATCGGTCATAAGGCTGTTCGGTACCGGTCCGCAGTGGAAGAGGATCACCTTATTCTCATCATCGCCATAGTTATTGTTCCAGTCAAGCACGGTGGTGGGCATCTCGGAGGCCAGGGCCATGGCGCGCATGGTCACCGCGGAGCACATGTCAATCTCACAGGAGGCGGCAATGCCGCGGTCATTCAGCTCGGAGAGCAGCACGCAGGGACATACCCGCAGGATCTGCTCCATCTCATTCCAGCAGCGCAGCGCCAGCGCGTCCAGATGATAGTCGCGGATATACTCGTCGATTACCACGGAGATCTTTGCCAGGGTGCGTTTCTTCTCCTCCGAAACCGCGGAGAAGTCCGAATAGGCCTCCAGACGGGCAATCTTCTCTGTCACGGCCTGCGCGTCGTCCGCCATGTGCTCCACCTTGAACACCAGCTCGGAGAGGTCAAAGGATTCCACGTTGATCCCGTACTTCTGGAAGGTAATCTCATCAAAGCGTACCGTCTTGAAGGCCGTGGTCCTGGCGCCGATGCAGCCGATGTTGCAGCGCTTCATGCCGTTGACCACGCGGCAGATGGCCGCGAAATCCCGGAGATTTTCGGCAAATTTCGGTGAGAGCGGGTGCACCACATGCGGCTTCATGACGGTGAAGGGTACACCGTACTGCGTAAAAACGTCCGTCACGGAGAACTTTCCGCAGAAGGCGTCGCGGCGGTGGGCAAAATCCATCTTCCCGATCTCATCCGGATAAGCCTGCATGAGGATGGGTACGCCCGCGTCCTGCAGGGCGGTGATGGCGCCGTTCTCATCCGCGAAGATCGGCATGGAGAAGATAACGCCGTCATACTCCCCGTCGTGCTCCTTCAGCCACTTCGCGTAGAGAAGGCCCTCGTCCCGGGTCTCAACGCCGCCGAAGCGCGTCAGCTCCGCATCCATGGCGATGTAATCGTAACCGGCTGCGGTGACTGCCTGCACCATATCCTCCCTGGCGCCGTAAATCAGTTCTCCCGGCATGAAGCCGCGGTTTGCAAATGCGAGTGCAAAGGTCATCTTCTTTTTCATATTCTCCTCAAGCTCCTCCATAAACCAGATTTTGTATTTTCACCTAATGACCTCACGGCAGTCGGTCTTATTCATCCAGCAGAGCAAAGGTCCTCATGGCGCCGGCCACGTTCTCCTGCAGGGCCTTCTCCGCCTCACGGATGATGGAGGACCAGAAAATGGGTTCTCCCTCCTTCAGTCCCGCAATGTACTGCGCCGCCGCGGTACCGCCGCTCTTGTCCATATAGGTAAAATAATTGATCTTGCGCACACCCGCATGGATGCAGGCATGGAAATCCGCCGCGCTCACGCCGGAGCCGCCGTGCATGACTACCGGAAGACCGTCCGTCTCCCGGCGCACATTCTTAATCACGTCAAAATCCAGCTTCGGCGCCTTCAGATAGATGCCGTGCGTGGTGCCGAAGGAGCAGGCCAGCGCATCGATTCCGGTCTCGGCCGCAAACTGCCTTGCGAGCTCCGGATCCGTGTAGATTTTTGTCTCATCCTCTTCGCCGCTCTTATCCCCCGCGCCGGATTCCCTCCTGCCCATGGAGCCCAGCTCGGCCTCCACGGAAGCGCCGTATTTCTTTGCCATCTCCACAGCCTTTTTCGTATTCGCCGCGTTTTCCGCGTAGGGAAGCGTAGAGCCGTCGTACATGATCCCGGTAAAGCCGATCTCAAGGGCCTGCTCCAGGTATTCCAGCGTCTCACCGTGGTCCAGGTGCACGCAGACCGGCACCTTTGCCTTCTTTGCCTGCTCCACCATGATGGGTCCGATCAGGGAAAGCGGGATCCAGGGCTCGTGACACTGGGCAAACATGATAATGACGGGAAGATCCAGCTCCTCCGCGGCCCCCAGGATTGCCCGCAGGCTCTCCAGGTTCGGTGTGTTGAAGGAGCCGACGGCGATTTTCTTCTCCTCTGCAATCTGCAGGATTTCTTTCAGTGTTACTAACATTTTATTCTCCTCCCTGCAGCAAATTCTGCCGCAGATGTCTGCTCACCGGTGCGGACTGAATCTCAGGCTTTTTCCCCGCAATCATCCCGGCGTACCCTTTCCGCAGGTCTTTGCATGTTCCCATTATACCCTTTCCCGGGGCTTTCGTATATGCCCCCGCGTTCGCTTTTCTTTAAATCTGTTCGCATATATCGAAATAATGAATGGTTTTTACATGTGTCTTCTGCTATACTGTATCTGCCGGCATCTGAAATCCGGTTTTGAAGCTGTCCGTGCCCCATTTCTCTTCTGTTTCTGCTCCGGACAGATTCGCGGATAATTTTCATGAAAGATGAACACGCGGGTTCGACGTGTCCAGTATAAGTTTTGCTCCGGGAGGATATGCAGATGATTTCCACCTTCAACCTTGAAAAGCTTACAGCCCTCCTAAAGGATTTCCACACCGTCACGAAAATCCGCATCACCGTTTTTGACGAGAAATTTCAGGAGATCGCCGCCTGGCCCCCGGAGCGTGCCGAATTCTGCAGGAAAATCCGCACGGACAGGGCGGCGCTTGCCGGATGCATGCGGTGCGACGAGGAGGCCTGCCGGATCGCCGCCAGGCGCAGGAGCCTCTATACCTACCGCTGCCACGCGGGCCTGTACGAGTCCATCATGCCGATCTACCTGAACAGCCTGCTGATCGGCTACCTGTTTTTCGGGCATGTGTACCGTTACGACAGCTATGAGAGCGGCTGGGAAGTCATACGGAAATGCTGCGCGAACTACAGTATCCGCATCCCCGAGCTGTTAGCCGCCACGCTGAAGCTCCCGCTCACGGACGAGGCCTACCTGCACTCCGCTTCCAGCCTCATGTCCGCCATCGCCTCCTATCTCTGCATGGAGCGGCTGGTTGCGCTGAAGAATGAGAATCTCCCGGTCCGGATCGATCATTTCATCCAGGATCATCTTGCGGAGGAAACCCTTGGCGTGGACAGCATCCTGTCAAACTTTCCCGTGGGAAAAACCCGGCTCTATGAAATCGCCCGGGAGAGCTACGGCTGCGGAATTGCCGAGCACATCCGCCGGGAGCGCATAGAAAAGGCGAAGCGCCTCCTGGGAGCCTCGCCTGAGCTCAAAACCCCGGAGATATCCGAGGCATGCGGTTTTAAGGACTACAACAATTTCATTTCCCTGTTCCACAGAATAACAGGCCTGACTCCCGGGCAGTACCGCAGGGAAATATTGCGTTAGCTGTTCAGAGCCGGCCTCCGGGAATGGCGAAAACAGCCAAATTTACAGCAGACGCATTAAATAGATGCTTTTCCTATAACACTCTGCGAGGATGCGCATACCCCTTCGGGCACAGGCGGATTTGCCCAGGAAGTATGCCGCTTGCAGCAGCGCAGATCCGGCGCTGCAAGCGAACAGAATGCAGACATCCTGTTCGTTTGCCATATGCCTTGCCCTGAAACGGTTACACCGTCCTGATAAAGTCCAGAATGAGCTCTTTCACCTCATCCTGATAAAGCAGCTCATCCCCGTGTCCCGCGCCTTCGATCGCGTAAAAGTCCGCTCTCACGCCGCAGGATACCAGCTTCTCATAAAACGTCTCGCTCTGGGCAGGCGGCACCGTGTCATCTGCGGTTCCGTGCAGGATCAGGAAGGGACAGGTATCTTTGCCGACATAGTTCACCGCGCTGCCCTTCTCAATGGAATCTTCGGGATGATTCCCGAGATAAGCCGTCATCTGCCAGGAGGGTACGGCCTCGTTTTCCACGCCCCCCTGCCGGAGAATCGCAAGGTCAACCAGCCCGTAGATGTCTATGGCTCCGGTTACGCTGCTCGAAAATTCCGTCCATTCCCCGCGGTCAAATTCCGGAATGCCCGATGTCACGCCCGTGAGGGACGCGAGCGAGCCGCCGGCGGATTCACCCATGACAAACATCCGGCTGGGATTGATGCAGAAATCCGAAGCATGCGCCCGAAGGTAACGGATTGCCGTCTTGATATCTATAAGGCCAGCCGGAAAGGATGCCTTATCCGAGGTCCTGTAGTCCACGAGAGCAACCGTAACGCCGCGTTCCGCAAAATACATCATTTCCGGCGCCCAGATATCCTTCCGCTCGGTTATAAAGGCCCCGCCGCAGATCCACACCAGACAGGGCTGCGGCGCATGGCCCGCGCGGTTTTTCGGGCAGATGATATCGAGCTTCAGATCCTGCCAGGTTAAGTCATACCAGTCTCCGACACGGCTGTAGGTAATATTCTCCGCAAGGATCAGAACCTCGCGGCTGTGCCTGACCGAAAGAGTTTTTTTCATAATTTCCGCCGCCTCCTTAAAAATATGGTTACTGTTCAGAGCCAGGCGCAAATCTGTGTGAAATCATGGATTCAGCTGGTTGAAATCCATGATTTCACTTGGGATTGTCATCTGGCTCTGAACAGTAACAAAAAATGTTTCCGGCAGCTCAGAACCAGTTGCAAATCCGTGAGAAATCACGGGGTTGCCCCCGGCTCTGAACATTTACCATTCCATTTATTTCTTCACCCGGGGTTAAGCCAGGTCTGCCTGTGCATGGTTCTACAATAGCGCATTCGGGCAATAGTTTCAACAGGATTTCATATGTCCTTACCAGCGGCCGCACTTTCCGGTCTGGCCGGCGGATCCCTTTATCCCCGCAGTTCAGGCACGGCTTCCATACCCTCCGGAAGCGTATAGTTTATGTCCCAGCATTTATCCTTCCGCTCCAGCTTAAAGGCAAGAATTCCCTTCGGTGTTGCCAGCCTCCCTGAGAATTCGTGCGGTAAGCCTTCCGCCTCTTCCGGCTTCCCAAAGTATTCGTGTGACAGGCCTTCCGCCTCTCCCGGCTTCCCAAAATATTCGTGTGACAGGCCTTCCGCCTCTCCCGGCTTCCCGGGAAATCCTCCCAGAAGGGCATCCAGCGCGTCAAACTGCGGCCGGATGTGCACCTTCTCCCAGCCGGGCACGGCAGGCTGAATGCCCGCTATACCGTGAAAGAACTCATAGATGGGCAGTGCGCTCCAAGCATGGCATTCGCTTCTCGCATTCGTTACGGTTTCCGGGCAGGTGCCGCAGTGCAGCCGCAGAAGCTCCCGCCACAGATCCAGTTTCTTAACAGCCAGATCATACCGCCCCACAGCCTCCATGGCACGGAAATATTCAAAAGCCGTGCAGAAGGAAACCGGGATGATATCCGCGCCGGCCTCTGCCCGTTCCATAATTCCCCGGCGGAAGGCAGCATCACCCATCCCATTCAGCACCGCCCAGCTCTGGGCGTGCTGGGAATAACGGTCAATTCCGGGCCCTTCCCGCAGAAGGCCCCGCTCCCCGTCATAGCAAAGCGCCATGACCTGACGGCAGATGAACCGCTGACGCATGCGGTATTCCTCCGCCTGAGCGTTCCTTCCCACAGCCTCCGCAATCTTTGCCGCGGACAGGAGCGCAAAGCCGTACATGAGGTTCAGGATCGTCGACGGCCCTTCTCCCTCTGCAGCAGGTACCCCGGCCTGTCGGCTCCAGGCATCCGCCCAGTCCACGAAGGGCCAGTAGCCGGGCCAGCCCACAAGCCCGCTCTCCTCCTCAATCCGTGCGTCAAAATAATCCAGGATCCGGTCAGGGTCGCTCCGGTACTCCCGCAGCACGGCAAGGTCGCCGGTCTGCTCATAATATTCCCAGAGCATGAAAATATAGTGGAAGGAGAAGGTGCTGATTATCTGTGGGTAGACGCATGGCGCCTTTCCGGGAAGCAGGCCGCAGGGCAGGATGGCCTCGTGCAGGTCCTTCAGGGTCTTGCGCGCCAGCCGTGTATCGGCGTTTACCGTATAGTGGAAGAGCATCTGCAGGCGCGTGTCCATGATAAACTGCATCTGCTCAAACATGGGACAGTCCATATAGGTCTCCATGGCGCAGGACTGCAGGGTTCTGACGCACATTGCATACACTTCCTCAGGCCATTTTCCGGAGGATGAGACGGACGAAAGCACTTCAATCGGGTAACCCGTCCGCAGAAATTCCGGAAGATAAACCGTCATATCCTCTGACGCGCGCACCACCCGGATGCGCAGGAAACGGAAGGTTCTGTGCCAGAAGGGTTCAAAGAGGTCGTCCTCTCCGGAAAGCAGCACTTCATCCTTCATGGAAATACCGGGCTTCCCGCGCATATCATCCCGTGCAATCTCTTCCCCCTCCAGGACAAACTTTTCAAAATAAAACAGCTCGACGCGTGTCCCTGCTCCTCCCGAAAACCTGAAACGGGGAAAGGTATTCTGCACGAAGCCCGCGTCCAGGATGATATCCGTCCCTTCACCTTTCTTCAGCCGGATTTTTCCTTCCGCACAGCATCCCCCTTCCACCGGGCCCCGGCCATTCCGTGCGCCGGCGCACTGTCCGGCTTCCGCCTCCGCGTTTCCGGATAATGCCGCATCCTTCGTCTCCGCGCACCTGCGCAGGTTCCCGCTTTCGGTATCTGCCCTTCCGTCAAAAGTTCCGTTTCCGGCTTCCGTCCTCCCGGACAGAATCCCGGTATCCGTCATCTCACGGATAAAGGCTGCCTTCTCCAGCTTCAGGGGCGGGATATCTCTTTTCTCCAGCGGAAAGCGCTTTACATAGCCTACTGCCCGGTACAGGTCCGACAGCTGCGTATCCTCAATTACCGCTGCCTCCGGCCAGCCCGCAAAAACAGCCCCATCCGTCTTCCAGTCCCCCGGAAGCTTCGAGAGATCCTTTTTCTCTGCAATCGCACCTGTATAGAAGGCCTCATTCCCGGGCCGCACCAGGTAATGGTTTCCATCCAGGAAGCATCTCCATTCTGCCTTTCCTGTCGTCAGGTCGCAGAGCGCATTGCCTGCGGCATCCCTTACGCACCCCTCCGCGGCGAGTCTGTGCTCCCTTCCGGGCGAAATCACCGCATAGATGGCCGCGCGCTCCCCGTATCCGTCCACGGAAGCCTCCGGATCCTGGAAAAGCACCTCCGCCGCGAGGACATTCTCCCCCTGCTTAAGGTACGGCGTCAGCTCCACGGTATCGTAATACCAGCGCCAGGCGCTTCCCTTTTCCGGGCCTGCGGACACCGGGACGCCGTTGACCCAGAGGCGGTACCTTGCCGCCGCGGTAATTTCCAGTGCCGCGCAGGCTCCTCCCTGGTCCAGCCGGAAGCTCTTTGCGAAAAAGGCAATCCGTCCGGTCATATCACCCTCCGGGATGTTCCATCTTTTCAGTTCAGCCTGCGGCAGGCCGATCCATTTTGCTTCCAGCATATCCTTCTCCTCCCGAAACATAGTTTCGTACTTTGACCCAATGGCCGCGGATGACTGTTTTGCAGCCACGCCTGCAAAAGACGCAGCCGCAGACAAAATATGGCTCCTCTCATATCGAAGATTTGCAGTTTTACCTGACGGCCGCGGATGCATATCACTCTGTGTTGGAAGTCAGCACGGCAGGGCCGGCCGCACCCCAGACTGGCGCGTCCGGCCTTGCCGTTCACGTTCCGTTTATTCCTTTACGCCGCCCAGTGTAATGCCCCGCACGAAATACCGCTGGAAGAAGGGGTAAATCACGAGAATCGGCAGAATGCCGATCACGGCGATTGCCATGCGGATGGTTGTCGAGGGCATTTTTACGCTGCCCGAGAGCACCGAGGACTGGCTTGTTGCCGCCGCAGCCAGGGCCCGCACATCATCGCTGATATTGTTCAGCACGATCTGGATGGTATAATACCTGGAGCCGCCGCGCGCTGTCAGGTAGTACAGGCCGTTCTGCCAGTCATTCCAGTAGCCGAGGCCGGTCATGAGCCCCACCGATGCAAGAATAGGCTTGGAGAGCGGCAGGACAATACCCGCAAGGATGCGGAATTCCCCTGCCCCGTCAATCCGCGCGGCCTCCAGGAGGCTTGCGGGAATGCTGTTGACAAAATAATTGCGGAACAGAATGACATTGAAGGCATTCATCAGGAATCCCGGGACAATCAGCGCCCAGAGCGTATCCTTAATGTGCCAGATCTTCGTATAGCAGTAATAGGTGGCAACCAGCCCTCCGTTGAAGAGCATGGTGAAAATCAGCAGGAAACTGACGATCTTCATGCCGGGAATATCCTGACGGCTGATCCCGTATGCAAAGAGCACGGACAGAAACAGGCTGGCGCTCGTTCCCACGGCGGTCACCACTATGGTCATCAGGTACGCATGTCCGATGGTGCTCCAGCGTGTGGCGATATACCGGTATGCGTCCAGACTGAGCTTTCCCGGAAGGAAAGTGAAGCCATAGGCCGTTGCCCAGTCATTGTCCGTGAAGGAAGCCGCGATCAGCAGGATAAACGGGAGCATTGCGCAGACCGTGAAGAAAATGCAGATCAGGTTGGTTATCACCTGGGTTCTCTTAAACTCTCTCGTTTTCATCATAGCCCTCCGTCAGAACAGAGCGCTGCTGCTCTGATATTTCCGCACAACTGCATTTGCGGCGACAATCAATACAAAACCGCAGATGGACTGATATACGCTCGCGGCTCCGGACATGGCGTAATCCGCATTCTTCATCAGCGCCTGATAGACATAAACGTCGATGGTCCTGGTCACCGGGTACAGAGGGCCGGAGTTCTTCGTCACCTGGTAGAACAGGCCGAAATCTGAGCGGAACACCTGCCCTACGCTTAAGATAAACAGCGTGATGACCGTGGGCTTTAACAGCGGCAGCGTGATATAGCGGATCTGCTTCCATTTGGTGGCGCCGTCGATCTGGGCCGCCTCATAATAGTCCGTACTGATTCCCACAATGGAGGAATAGTAGATGATCATGCTGTAGCCGATGTTCTTCCAGGTGTTTACGATCACCAGGATCAGCGGCCACCAGGTCCTGTCCTGATACCAGCTTACACTCTTTAAGCCAAACATCGGAAGCAGCGTTTTGTTGAAAAAGCCGTTCTCGGCCGAGAGGAAGGCAAACACCAGGTAGCCGATGACCACCCAGCTCATCAGATAGGGCAGGAGAATCAGCGTCTGATAGGCCTTGGAGGCCTTTTTTGACGCAATCTCATTCATGCTGATGGCAAGGGTGATGGCGAGCACCGTTCCTACAAGAAAGAAGACGACATTGTAGCCGATGGTATTCCTCGTGATGGACCAGGCGTCCTTCGTGCCGAACAGGAAGCGGAAATTGGAAAGTCCCGCCCAGTCGCTGCCGAAAATGCCCTTGCTGTAGTTCATCTTCTTAAAGGCGATGATGATGCCGAACATGGGCATGTAGTTGTTGATCAGCAGGTACAGCAGTCCCGGCAGCACCATAAGGTAAAAGGGCCACGCCCGCCTGATCCTGCTCCTCTTTCTTGCGGCTGTCATTTTGTCTGCGCTCCTTCCGAAAAAACTCCGGCGTGCGCCGCATCCGGTATGCAGGGCATACCGGGCACAGCTGCATCCGCCGGAGTCTGTTGCATCACGTTAATGATTCTGTAAGCTTCTTGCTTCCGCAGCCCGCCGCATGCTTCGGGAAATCCTGCCCTGAACGCTTCAGGACTGCCTGTTCCGCCCGCAGTCAGGCGTCATCCGCTTTTACTGCAGCCGTCGGTTTATTCCGCCTGCTGCGCAGCCCACTCATCCAGCTGCTTCTGGTTCTCGGCAATGATCTTGTCGATGCCGGCGGCCTTCAGAGCGTCGATAAACTCGGGAAGAGCCTCGTCCGGGTTCAGGCTGCCCGCGTTGAAGCTGAGGCAGTACTGCTCCATTACGGTCTCCACAGCCGCAATCTCCGCGGAAACGGAAGAGCTGTCAAAGCTGTATCCGGAAGCGCCTACGATAAGCTCGTCAGGGATGCTCTCCTGGGTTTCCAGCTGACGGGCCATTCTGTCAATGGCTGCCGGATATACCTGGTACATGGCGAAACGGTTGCCCCACAGACCATAGGGATTCTGGTAGGGAAGGGTACTGGTATCCTCGGCAAGAAATTTAATCACCTGGTTGGATCCATTGTCCTCGACAATTTCGTACTCCTCGCCCTCGAAGCCGTACTGGATCAGGTTTGCGGCGTCCACATTTTTAAAGAGGTAGTTAATGGCTTCCACAGCCTTATCCGGGTGAGCTGAGGTGATGGGCACATTCCAGTTGATGGCGCAGCCGATGCTCTTGATGTGCGGCGGTACAATGTGGAGCTGGACCATTTCCTGGTTCCAGTCGTTGGTATTTAACAGATCCACCGTGGTCTCCACATAGCCGAAGTTGCCCAGATAGTTGTCCTGGAAGGCGCGGTACGCATACTCGCTGTCAATGGCGGCATCCTGCGCCACATAGCCCTTCTGTGCCCAGCCGTAGATCCGCTCGCAGAGCTCCTTATACTCCTCGGTTTCAAAGAAATCGTAAACGGTCAGATCCTTGAAGTCGCGGTTGAGCATCAGCACGCCGCCGGAGTAGCTGCCGGTAAGCAGGCAGCAGGGGAAGTAGCTGTAGTTCAACGGTTCATAGGTGTTGTTCCACGGCGCAAACATATAGAAGCCCTCGCCCTCACCCTCGGCTACGGTATCAAACATTTCGCTCAGGTCGTCAAGTGTGTAAACCGTCTCATCGTCAATCTCAAAGCCGTACTTATCGGCATACTGTTTTTTCATCAGATAACCGTACTGGTTGAAAACGGGATCGGCGCAGGTAGGAAGTCCGTAGAGTTTTCCCTGGTAGGTGCAGCCCTGGGTCTTCGACGGGGCAAGCTCCAGGATATCCGGGATCAGGTCGGTATACTCATCCAGTGGGAGGATCAAACCTTTCTCTACCAGGTTGGAAAGAGAGGTGAAAGCTGTCATGCAGACATCCAGCTGCTCGCCGGAAGAAATCATCAGCGTGGCGTCCTGCTGGGACTCCATCAGGCCGGTGGGGACAAAGGTCACGTGAACGCCGATATCCTTTTCCATCATCTCGTTCAGGGCATCCTCCATGCGGTAGAAGCCCTCTCCCAGCTCATTGATGGACGGGAACTGCCAGAAGATCTCCACAACCTCCTGCTCCTCGGCCATTGCCGGAACACGCATAAGAGTTCCCGCCGCCAGGGCTGCCGTCACGAATGCTGCCATCATTCTGTTTTTCTTCATGATAAACCTCCTCAGGCTCTTCGACCGTTCCGCTCCGGAACAATCTGTTCTGCTTCCCCTGCGTTCTCCGAGGAAGCGGTGTCCGCCGCAGCCGGCAGATCCGGAACTTCATTGTGAAATTGTCTCGGGTTTTCTGCCATTTGTCAGCGGTGTTTTCTGATGGTTTTATCCTAACAGAATTCCGGCGCCGTTAACAGAATAAATCCAAACCCGGATATTTAAAAAACAAACCCTTTTCCATGTGTTCAGTCCGGACCCCTGCAGGTTAAACTGCAGAAAGAGAAGCTTACGGCGTACGTCAGATTATTTTGAACGTTCACCATAAGCTTCTCTTTTTGGCCGCTGGAATAACAGGGCGCCGGCTTCCCGGACATTACATCGTCTGCCCTGCCTCTCCCGGAGCATTGCCCTTCTTCTGCTTCACATACTGCGTCGGGGGCATCCCGAAGGTCTTGCGGAAGGAAAGCACAAAGTTGGAATAATTGTGATAACCGGTCATCTCGGAGACCGCATAGGCGCTCAGTTTCCCCTCCATCAGCAGTGCTTCCGCCAGCTTCATGCGCTCAGCGATAATGTACTGCCCGAGGGAGGTTTCCTTTTCCTTTTTGAAGATCCGGTTCAGATATACCGGATGCAGGGCGAGATGGTCCGCCACCCGGTTGACGGACAGTTCCTCGTCCTGCAGGTTTTTTCCAATATACTCCACGGCTTCCTTTACCAGCTCCTCAGGACTTTTTTTCTGCCCGTACTGCTCCTCTCCCCGCTCAACGGTCTCTGTCACCGCGCTTTTTCCAAGCTCCTGGTAGCGTTTTTCCGCCTCGCGGCGGCGTATGAGCTCCACCGTCTCCTTCACCACGCGGCAGACCTCCTCGTCCCTGGCCGGAATCAGGATATAGCTGCGGCAGCCCAGGTCTATGGCCTCCTTTGCATATTCAAACGAAGCATGGCAGGTCAGGTAGATGCACTCCGTATCCAGTCCCTGCGCGCGGATCCAGCGCAGCAGTTCAATCCCGTTCTCGCCCGGCATCTCGATATCGCAGAGGGCGATATCGATCTTCTCCTCCGCGAAAACCGCCTTTGCCTGTTCGGCATCGTAAGCGGTATAAACCCGGTGAATTCCCAGGCTCTCCCAGTCGATTTCCTGCTTCATGGTATCCGCCGTAAGACGTTCGTCATTTACAATGAGAAGCTGCATCCTGTTCCTCCTCCCTAAGCGAAGTTTTGTACTCTGACCTAATGGCCACGGATGACTATTTTGCAGCCACGCCTGCAAAAGGCGCAGCCGCGGGCAAAATATGTCACCTTTGGACCGGTTATCACGAAACCCGCATGCATTCCCGCCGCCGTATTGGCCGGCCGCCTGTCAGATATTATGGTACCAGAAATTCTTTTCTCACCGCTCTCCCTCAAAATCATATGGGAAGCTTATGGTAAAGCAGGTTATCTCCCCCGGGTCCGACATTACCTCAATGGATGCCTCCTCCCCGTAATAATTCTTCAGGCGCCTCAGCGAATTGTACAGGCCCACGTGCAGCCCGGTGTTCTCGGGAACCAGCTCCCCGGCAAAGATCCTGCGGTTGCGCTCCAGCACATCGGGCGCCATACCGTTTCCGTCATCCAGCACCGTAAAGCTCACCGTTCCGTCCTCCACCCTGCCCTGGAGGTCAATGTGCAGGGTCTGCCCGGTCCGGTAGCCGTATTTCACCGAATTTTCGATAAAATTGTGGATCAGCAGGGGCGGGACACGCACAAAATCCGTCTCCGGGTCCAGGTCCGTGTGCAGCTCGATTTCCCCGTCGTAGCGCATGGCGGCAACCTCCACATAGGCTTCAATCAGCTGGCGCTCCTTCGCAAACAGTTCCAGTTCCTTGCCGTTCCGGAAAATATAGCGGAAATAATCCGAAAGATACAGCGTGATGGTCTGCACGGATCCGTTGTCCCCCTTCCGGGCAAGGTTATAGACCAGGTTAAAGGTATTCTGGAGAAAATGCGGGCGGATCTGGAGCTGCAGATTCTGCAGCTCCATCTGCTGCTTTTCCATCTCTGCCCGCTGGCGATCCATCACTGCCTGCTGTTTATCCATTTCCGCACGCTGGCGCTCCACCACGGCCTGCTGTTTATCCATTTCCGCGCGCTGGCGATCCACCACCGCCTGCTGTTTATCCATCTCCGCACGCTGGCGTTCCACCACCGCCTGCTGCTTTTCCATCTCCGCATGCTGCTTCTCCAGTTCCATCTCATATACATCAATCTTCAGCTGCCGGATGTTATCCGCCATCCGGTTGAAGGAGCGGTTTGCCTCCTCAAATTCCCGCGTTTTCGCACTGTCCGGAAGGCGGTAGTCCTGCTCTCCCCGCTCAATCTGCCGGTGCGCCTCATTCACCTGCTGCAGCGGGCGGATAAATATCCGCCTGACCTCCAGATACAATACCGGGATCAGGAGCAGGTACAGAATCACAATCCCGAGCAGAATATGCTGGTATACCGCATTCCTCCGCACCACCTCATTCCTGTCCACCTGGATGCTGAGCCGGAACCCCTGAAACTGTGCCGACGAAACAAGCCTTCCCGGCGTTTCCTCCGGCAGCTCCTCTGAAAACACGGCCCGGGCGCTTCGATACCCTGAAGCCTCCGTCAGCTCACGGATCAGCCCGTCTAACGGCATCCAGGCGCCGAAGGTGACATGGTTCAGATAGGCAATATAGGTGAGAAATATTCCCTCATCCCTTTCCACAAGATTCCAGCCTCTGGGTACCGAACCGCTTTTCACCAGGGTCTCCAGTTCCTCCCTGTCGCCCTCATCCAGCGTTTTCTTCCGGTACAGCAGCAGGTCATCGGTTCCGGGGAAATAGTAAAAATACGACTCCGCCCCGTCAATCCTCGCGGACATATTCTTCAGCTCCACATATACCTTGTACCAGGAAATCCTGTACTCCGTGTTCTTCTCCGTCATGGACTGAAGCCGGATACAGTCCGTGTTTTTGCTGTCGATATGCTGCAGCAGGGAAACGGTATTATTCATCCGGTTTTCCAGCTGCTGCGCATAAACGCCGGCTATGGTGTTGTTTACATTCAGTGCCTGCGCCACGCCCGCACGGATCATCTCGTTGGACTGCCGCAGCGCGATCAGGTTCAGCGGCAGGATCAGGATGATAAAGACTGTAACGATTTTCCTGGAAACGGTTTTCAGCATTCTGCTCCTCCCGTCAGAAGTGTGTACCGGTGTCCGGCTGCTTCTGTCTGACACCCGGCAGATGTGGAAATTTGCAAGCGGCTTCCACGCACCTGTGCCCGAATAGGTATGCCGGGTTCCTGCACAACATGAAAGAACTGTTCAAGAAATAACCTGAACAGTTCCTTAATGAGCATCAGATGTTTCTTCCCTGTTACTTCAGGGATCCATATTGACTGACAACGTCATCAATGTCAGCGGCCCCGGTTCCGACCTGATAAGCCGCGTTCCGCACCTGCACGAAAAGGGCATCCGTAATCCCGATTGTCTCAGGGCACAGGACACGCTCGGCGGGCACCTGCCCGAAGGGCTCATACACAGCGCTCATAGACAAATCCTTTGTCGGTGTAACAAGGCGTTTCACCAAAGCCATCCTGTTCAGTTCTTCACGCCTGATCAGGAATCGCATAAACTCATTGGTCATGTCCAGGTTATCACAGGTTTTGTTCACCGAGAATTCTATGGATGGACTGTCGATAAAATAACCTCCGTTTTCCGAGAGCGGAACAGGAACAAAAGAATAGGTAAAGGGATGTCTGGAAAACGCTTCGGACTGGCTTTCCCGTTTTCCTGTCCCGGATACGGTATCTCCGGTGCAGATCATCATGGGAACATCCCCCTCAAAGAAGCGAAGAATAACCTGTGTATAGTTGTCGCCGATCTCATTGCATTCGTCCAGGTTAATATAGCCGCTCCCGATCAGCTGCATCATCAATTCCAGGCTCTGGCGCATGCATTCTCCGGCGGCAGGATCCATCTCATTCGCGGCCTGAAGCGCTTC
>CAMOSC010000003.1 GCA_946624325.1 uncultured Clostridia bacterium
TGGATTAAGGCAGTAAACAGGTCCTGAGTTGAGGCAATAAACAGACATTGAATTGTATTATAGACTATTGCAATCAAATATCCGGGGCTTTATGATGAAGGATACTGTGCAACTGTTCAGAGCCGGGTATCAATCCGTGAAGCGTTACAAGAGGAATATACCAAAAGGGAGCTTTCACTCAGACCAGGAAGGATACGAGATGAAAAAAGATTATCTGATAACCGAATACGGTGCCGCCGCAGACGGGAAAAGCCTCAACACCGCGGCTATACAGCGCGCAATAGATGCCTGCGGGCCGGGTGAAACCGTAAGGGTTCCGGCGGGCTGTTTCCTGACCGGTGCGATTGAGCTGAAGAGCGATATGACGCTTTTCCTGGAGGAAGGGGCTGTCCTTCTCGGGAGCGGTGAGACAAAGGATTTTCCCATCGTGACAGCGCAGTTCGAGGGGGCCTTCAAGCCCTGCTACAGCAGTCTGATCAATATCCGCGGAAAAGAAGGACACAGAAACATCCGTATCTGCGGCAGCGGGAAGATTCATGGGAACGGGGCCGTGCTTGGGCCGAAGGAGCTGGCCGAGAACAAAGGCGCCAGGGGCAGGACCATCTATGCGGAGTATACGGAAGGGCTGACCGTGGAGGGCGTAACCGTCCGCGAAGCCCCGTCGTGGTGTTTCCACCTGTTTGACTGCAGGAATGTTCTGATCCGGGGGATTTCGCTGTACAATAAATTCCGCGAGGACGGGGAGATCATCGGGATTGCCAACAATGACGGCATTGACCCGGAGTGCTGTCAGAATGTGCGGATCCTGGACTGCTTTATAGAGAGCGAGGACGACTGCATTGCCATCAAATCCGGACGGGACGCGGCCGGAAGGCAGTACGGGAAGGCTTCCGAAAACATCCTTGTTTCAGGCTGCCGTTTTTCCTGCGGCTTCGGGGTGGCCTGCGGCAGCGAGATGTCCGGCGGCGTGCGGAATATCCGGGTGGAAAACTGCAGCTTTACCGATTCATTCAGTATCGCGAGCGTGAAGAACTGCCGCGGCCGGGGTTCTGTGATTGAGGATGTGGTCTATGAAAACTGCACGCTCATCAACCGGGATGAGAGTATCCTGGATTCCAGGTGGTTCAGAGGGGCCATCTATGTGGATCAGTATTACGGCATCGCGGATGAAGAGGTGGATCTGGTGACTAAGCATGAGGTTACGGAGGCGACTCCCGCCATCCGGAATATTACCTTCCGCAATCTGTCTGTGGATACCGTGGGCGGAAATGCAATCTATATCTGCGGCCTTCCGGAATGTCATGTAAAGAATATTACGCTGGATAATATCAGGGCAGCGGGCAGGAAGGGAATGTTCGTCCAGAACGCGGATGAGGTAACCATAAGGGATCTGGAGCTTTCGGTCAGAAACTGACTGACGGGCATTTACCGGTCCGGCAGATGCGTATACTCCCGGGAGTATGGTTTGAACAGATAATACTTGAATGCGGAATTAAATTCCGCATTCAAGTCTGAAAAAACGGTGATTGAAACAGTATTTCAGATTCCAAAGACGCTTGCAAGCCGGTACGCAACCCCTTATAATGGAGAAAGGGAATCAGGAGGGAACCGTCGATTATGCCGGCGTTTCCCCGGAAAGCCTGATGAAGGGAAATCCGGACAGAGACACAGAATGGAGCGTAAAATGGACAATTTTGAAGAGAAACTGATAGCGCTGCGCAGGCATTTCCACCGCCATCCGGAGCTGTCCTGGCAGGAGAAGGACACACAGGCATTTATCATGCGTGAGCTGGATGGGCTCGGGATTCCTTATACCGCGGCCGCGGGGACAGGCGTTATTGCAGAGATTCGCGGGAAGTGCTCCGGAGACCGGGTTCTGGGAATCCGTGCCGATATGGACGCCCTTCCGGTTGCGGAGCAGACGGGCTGTGCGTTCGCTTCCGAAAATGCCGGCGTTTCCCATGCCTGCGGCCACGACTGCCATACGGCAATCCTCCTGGGGACTGCCATGCGCCTGGCGGAAATAAAGGATGAGCTGAAGGTCACGGTGCGCCTGATATTCCAGCCGGCGGAGGAGTGCATAGAGCGTTACGGCGCGAAGGAGATGGCAAAGGAAAAAGCGGTGCAGGAGTGCGGCCGCCTCATCGGCCTGCATATCTGGAGCAAAATCGAAGCGGGCTTTGCTTCACTGCGTTACGGCGCGGTGACTGCCGCAACCGATACCTTTGACATAGAGATCCGCGGAAAGGGCGGGCACGGCGCCATGCCCCATCAGACCATCGACCCGCTGGCGGCGGGCGTACAGATGGTCAATGAGATTTACCGCGCGGCGGCCAGGGAGATCCACCCCCTTGAACCGCATGTGATCAGCGTCACGTCCTTTGTCTCCGGGACCGCATGGAACGTCATTCCGGACCAGGCGGTTCTGAAGGGGACAGCCCGCTGCTTCAGTGAAGAGGTCCGGAAACAGTTTCCGGAGCTCCTGGAAAGGACAGCCCGGGGAGTCGGAGCATCCACACGCACGGAAATCACAAGCGCTTATCATTACGGTCCGCGTCCGACGGTAAATGACAGGCCTGCCGTGGAAACGGGCCTTAAGGCCGCGGAGCAGGTATTCGGGAAGGACCATCTGCTGGAATGGGAGCCGCAGATGATCGGGGAGGATTTTGCCTGCTATCCGAATGAAAAGTGTTTCCTGTTTTTGGGCGGCGGCTTTGCGGATCCCGAAAAGCAGTATCCGCAGCACAGCCCGTATTTTGAGATCGACGAGCAGGCGCTTAAGCTGGGTGTGGAATATTTTCTTGCATATGTGCGTGCATTTGAGGAGGAGGCCTGAGGGCTTTTTCCTGCCGCATCGTGCATATGAATGCTTCCGGTAAGCTCCACCGGCCGTACGGCGGGGCGTGAAAGCGGAAATCTCCGCCGGCTGTACGGCGGGGCGTGAAAGCGGGAATCTCCGCCGGCCGTACGGCGGGGTGCGAAAGCGGGAATCTCCGCCGGCCGTACGGCGGGGTGTGAAAGCAGGAATCTCCGCCGGCCGTACGGCGGGGTGTGAAAGCGGGAATTTTCGCCCGCGATACAGTGGGGTGTGAAAGCAGGAATCTCCGCCCACTGTCAGCAACATGGAAATGGCGGTCTGCGGGAATTTTTCGGAGAACAGTTGCCAAAAAAAGACTTGCATTTTAAGGATGGATGTGATAATATTCATCTGTACCGGATTTCCGGTCATGGGCGGATTCCCGAGTGGCCAAAGGGGACAGACTGTAAATCTGCTGCAAATTGCTTCGGTGGTTCGAATCCACCTCCGCCCATTGCTTTAGATATGGCTTTGGATACGCGTATCCGAAGCCATCACCTTCTAAGGCTATGCCGGCGTGGCGGAACTGGCAGACGCCCGGGACTTAAAATCCCGTGCATGGTGACATGCGTACCGGTTCGATCCCGGTCGCCGGCATTCTGCAGTTATTTATTTCAGTTCGGAGCATCGTGAAACCATTGCGACAGTTTGGTTTCAGGTGCTTTTCTTTATATCTGCGCGCGGCAGCGCGCAGGTTGAAAGGGTGTTGTGACGATCGCAGCGCAGGTTTTTACGCCGCGATCTGTCGCCATGGTGCAAAGCGGAAGGGACGGGTGAGCGGATGTTTTCTCCCTCTATCCGATCTGTGGGTTGTCGATATGGGAAGGTAAATGGGTGCCGGGAATGATCTTGACTGTTGGGAAAAATAAAATGTATCAGACGATTGCGGAAGCGCTCGAAGCCGCGGAAAGCCTCCGGGCGCGGCAGGAAGCAGCTGACGCGGGGATGGCGGACAGGGAGGGCTCCCTCCTGAATTCGCCGGAAAACGCTTCCGGCAGGCCTGTCGTCATCCGGCTGGATCCGGGGCGGTATCATGAGAAAATCGAGATCCGGATCCCCGGCCTGTGTCTGGAAGGGTGCGGACAGAACCCTGAGGATACCTTCATAGAGTATGATGATTTTGCGAGACAGATCATGCCGGACGGGGAGAAGCGGGGAACCTTCCGCAGCTATACCATGTTCATTGACGCCCCCGCCGTGGAGCTGTACAACCTGACCGTGCAGAACAGCGCCGGGCCCGGCAGCAAAGTGGGGCAGGCAATTGCGCTGTATGCGGAGGGAGAGGGAATCCGGGTGCTCCGCTGCCGTCTGATCGGCAGCCAGGATACGCTTTTTACGGGCCCGCTGCCGGAGAAGGAAATAGAGCCCGGAGGCTTCAGGGGACCCAAGGAGTTTGCCCCGCGGATCAACGGCAGGCAGTATTACCGCGATACCTATATCTGCGGAGGGGTTGATTTTATTTTCGGCAGCGCTACCGCATGGTTTGAGAACTGCACCATAGAGTCGCTTGACGAGGGCCGGGGGTATGTGACCGCGGCTTCCACCCCCGAGGGGCAGCGTTACGGCTACATTTTCAACCGCTGCCGGTTTATCGGAAATCCGGATACACCCGCATTCTTCCTGGGCCGCCCGTGGCGCGATTACGCGCGGACGGTTATCATGAATTCCTGGATCGGCGCGCACATCTGCCCGCAGGGTTTCGATGACTGGGGCAAGGAAAATGCCCGCAGGAACGCTTTCTATGCGGAGTACCGGAACTATGGGCCGGGTGCGGCGGACGGGGATACGCCCAGGGCCGGGTGGGTGCATGAACTGACGGAGGAGGAAGCCATGGCGTATACCCCCGGCAGGGTATTCGGATAAGAGCGTATATTCGCAGGCGTTTTAAGTCCTGCGTAAATCTGCGAATGCGGGCCGGACTGCAGGCTGACGGCAAATGGTAACGGAAAATTAAGAAAAAAGAATGCTTTACAGCTTGAAACAAACGGGAAACTATAGTATACTGTATTTTGTATAAGGTTTTTTTCGTCTGACAATTCAACGATGAAAACCGTTCCTGCGGTCTGTCTGAACAGATAAGGTATATGGCCGGCCGCGATGTATGTTGATGAGAAGAGGAGGAGATGACATTATGAGAAAGTTACTTGCAGGATCTCTTTCGGCCGCCATGCTGCTGTGCTCCGCAACTGCTGTTTTTGCAGAAGCAGAGCCCGAGACTCAGGCAGCAGAAGTTGCTGAGGTGCCGGCACCGCAGGAAGTCACCTTTAAGATGGATCTGACCGCGCAGGGCCAGACCCTTGCGGGAGAAGCAAAGATGCTGATCGATTCCGAGCAGGACGCAGGTCTTTCCGCAAGCCTGACCGTTCCCGGCGGCGAGGGTGCCGAGCCTGTAGTGATCGGGGCTGAGGATGTGGTCCGCGGCGTAGGAGGCGATCTTTACCTGAACGTTGACGCTATCCGCGACATTTATCAGGCAGTTACCGGCGACACCTCCATTTCCAGCATTCTGGCAATGGTCGGCATCACCGAGTCCTGGGTAGACATTCCCCCGATCAACCTGGTATTTGACGAGGAAGCTGTCTCAGGTATTCTTGAATCACTGAACGGCCTTACGTTTGACACGCTGATGGCTGATATTGCCGCCATCGCAGAGCCCATTGCCATTCAGGAGACTGAAACCTCCTGGATCATCCCGATCAACAAGGACATCATAATCGCTGTTGCGGACAAGGTTGATGCACTCCTCGCGAACAACGGCGAGACCTTCGGCAAGATTCTGAGCCTCCTGAACCCGTCCACGCTTTACGGAGCCATCGACTATAAGACAAGCTTCGCCGACTACATCAACGCGTATGTAGAGGGAAGAGTCAGCGTTACCGGCGAGGATCCGGCAGCTGCCACGGAGGAGACCTATGCTCTCATCGATTCCGCAATCGATCAGATGGTCTCACAGTTCTCCAGCCAGGTTCCGCTTGACCAGATCGGCGCCATCACGAGTTCCATTCCGGATCTCTCCGACGCACTGGCTGCAAGCCTTCAGGAGTTCACCATTGACGGCCAGATCGAAGTTGCCAAGGACTTCTCCGTTGCAGACGGAGCCCTGACCGTCGCACAGGGCGAGAATCAGGCTGATTTCACACTGCATGCAGCGACCACCGAGACCGGCCTGACTGCCGAGGTCCTCGGCGTAAACAAGGCTGATGGCCAGACCTTCAGCGCAAACCTTGATTCCAGCTTTGACGGAACCAATCTCAGCAGCGTCTGCAGCGTGAAGATGAACGATGCGGAGATGGCTAACGCCAGCCTGAATGCCGCTGTAAACGAAGACGGCAGCATCAGCGGTGAATACGTTATCACTTCCGCCGAGGGCGAGAATGCAAAGTGCGCCTTCAAGATCACCCAGGGTGAGAGCGATGTTGTCTGTGAGGCTGACTTCTATGCGGCGGATGAGCTGCTTGCATCAGCAAATGCATCTGTCAGCTCCGGCGAAGAAGTTATGTCCATGTTTGCAAACGTTACTGTTCCGGCACAGAGCCTGAACGTGGGCATTTCCGGTTCCATACCGTTCACCATGGATTCCTTCAGCTTTGCTGCTTCCGCTACTCAGTACGATGCTGAGATCTTTGATTTCAGCTGCGAGGGAAGCATTGCCGAAGCTCCGGCCGATACCGATATCACAGCTCCGGAGAGCAGCACCGTTGTCTACGATATCGTAAAGAACGTTTCCGCTCTGTACTACAGCATGCAGGCCGCACAGGCTGAGACCGAGACCGGTGCCGCCGAGTAATTTACGGCTGAAACTGTAACCGGACAATAGTAAAATGAGAGCCCGCCGGGCGGTTGTTGTGATAACCGCCGGCGGGCTTTTTGCGCTGCGATCTGTCGGCATGGCTCAAGAAAAAATGCCAGAGCCGTTCCAATCGCAGCGCACGCTTTTGGCGCTGCGATCTGTCGGCATGGCTCATTTATGTCTGATCCTTATTTTCTGGGGAAGCTTCCGGTGCGGGATCCCTTCTGCGTCTTCTGTCGTGGGTCTGGTAGTAAAGCCGTTTGTTCTCGTACATTCTCCGGTCGCTGAGCCTGATAAGGTCTTCTGCGGTCTGCTGATCGTTTTCGCGTACGGCCAGCCCGGATGAAATGACGAGCCCCGCTTCCGTGACCCTGTCTGAAACGGTATTCATGACACTGGTGATGCGTTCCCTGCTGCAGCGGGAGAAAAACAGGACAAATTCATCCCCACCGATCCGGTAGGCTGAAATATCCCTGTCGCTGACGCTGTGGAGAATGTCTCCGATGGTCTGCAGGGCCTGGTCGCCCTTACTGTGCCCGAAGCTGTCATTGAGCTGCTTCAGACCGTTCATATCGATCGAAGCCACCGCGGAAAGGTTTCTGGAAGGCATGCGGCTGTCTTCGTAAAAGGTCATGCGGTTGAAGAGCCTGGTCAGCGGGTCGCGGTCCGTATCCTGTGCCCTCAGGAACATATAGAAATACATGGTGCTGATCAGGATCACGCTGATGATCGTGTGTGCGCCCATCTGAATGTCGATAAAAGAGGAAACCAGGCATCCGAGAGAACAGAGGAATAGCACGCCTATGTGTCCGGCTCTCCTGTCCCTGAAACGGCTGTGGACAACAAGCAGCGTCAGGACCAGGTAGATCAGGCTGACCGGGATGAAAAAATACCCCAGGGGACCGCGCATGAAATGATTGGCTTCGTCGAAGCCGAAAGCTATCGGGGAGAAGAAAGCCGTGCCGTATACGAGCGCGTTCAGAACGGCCGGGATCCACAGATACCAGCGTTTCCGCTCGTTGGACCAGACGACTAAAAGGAACCCTAAGGCCGCCATGGGCCTGAGTGCATAGCCGGTCACGGAGGTACACACACGCAGCGGGATTCTCGAGAGGTCCTCCGCCGCAAAATTCTCCAGGATGTCCTGAAGGATCAGCAGGAAGCATACCGTTATGGTGAGCCAGATGCTGTTCTGCCTGACCCGGTCCGAGAGCTGGCTTCTTCCGGCCATAATCCCGGTAAGAATGACGATCAGAAAAAGCGCAATAAAATGTTCCCCGTTGGCATATGAGAGCAGATGAGTCATATTCAATCCTTTCGGCGGACATATTTCAGAAGGAGATGCACGGCAGACGAGAGAAGAAAGGAAATTCTGTTGCCTGCTGTAAAATATCGTAACATAGCGGGGCGGGTTTTGTAAATAGGAAGAGTAAACTTCTTCGAAAACGCTGCTGCTGATGAAAGCCTGCGGCAGCTTTTATGCGTACCTTCTGCACAAAAACCTTGCGGGCTGGCATACTCTTGTGATAGAATGGTCACAAACGGTATCTGCCTTTATTAAAGGCTTTCATTTGCTGTCTGCCGGAGCGTTTTCAGTGCGGTCTGCGCGCAGGTAGGGAAGCTTAAATTCTGCGGCGCTGAAAACAGATTTTCGGAAACGGTCTGCGCGCAGGTACGGAAGCTTGCTTTCCGCAAAATACCGCTTTTTCGGCAGTTATGCGCTACAGGAGGGAAATATGTATCAGGACGAGTACAAACGGTGGCTTGAGGCTGATCTGGAGGATGCGGACCTGAAGCCGGAGCTGCTTCGGATCAGGGAAAATGACGACGAAATCAAGGAACGCTTTGCGGTATCGCTGCAGTTTGGAACGGCGGGTCTTCGCGGCACGCTTGGCGCAGGAACCAACCGCATGAATATCTGGGTGGTTCGTCAGGCTACCCAGGGCCTTGCCAACTGGGTGAAAACCCAGGGCGGCAGCCAGACCGTTGCGATCAGCTACGACAGCCGCATCAAGAGCGACGTGTTTTCCAAAGAGGCTGCTGGCGTGCTCGCAGCCAACGGAATCAAGGTGCGGATCTATGATGCGCTGATGCCGGTTCCGGCTCTCAGCTTTGCGACCCGGTATTATAATTGCAATGCGGGCATCATGGTAACGGCATCCCACAATCCTGCCAAATACAACGGCTACAAGGCGTACGGTCCGGACGGCTGCCAGATGACGGATGACGCGGCGGCCATAGTCTATGCCGAAATCCAGAAAACGGATATCCTCACCGGCGCAAAGCATATCTCCTTTGCGGAGGGCGTGGAGCAAGGCCTCATCCGCTTTGTCGGCGATGACTGCAAGAAGGCCTTCTACGATGCCATCGAGGCGAGACAGGTACGTCCGGGTCTCTGCGCGACCGCAGGCCTGAAGCTGGTGTATTCGCCGCTCAACGGCAGCGGCCTGGTGCCGGTGACTCATGTGCTCAATGACCTGGGCATTACCGATATCACCATTGTTCCCGAACAGGAATACCCGAACGGATATTTCACCACCGCTCCCTACCCGAATCCCGAAATCTTCGAGGCACTGAAGTACGGACTGGACCTGGCGAAGGAAACGGGCGCAGACCTTATGCTTGCGACCGACCCGGACGCCGACCGTGTGGGTATTGCCATGCGCTGTCCGGACGGCAGCTATGAGCTGGTATCCGGCAACGAGATGGGCGTACTGCTTTTAGACTATATCTGCGCGGGCCGTATTGAGCAGGGTACCATGCCCGAGAGACCGGTGGCGGTTATGTCCCTGGTTTCCACGCCTCTGGCGGATGCCGTGGCGGAGCATTACGGCGTAGAGCTGCGCCATGTGCTGACCGGCTTTAAGTGGATCGGCGACCAGATCGCCAGGCTTGAGGCTGACGGCGAGGTGGACCGCTTTATCTTCGGCTTTGAGGAGAGCTATGGATATCTGGCAGGCCCCTATGTGCGCGATAAGGACGCGGTTATCGCCTCCATGCTGATCTGCGAGATGGCATCCTACTACCGCAGCATCGGTTCCTCCATCAAGCAGCGCCTTGAGGAGATTTACGCCCAGTACGGCAGATACCTGAACAAGGTTGACAGCTTTGAGTTCCCGGGTCTTACCGGTATGGATAAGATGAAGGGCATTATGGAAGAGCTGCGGGTCAACCCGCCGAAGGAGTTCGCCGGTATTGCCGTGAAGGAGGCGACCGATTATTCAAAACCTGAGCAGACGGGCCTGCCGAAGGCCAATGTGCTGATTTACAAGCTGGAGGACGGCTCCACAGTGATTATCCGTCCCTCCGGCACCGAGCCGAAGATTAAGACCTATTTTACGACCCTTGGCAGGGATCTGGCTCAGGCACAGGAAAAGAAGGACGTTCTGGCGGCTGCCTGCAAGCCGATTCTGTCCTGACGGAAGTGTTCCGCCGCAGAGCGGAGCTGTAAACCCGGCAAAGCCAGCCGGCGCGGAGAGCATCATGCCGCGCCGGCTGGCTTTGCACAGAGCATTAAGCCTGCGTGGTCCTGTTTTTGCACGGCCATTGCTGAATACGGAAAGGCAATAAAATGATCCACTCTGCCGATGAACTGATAAAACGCATGAAGGATCAGGGCATTACACTAACGGAGGGGGAAATAAGCTCCCTCAGGGAGGTGGCCGAAAAATATCCTGTCCATATCTCTGACTATTATTATTCGCTGATAGACTGGGAAAACCCGGAGTGCCCCATCAGGAAGCAGTGCATTCCGGATGCGGAGGAGCTGGCGCAGGTTCCGCATTACAGCGATGACCCGCTGCACGAGAGAAGCTATGAGAAGGTTCCGTTCCTGGTACACAAATATTACTCCAGGGCTGCCTTCATGTGTTCCAATATCTGCGCCATGAACTGCCGCCACTGCACTCGGAAGAATACGGTTATGAACAGCAGGAGCGCCTCCAGCGGAGATCTGCAGCCGGCGCTCGACTATGTGAAGGCGCACCCGGAGATCCGGGATATCCTGATCACCGGGGGAGATCCCCTTG
The DNA here is from genome assembly GCA_946624325.1 of uncultured Clostridia bacterium. Taxonomy (GTDB): domain Bacteria; phylum Bacillota; class Clostridia; order Lachnospirales; family Lachnospiraceae; genus Anthropogastromicrobium. Next base: position 10,676 of record CAMOSC010000003.1, read on the forward strand.
CGATATCCCCGGACCTGCTGGAATTTTTCCTTGCGGGTTTCCGCTCGGTCTCTTCGGTCAAAACCATCCGGATCGGAACCAGGATTCCGGTGACCGACCCGGACAGGATTACGGAAAAGCTCGCGGATATGCTGGCAAAGTATCATCCCGTGTGGCTGTTTCTGCAGTTCAACCACCCGAAGGAGCTGACCGAAGCTTCCAAAAAAGCATGTGATATCCTGCTTTCCAGGGGGATTCCGCTGGGCAACCAGAGTGTCTTCCTCAAAGGCGTCAACGACAGCGAGGAGGTCCTTGAGGAGCTGTATACAGGGCTGATTGACATGCGTGTGCGCCCGTATTATCTGTATCTGTGCGACCGGGTAAACGGAACCGCTCATTTCTACGCGGATTACCGCAGGGGCATTGAGCTGATGGAGAAGCTGCGCTACCGGCTTCCCGGCTATGCCGTTCCGAAATTCGTGATCGATGCAGATGGCGAGAACGGCGGAAAGGTGACGGTTGAAAAGAATCATATCCTGGAGGAGACGGACGAGTATCTGATCCTGGACGGAAACCGTGAAAATACGATCACAAAATTCTATTTATGACTGACAGCAATAACCTGCGCTGCGGGGCATGCGGGTTTCCTTAGGGATATCAGGAGAGGAGAATCATGAGAATCGGTATTACATATGACCTTCGGGAAGACTACGGGATCGAGCGCAACAGCCTGGTTTTCGCGGATTTCTGCCATCCCGACGAGATCGGGTATATGGCGGAGGGCATTCGCCGAAATGGTTTTGAACCGGTCATGATCGGAAACATGTATCATCTGAACGAACGCATTCAGAACCATGATCTGGGCTGTGATCTTGTCCTGGTCTGCGACGAGGGCATCTCTTCGCGCAACCGTGAGGCCATTGTCCCGGCCCTGCTTGAGCTGAACCGGATTCCCTACATCGGCAGCGACGCATACTGTATGGGACTGTCCCAGAACAAATTTCACACAAAGCTGGTGGCGGAAGCGCTGGGTATCCGCTGCCCGAAGGGGGTATATGAGCCCTTCGGGGAGGCCGGGGCCGCCTGCGCGGCAATCCGCAGCCGCCTGAGGGCGGCCGGCATCGCCTATCCCGTGGTGGTGAAGCCCAACGAAGAGGGCTACAGCATGGGCGTATTCCTGGTTCATTCCGACGAAGAGCTTGAGGAGGCCGTGCAGTATAACTTTGAGAACTACCGGGAAGGCGTGCTGGCAGAGGAGTACATCCGGGGAAAGGAACTTTATGCCCCGATTATCGGGAGCGGAGAGGAAAGTTATGTGCTGGGAATCGGGATCTGCCGCTATGAGGACGGATCCGACATTGATATCTTCTCCCTGGAGGATAAGTGCTTTAAGACGATCCGGGATGAGATTCCAACGCTCTCAGATGAGGCGCGGGAGCGCATTGTCCGGGATTCCCTGCTGCTTTACCGGCATATGGGCTGCGTCGATTTCGGACGGTGCGACTTTAAGCTGACCGAAGAGAACGAACCGGTCCTGATTGAGATCAATCCCAGACCGGGGCTGACCCAGGGCGGTCCTTTCGAAAACTGTGCCCGCGCGGTCGGGAAGACCTATGCCCAGGTACTCGGAGAAATCATTCAGAGCGCGAGAAAACGTTACGGGATATGAGGGAAAGAAATGAATACAAAGCGGTCGGTCCTTTTCCAGGCAGTCATCTCCCTGTTTATTGTCGGAGCGGTATACTTCACGACGATTCTGAATACTTCGGAGTTTGTTAATAAATATCAGGAAGCCAGCGCGGAAAGCAATTTCATCGTCCTGGATTCCATTGTGGAACGGATTGAGTACGGTCTCAAATACGGCAAAGAGCTGGGAAATTACTACGATATTGACAGTATTTTCGCGGATCTGGAGAAATACTGCGGCACAGACCGGTATTTTGTGGCGGATGCCTCGGGAAACGGCCTCTACGGAGAGGAGATCCCGGCATGGGGACAGGATGCCATGCAGCGTCTGGCCTACAGCGGGGACGCCTATTCCGTGACGGAGACGGACGACCATACCGGGATTCTGACGGAGATCCGGGTCAGTGATGAGACGGCGGGCTTCGCCGCCGTTCTGTATCCGCCGGAGGGCATGACTGAAGCCGCCGAAGCGTATCTTGGCAGGATGTACCGCTTTGCCATGATCATCTCCCTCGGGGGTATTGTCCTGTTCCTGCTGCTGTTCCGGCTGATCCGCCATGAATTCCGGGTAAGGAAGCTGATGCTTACGATCCTTCCCGTGCTGGTTTTGATGAATGCCGCGGCCCTGCTCAATACCTACTTCGTTTTCCGCGACGGCTACGGAGAAATCGCCGCGGAGGTGGCGGAGAAGTTTGCCGAAAAGAGCGGCGACGACCTTGCCCGGCTGGTGGAAAGCGGCGTCCGCTACAGTGACATCCGGGATATAGACGTTTACTATGACGGAATAGCAGAGCGGGTGGACCAGCTTGAGGCGATTACCCTGTCCGAAACGGTGCCCGAAGGTGCCGTGGCAAGACAGCTACCGGATGACAGCACGGGTAATGGGACGTTTCTGTGCGTTATGGCATCCCGCCGGTATATCAGCAGCCACGTGAATTCCGCACTGGTCAACATCCTGGTTTCGGCAGTCACGGCTGTGATGATCGCCTCGGAGATGCTGTTGTTTTTGATCGGAATTATCATCGAGGACAGGCGCGAGAGAAGAAAAAAACAGTATACGGACAACAGGGTCTCCCTGGAACATGTGGAGGTAGTCCGCGGGCTTTCTTTTTTCTTCGCCTCCTTCCGCTATATGTCCGTGGCATTTATGGCAGTTGTCCTGGCTGAAATATACCGCCCGATCATTCTCTTCGGAAAAGAGATACCCTATGAGATCGTCATGAGTATTCCCCTTTCCGCCCAGGTGTTCATCTCCATGATCACCTCCTATATTTCGGGCAGCGTGATGAATAAGCGCGGATGGAAGAACGCCGCGCTGTTCGGCGTCCTTGTGATGTCCGCGGGGACGCTGGCCTCGGCCTTTGCCAGCGCGCCGGTTCCCTTTATCCTGGCCCAGATGTGCGTAGGCGTAGGTCTTGGCTTTGCGAAGATGGGTATCGACGTGTACGCGGTTGTGGTTTCGTCGGAGGCGGATATGTCCGTTTATACGGCAAATTCGAATGCCTCCATTATTGTGGGTTTCTCCTGTTCCGCCCTGATCGGCGCGCTGCTTGCCGGCATTTTCGGATATTCCGGCGCCTATATTGTCATGTCGGTCCTGGGGATCCTGGTGTTTTTGCTGATTTTCTTCTTCGGCATGGACGTTCAGCAGGAGAAGAAGGCGGCGGCCAGGGAACCCGCCGCCGGAAAGAACAGGCGGGATCTGATAGACCTGCACTTTGTCTCCTATATTCTCTTTATTATCCTGCCGTATTTCTTCCTGATGATGTTCGTGGACTATTTCTTCCCGGTTTACGCCGTATCCCAGGGCGTGTCGATGGAAGTGATCGGTTACGTGATGCTGTTCTACGGCATGGCGACCGCTTATATCGGAACATCGCTCTGCGAGCGCCTGACAAAACGCTTCTCCTCGGTGACGCTGATGATTTTCACGCTGATCGTCCTGGGAATTGCCGTTTTCGTATTTGCGGTCCGAAACGAGTTTGTCCTCGCCGCGGCGATTGTGCTGCTGCTTGGAATCGCGGACGGTATTATGCCCAGCGCCCAGTTCGACTACCTGTACCACCTGCCCCTTTCCGGGCGGATCGGATTTTCCAGGACACTGGGGATCGAGGGCTTCTTCAGCAGCCTGATCGGAGCGCTTGCACCGATTGTATTCGGCTTTGTCATGCTCAGGGGAAACTTCGGCCTGGTGATTGTCGCGGCCGCTACCTTTGCCGCGGCCCTGCTGTTCTTCCTGGCAAACCGCAGAAGGACCCCCATGCAGAAGGCGGGCATTCTGCTCTGTGTCTGCCTCGGGGCGGCCGCTTTCGGCACAGTCCCCGCAGAGGCGCAGGAGGAAAAGTCCGACGGCAGGCTGACGCTTTGCTACTGCCAGGCGGAATCCTACTATGAGTTTGACTATCAGCTCTATGATATCGCAAATGCCATGGCAGAGCGGGGAGAGATCAGCCCTCTGCCGGAAAGCCTGCACGAGGGAAGCAGCGCAAGAGCTGTCTGGGCTGCGCTGTCCGCGGCTGAGAGCGATTTTTACCGTTTCCCGGCGGAAAACTTTATTGATCTTTCCGGGAGCGCTTACGCCAGACTCGGGGAAGATGAGCTGGCGGAGACGCTGAAGGAAACGCTCAGGTTCCTCTCCCCGGACCTGGTTATTACCATGGGAACGGCTGCGGGCCTTGCCGTAAAGGAAAGCTCCGACCTGCCGTACATGAATTTTCTTGCCAGCGACCCGGTGGCTTCGGGGATCGTGGCGGATGCGCTGTATTCCGGAACAGACCGGGGATGGGCCCATGTAAACAACGGGGTGGATGTGAAAGCGCTCTCCGTAATGTATGATATTTTTGCACCCGAATCGGTGGGAATCATCTATGACATGGATAATCCGGACGCCTACATCTACAGCTCGGCCAGCTCCGTGGACAGCTTTGCCGCCGAAAAAGGCTTCCGGGTGGTCCCGGTTTCCGTCACCGACGACATAGACGACAGTGATGAAGCCTATGCGGTCTATCTGGAGGATATGAAAAAGGCGCATGAGGAGCTTGCGGGGGCGGGAATCGACCTCTATATCCTGACCACATCCCTCCTTGCCCCGGCGGATTTTGCCGAGGTGCTCGAACCCATGGCCCGGAACGGAATTCCGGTTTTCTCCATCAACAGCACGGAAGATGTGCGCTACGGCGCGATGGCCGCCGTTGAAATGTTTGATTATCCGAATATCGGACGTTTCGCCGCGAACACCATTGCGGAGTATGCGAAAGGGGCATCGCTTGATTCCCTGAGCCAGAAATATGATACGGCACCCTTCCTTGTCCTGAATATCGATACGCTCCGGAAAACCGGCATTACGCTGCCGCTGGAGCTGTTTCTCTCGACCAGTGTCATCTACGATGAATACCGGGAGGAGTAGTGCAATAGCGAGGTAATCATGAAAAATCTCAGCTTAAAAACACAAGTCGCCGCCGTATGTGTCGTCTTTACCGTTCTTCTGACAGCGGCAATCGGCATCAGCGGGTTTTTCCAGTACCGGAGAAACATTACCCGGAAATATCATGATTACGCGGGGACGATTGTGCGCATTGCGGAATATGCCTTTACGGAAAATGACATGTTAAACCTCGTCCGCACCCGCTCCATGGATGAGAAGTACGACCGGGTCAGGGATGCGTTCAACGCGATCAAGGAACGTTCCGATATCGCTTATATCTTCGGGATTTTCTTTGAAGATACGGACGATATCAACAGCCTGTGCTTTGTGATCAACGGGGCCAGGACGGAGGAGCTGGAGGGAAGGGCCGAGGAGGAAGTTTACAGCTTTATGGGTGAGCCCTGCTCGGAGGGCGATTTTGACGAGGCCATGCGCAGGGCTTACCTCGAGAGCTACCTCTCAGGTTCGGAGGAGCTTTACTATTATGACAATGTCACTGAGGAGTACGGGCATATGCTCACCTGCTACAAGGTGCTGCATGACGCGTCGGGCGAACCGGTATGTATCCTGAGCGTGGACGTGGATGTAAACGATATCCGGGCGAACCTGACATCCTATATTGTCCGTATGGTCGCCATTGCCCTCGGGGTCATGCTTGTCCTGCTGCTGATTCTGCTGTGGATGGTAGGGCGGTCGTTTACGGACCCCGTAATGCGGATCGCGAAAAGCACGGACCGCTATGTGAAGCTTCTGAACAGCAATGCGCAGCCGGAGAACCTGGTTTACGAAGCGGTAAAGCCAAATTCCGGGAAAGACCTCGTCCGGCTGTCTGAAAATGTGGAGCAGATGGCGGTCAGCGTGAAGGACTATATGATCCATCTGCAGGCGGTAACGAAGGACAAGGAGCGGATCGGGGCGGAGCTGGAGCTTGCGGCACAGATCCAGGCGGATATGCTGCCGAGGATTTTCCCGCCCTTCCCCGATCGCGGGGATCTCGATATCTATGCCTCCATGACGCCCGCAAAGGAAGTGGGCGGCGACTTTTACGATTTCTTTTTCGCGGATGAGGATCATCTGGTCATGGTTATGGCGGATGTATCCGGTAAGGGCGTACCGGCAGCCCTCTTTATGGTGATTGCCAAAACGCTGATCAAAAACCAGTTCCAGCACGAGAAAAACTACAGTCCGGCGGCGGTGCTGGAAACGGTCAATACGCAGCTTTGCGAGGGCAATGACGCAGAGCTGTTCGTGACCGTCTGGCTGGCCGTCTTCAACGTCAGGACCGGAGAGGGAAAGGCCGCGAATGCGGGCCATGAGCATCCGGCCGTCCGCAGGGCGGGCGGGAACTACGAGCTGGTAAAATACCGCCATTCGCCGGCGGTGGCCGTCATGGAGGGAATGCACTTCAGGGAGCACGAATTCAGGCTGGCGCCGGGGGATTCCCTGTTTGTCTATACGGACGGGGTGACGGAAGCCAGCAACGCCGCCAATGAGCTTTTCGGGGAAAAGCGGCTGGTGGATGCACTGAACCTGGCCCCGGAGGCGGGTCCGAGTCAGCTGATCTATAATGTGCAGAAGGAAATTCTGTCATTTGTGGGCAATGCGCCCCAGTTTGACGATATAACCATGCTGGCCTTCCTGTACAACGGTCCCAGGGAGGAAAAGCGGGAGGATATATCCGAAGAGCCGGCGGAAACCGGTCAATGATGTTAAGGATTTCGTAAGAAAGCTTGCAAAACCTAAAGAGAAATCCGGGTGCGGCAGGCGGGAAAATATGGTATACTGAAACCGGCAGGCAGACGCCGGTCCCGGAAAAGGCGCAGGCGTCTGTATGCGGGGTGACGGCGGACTGCTGTCAGGCCCATTTGATTGACAGGAGGTATATCATGATGCGCAAAAGCCTATTTCGGAAACTGGCAGCCGGAGCCTGCGGTATTCTGCTCGGGCTGCTTACGCTTTTTTCCGGCGGTGTGAAGGCGGCAGCGGAGGAAATTCCGGATTCGTCTGTATGGGAAATCGACGGCGCCGCATCTGTCCAGGATTTCCAGTTTGTTTACAATGGAAACTGGCTTGTAAGCTCATATGCCGTCGGGCTCACATTCCCGGCATATCCCGATGCCCTGATGCCGTCCACCATTGATGCGAACGGCGTTGTCACGCCCTCCATTCTCCGGCTTTCGATTATGGATCAGACGGGATCCTTTTCCGGCATGCGTGTGGCGGTATGGAGCGAGCCGGGAGGCCAGGATGACCTTCAGTGGTACCATTTTTCGAGAGTATCGGACGGTATCTGGCGTATTGCCGTGAATACGGTTTCCCACCGGACAAGCGGCAAGCTGAACTTCCACATCTACGGGGAGCCGTGGGGAACCCTGCGGCATATCTACTCCGGGGCAACGCTGCTGACGGACAGCGGCGGCTGGCCTTCTTTTGTAAACGGGAACACAAACCCGCAGAATCCCGGAACGCAGCCCGGCAATTCCACACCCGCCCCCTCGGCGGCCGATTACAGCGCGGTCTTCGACGCAGGCTGGTACAGTGAGAAATATGCCGACCTCAAAGCGGCGTTCGGAACAAATGAAGCAGCCCTCCTGGATCACTTCCTGACCTTCGGCATGAAGGAGGGCAGGCAGGGGAACGAGGCGTTTTCCGCAAAGATTTACCGGGATAATTACACGGATCTGCAGAAGGCCTTCGGAGACGACCTGAAGGCTTACTATCAGCATTACATATCCTTCGGAAAGGATGAGGGCCGGAACGGACAGTCGCTGCTGCCCGGCGCTTCGCCCTGGAAGAAGGACGGCGGGGAGGACTCTTCCGGTTCTTCGGATTCACAGCAGAATACGGATCCCGACCCGCAGAACCCGTCCGATCCGGGCGGAAATCAGGAAAAAACGGAGCCGGAGAATCCTTCGGACACCCCGGCTTCCCCGGATGTCACGCCGGCAGCTCCGGATGCCTCCTCCTGGATGGCGGACGGACTGGATTACGGCGCTGTTTTCGACGCGGACTATTACCTTGGAAACTATCCGGATCTGAAAGCGGCGTTCGGAACCGATACGAAAGCAGCCTTCAATCATTTCCTGCAGTTCGGAATGCGGGAGGGCCGCGCGGGAAACGACACGTTCCTCGTGAAAAACTATCAGGCGCGTTATCCGGATCTTCAGACCGCTTTCGGGAGCAGCCTGAAGCTGTACTATGAGCATTATATCCGGTTCGGAAAAGCTGAAGGAAGAACGGGCAGATAAAGCCCCGGCCACGGCTTAAGAAAAAGACGGGCAGCCCCTGCCGAAGGGACTGCCTTTTGGCTTGCATGGGGAAAGACCGATACATGCAGCGTTTTCCCGCCTGCAAAACCGTATGGGCGGAGGCTTTTACCGCCCATGCGATTGAGCCTGAACGGTAACCGCTATAGATATATGGAGATGGAACATGAGATACTTGTCTGCAGCTGGCAAGCACGCCAAAACTCCGGAAAGGATACCTTTTCGACATTTCCGGAGTCCGGCTCCGAACAGTTCCTTATGGATCTGCATCCGGCGGGCCTGCCGTATCCTGTCCGGGGTTTTTGCGTTGCAGCTGCTCCTGCTTGCGTCAGTACCGGCAGGCTGCCCCGGATTTTCCCGGAATGCGGCTGCCGCGGCGGAGGAAGCCGCCGGGCCTTCCGTTTCCGCTAAGGCCTACTGTGTTCTGGATGCGGACAGCGGGGAGGTTGTCGCCGCCGCAAACGAGCGGGAGAGGCTGGCCCCCGCGAGCATTACCAAGATCCTGACGGCCCTGGTGGTGCTGGAGCATACGGAGGACCTGGATGTTTCCGCCGCTTTCTCGGAGTCCTCGCTGGAGGATCTGGCGGTACTCAGCTCCACCCTTTCCCCCATGCCGCGTCCGGGGGAGGTCATGACCGTGCGGGATCTGCTCTACGGCATGATTATGCGCTCCGGCAATGAGTGCGCAAATCTCCTGGCGGAACTGACGGCCGGAAGCTGCGAGGCCTTCGCCGGGATGATGAATGAACGGGCGGCTCAGGCGGGAGCCCTTGATTCCCATTTTTCAAACCCGCACGGACTGGATGCGCCGGACCATCTGACCACCGCCCTGGATATGGCGCTCATTACGCGCGATGCGCTGGCTGACAGCCGTGCGTCCATGCTTCTCTCCGCGGCATCCTATACCATACCGGCTACGGACTGCTGCGGCGAGCGCGCGATGGAAAGCGGACATGCCATGCTGAACGGAAGCCTTCCGGCAGGCGGTGTTTTTGCGGGCAAGCCCGGATATACACCGGGGGCGGGCTGGACGCTGGTCACGGCGGCGGAGGAGGAAGGCCGCCGGCTCATTGCCGTTGTCCTTGGCTGCGCGGAGGGCTGCAGCTATTCGGACACCGGGCTGCTGCTGCGGTATGGCTTTGAGAAGCTCTCGGGCAAAACGCCCTCCGGCGGCGCCCTCGTATACAGCCCCGTAGTCAGCAGCTATGATGCTTCCGGATTTACGGTCAGCTGGCGAGTGGGACCGGATGCGGTGAGCGCCGATTTCCCGGTCTGGATTGAGTATGACCCGCAGGACGTGATGACAAGGGAGACTGCGGCGGTGACCGGGGACTCCGTCAGCTGCCACGTGCTTTTTTCGGATCATGGGGGCAGAGTCGGCGTTTATACCGTACAGGCATATGTGTATGACGGCGCCGGAACGGCGCATGTAAACACCCTGAAGGTACTGGCGGGCCTGCCTGCGCTCACACCCGGCTTTACGGACTGGGACGGCGGAAGGTTTTATGTGCGGGAGAACGGAAGCCTGGCCCTGAACTGGGCGGAACTGCCCGAAGGCGCCTATCATTTTGACTATCTGACCGGCCGGATGGATACCGGGTGGATCGAGAGCGGCGGGGCTTCGTTTTATCTTGGCACCGACGGCAGCGTGAAAACCGGATGGCAGGACATTGACGGGTCAACCTATTATTTTATGGCGCCGGGAGACCTGTTAAGGGGCGACGCCGTGATAGACGGGCTGTTCCGGCACATAGACGCCGAGGGAAGACTTCAGAATTTTGATTTTTCGCTTGAAATTGCCCGGAGAATATTGGATACTATACAGGAATAAAAAACGGCATTCGGGAGAATCGGAAATGAAATGGAATAAATTCACCATAGAGACAACTACGGAAGCGGAGGACCTCATCAGCGCCATGCTGAGCGAGGCCGGAATCGACGGCGTGGAAATTGAGGATAAGGTGCCGCTGACAGACCGGGAAACCAAGGGCATGTTCATTGATATTCTGCCGGATCTCGGAGAGGACGACGGGACAGCCCTTGTGAGCTTCTATCTGGACGATACCTACGACATACCTGCCACCCTTGCAAAAGTCAGGGAGGGGCTTCGGGAGGTAGGCACCTGGGTGAATGCGGGAAGCTGCCGCATCACCGAGTCCGAGACCGAGGACAAGGACTGGATGAACAACTGGAAGCAGTATTTTAAGCCTTTCATGGTGGACGACCTGCTCATCAAGCCCACCTGGGAGGAGATCCCGGAGGGAGCGAGCTTCGCGAAGATCATACAGATTGACCCGGGCATGGCCTTCGGTACCGGAAAGCATGAGACCACGCAGCTGTGTATCCGGGGGCTTCGCAAGTATGTGAAACCGGGAGATGAAGTGCTGGACGTGGGGACCGGAAGCGGAATCCTGTCCATCTGCGCGCTGCTCTGCGGGGCCGCCCATACCGTGGGGACGGATCTGGACGAGCTGGCGATTGACGCGGCCAGGGAAAATGCCGAGGTAAACGGCCTGACGCCGGACCAGTACGAGGTGCATATCGGCAACCTGATCGATGACCAGGCCATTAAAGACCTGGTGGGGTATGAACGCTTCGACGTGGTGGCGGCCAATATCCTGGCGGATGTGATTATTCCGCTGCAGGGCGTCATCGCCCCGCACATGAAAAAGGGCGGTATTCTGATTACCTCCGGCATCATCGACATGAAAGAACAGGCAGTGCTGGATGCCTTTGCCGGGAATCCGGCACTGGAAGTCATCGACGTGCTGCACCAGGGCGAATGGGTTTCCGTAGTGGCGAAAAAGCGCTGAGACGGCCCGGACCGGAGGAATACAGTGAACCATTTTTTTATCGGTCCGGACCAGGTGGACGGAAACCTGGCGCGGATTACCGGGAGCGATGTCAATCATATTGTCAATGTCCTGAGAATGGAAACGGGTGAGGAGCTGGAGGTCAGCGGCGGAAACCGGACCTGGCTTGCCCGGATTCTGTCCGTGGAGAGGGAGCTTGTGACGGTGGAGCTTGTCAGGGAATGCGAGTCAACGGAGCTTCCCTGCAGCGTAACGCTCCTGCAGGGGCTGCCCAAGGGCGACAAGCTGGAGAATATTATACAGAAGTCCGTCGAGCTCGGCGTTTCAAAGGTGGTTCCGGTGGCCATGAAACGCTGCGTGGCGAAGCTTGAGGAGCCGAAAAAACAGCGGGCGAAGCTTGCGCGCTGGCAGGCTGTCGCGGAGAGCGCGGCGAAACAGTCCAGACGCGCTGTCGTGCCTGAGGTCGGCGCCGTGCTGCAGTGGAAAGAAGCGCTTGCACTGGCCGGAACCTTTGATGTGCTGCTCCTGCCCTATGAAAACGCCAAGGGCATGGAGGAGACCAGGCGGCTGCTGTCCGGGATCAAGCCCGGCTGCAGCATAGGCATCGTGATCGGCCCGGAAGGCGGTTTTGAGGATGCTGAGGTAGAGCAGATGCGGGAAGCCGGCGCCGGGGTGATCAGTCTCGGGCGGAGGATCCTGCGCACGGAGACGGCGGGACCGGCGGTCCTGGCCATGCTCGGATTCTGCCTGGAACCCTGAACGGCTGCCGTGGAAAAGTCAATGAGAGTATGCCGTACCTGCTCTTCTTTGGAGCAGGAACTGAGGATAATCTATGGAAGCATATCTGGATAATTCCGCGACGACCAGGGTCGCGCGGGAAGTACAGGAACTGATGGTGCAGGTCATGGACCGCGATTACGGAAACCCCTCCTCAATGCATCGGAAAGGCATGGAGGCGGAACGGTATGTGCGCGAGGCGGCCGACCGCATCAGCGGGATCCTGAAATGCAAACCGAAGGAGCTTATTTTTACCTCCGGCGGCACCGAATCCAACAATATGGCGCTGATCGGTACGGCGCTTGCGGCGAGAAGGGCCGGAAAGCATATCGTTACTACCGTTCTGGAACATGCGAGCGTCACAGCCCCGCTGCAGTTTCTGCGGGAGGAAGGCTTTGAGATCACGCAGCTTCCGGCAGACGGCAGGGGAACCGTGCGCCTTGAGGAACTGAAGGCAGCCCTGAGGCCCGATACCATTCTGGTTTCGGTGATGTATGTGAACAATGAAATCGGAACCATCCAGCCGGTGGAGGAGATTGCGAAGCTGGTACATACGGCATGCCCGAAGGCGGTTTTCCATGTGGATGCCATCCAGGCCTTCGGAAAGCTGCCCATACGTCCGAAGCGCCAGGGCATTGACCTTCTTTCCGTGAGCTCCCATAAATTTCATGGGCCGAAGGGGGTCGGTTTCCTCTACTGCGGCGAGCAGGTGCACCTGCATCCGATTATCTTCGGGGGCGGCCAGCAGCGGGATATGCGTTCCGGGACGGAAAACGTTCCCGGGATTGCCGGCATGGGGCTTGCCGCCGAGCTGGCTTACCGCGATCTTGCCGGGAAGCAGGAGCATATGAACCACCTCAGGCGCCATTTTCTGGAGGGTATCCATCAGCTTGAAGGACTTTCCGTAAACGGCTGGGATGAGACGGCGGACGGCGATGCGGCTGTGGAAAAGCGCGCCGCACATATCGTCAGCGTGAGCGTGCAGGGTGTCCGCAGCGAGGTTCTGCTGCATGCGCTGGAGGACCGCGGGGTTTATGTCTCCGCCGGCAGCGCCTGCTCCTCAAACCATCCCGCGGTGAGCCGTACCCTGAAGGCGGTGGGCGTTCCGGGGGATCTGCTCGAGAGTACGGTGCGCTTCAGCTTCTGTCCGGAAACCACGATGGCGGAAATCAATTATGCCCTGGAAGCCCTCGGCTCCGTTTTGCCCGTGCTCAGGCGTTTTGTGAGAAAGTAACCCGCATGCCCCGCAGCGTAATGTGCTGTCGGCGAAAGAGAAACCGGGGCGCGGATACCATTATGGCCGCGCCGGAGGCGGGCCGTTTTCAGAGTAACCCGCATGCCCCGCAGCGCAGTGTACTGCCAGCAAAAGAGAAGCCGGGGCGCGGATACCATTATGGCCGCGCCGAAGGCGGGCCGTTTTCAGCGTAACCCGCATGCCCCGCAGCGCAGTGTACTGACGGCGAAAAGGAAGCCGGGGCGCGGATACCATTATGGCCGCGCCGAAGGCGGGCCGTTTTCAGAGTTACTGGAGAAAAAGATGAAGTATCAGGCTTTTTTAATCAAATATGCGGAGATTGGCGTGAAAGGAAAAAACCGCTATATCTTCGAGGATGCGCTGGTGAAGCGCATCGGACAGGTTCTTGCCCCGGTGGAAGGGGATTTTATTGTCACGAAGGAGAACGGCCGTATATATGCGATTGCCGGGGAGGAGATGGATTTCGATGAGGCGGTAGACGCACTTCAGCATGTGTTCGGCATCGCCTGGATCTGCCCCGTGGTTCAGCTGCAGGATGAAGGCTTTGACGTGCTGAAGCAGAAAGTTGTGGACTATATGCGGTCCTGCTATCCGGATGGAGGCTTTTCTTTCAAGATGCAGTGCAGCCGCGCCAGGAAGAACTATCCGGTATGCTCCCAGGATATGAACGCCCTGATCGGCGAAGCGGTTCTGGAGGCGGTCCCCACTTCTCATGTGGATGTCCATAAGCCGGAAATCCTGGTCTGTGTGGAAATCCGCGACCATAACATCAATCTGTATTCCAGCAGGATTCCCGGTGCGGGCGGCATGCCTGCGGGCACGGGCGGCAGGGGAATGCTGCTGCTCTCGGGCGGCATTGATTCCCCGGTAGCGGGATATATGGTGGCAAAACGGGGCGTTACCTTAGAAGCCGTATACTTCCATGCACCGCCCTATACCAGCGACCGGGCAAAGCAGAAGGTTGTGGATTTGGCTTCGCAGGTTGCAAAGTATGCCGGTCCGATACGGCTGCACGTGATCAATTTTACGGATATCCAGCTGTATATTTATGAGAAGTGCCCCCATGAGGAGCTGACCATCATTATGCGGCGCTATATGATGCGCATAGCGGAGACGCTGGCGAAGGAGAACGGGTGCCTTGGCCTGATCACAGGGGAGAGCATCGGCCAGGTTGCTTCGCAGACCATGCAGAGCCTCGTCTGCACCAATGCGGTATGCACGCTTCCGGTATTCAGGCCAGTGATTGCCTTTGACAAGCAGGAAATCGTGGATGTATCGCTGAAGATCGGAACCTACGAAACCTCGATCCTCCCGTTTGAGGACTGCTGCACCATTTTTGTGGCAAAGCATCCGGTTACGCGTCCGCTGCTGCATGTGATTGAGCGCTCGGAGAAAAAGCTTGAGGAGAAGATCGACGAGCTGGTAAAGATTGCCCTCGATACGGATGAAGTGATTGAATGCCGGTAAAGACGGGTATAAAAATAAAACCGGGGAACCGCACTGATGCGGTTCCCCGGTGCCTGTACAGCCGGCAGTGTCCGCGGAAGCGGGACATACGGGCTTTATTTGATGATATAGGGATCCAGAACCTTGAGGACGGCGTCCAGATTCTTTTCCTCATGGATATTCAGGTCGATGGGCTTGGAAAGATCCAGGGAGAAGATACCCATGATGGATTTGGCGTCGATTACGTATCTGCCGGATACAAGGTCGAAATCGGAATCAAACTTGGTGAGGTCATTCACAAAGGATTTAACTTTGTCGATGGAATTCAGAGAAATTTTAACGGTTTCCATATGCAGTTCCTCCTGATGATTTAAAGCCGCGGTCTGGCTGGCGGGCCGATGCGGCTGTCGGGTATTTTCGCCCGCCGCCGCGGACGGGCACTGATGTTGTAAATCGGCAGAACGACCGGCTCTCCGGAACGTTCTGCTTCTGTTTAATATAGTATCGGAAGCAGGCAAAAAAGTCAAGCAACAGTTCTATGAATTTGGTTGCTGTTCAGAGCCGGGCGCCATTCTTTGGAAAACCATGGATGCCGCTGGCGGAAATCCATGGCTTTCCAAAGATTGGCATCCGGCGAGCACGCCACAACTCCGGAAATGGCGCTTTTTTGCCATTTCCGGAGTCTGGCTCTGAACGGTTACAAATGTATCAGTTCGTTCGCTACAGTTCCTTTCAGAAACAGGAGGATATATGGGACTTCGCGTTTCTTTTCACACACTTGGCTGCAAGGTGAATGCCTACGAGACGGAGGCGATGCAGGAAATGCTGGCGGAAGCCGGGTATGAGCTTGTGCCTTTCGACTCCCCGGCGGATGTCTGCGTCATTAATACCTGCTCCGTAACAAATATTGCGGACCGGAAATCGCGGCAGATGCTTCATAAAGCCAGAAAACTGAATCCCGACGCCCTGGTTGCGGCGGTGGGCTGCTATGCGCAGGAAGCGCAAAAGGAGCTGCTCGCGGACGCGGCGGTGGATCTGGTTATCGGAAACAACCGGAAGAAGGATCTTCCCGAATTGCTTAAGAAGGCGCTGGCCGGCAGGGAAAAGTCTCCGGAATCGGAGAACGGCTGGCAGGAAGCTCTTGAGGATTTAAGGCACCCCTGCGCCTATGAACCCCTGCTCCTGCATAAGACCCGGGAGCATACCCGTGCTTATATCAAGGTTCAGGACGGCTGCAACCAGTTCTGCGCCTACTGCATCATTCCCTATTTACGGGGACGGGTCAGAAGCCGCAGACCGGAGGACGTGCGCAGGGAGGCGGAAGCTCTTGCGGCATCCGGCACCCGGGAACTGGTGCTGACCGGAATCCACTTAAGCTCCTACGGCACGGATCTGGAAGACGGCTGTGACCTCCTCGCGCTTATCCGTATGGTTCACGGGGTGGAGGGGATCTGCCGCATAAGGCTGGGGTCCCTGGAGCCCGGGATCATCACGGAGGAATTTGCAGAGGCTTTGGCTAAACTGCCGAAGGTCTGCCCGCATTTCCATCTCTCGCTTCAGAGCGGCTGCGCCGCCACCCTGAAACGCATGAACCGCCGTTATACGCCGGAGGAGTATCTGGAAAAATGTCGGCTGCTGCGCAGGGTATTTGATCATCCGGCCATTACAACGGACGTGATTGCCGGGTTCCCGCAGGAGAGTGAGGAAGAATTCCACGAGAGCCGGGATTTTCTGGAAAAAGTACACTTCTTTGAGATGCATGTGTTCAAATACTCCAGGCGGAAGGGGACGGCCGCGGACCGGATGGACGGCCAGATTCCCGAAGAGGTAAAGGCGGCAAGAAGTGATGAGCTGCTGAGGCTGGAGGGAAGGATGTCCAGGGAATACCGCAGCGCCTTTATCGGGAAAGAGGTGGAAATCCTTCTGGAGGAGGAGCTGTCCCCCCAGGAGGCTCAGCGGGAAGACGCTCTTCCCGGCGGAGAGGAAAAGGGACGGATGATGGTCGGACACACGCCGGAGTATGTGCGCTGTATCCTGCGCACCTCAGCGCCTGCCAATATCCTTGTAAAGGCTGTCGGCACCGGCCTTTCCCGGGATGGCGAATCTCTCCTGGCAGCCTCAAATGCCGACGGAAATCCCACGCTTTCTCCCGTTGACGGGGCGGGAGAATAACAGCGCCTTCCTGATCTGTGCTCTTTGGAGCGAGGCAGGAAAATAAAAAACGCCTCCCCGTTTATGCTCCTTCGAACGATGGCTGAAGCTTTCTTCCTATCGGAAAAGGGCCTGTCGGGAACCGGGGCTGAAGCTTTCTTCCTATCGGAAAAGGGCCCATCGGGAACCGGGACTGAAGTTTTCTTCCTATCGGAAAAAGGCCAATCGGGAACCGGGGCTTTTGGCCCTGAATCAAAAAACACTTGAAGTATGCTTTGAAATGTATTACAATAACTATGATAGGCGGATAGTAGGTACCGGAGGGAAAACGTTTCGGTCTGTTCGTCTTGTTATAGTTTCAGGCAGGAAGGATGTGATTTTGACTATGGCAGATTTATCGAATACACAGTTCATCGACATCAATCAGTCCAGACGGATGCAGGTTTCGGATGTGATCCGCAGGGTGTATGACGCACTGATGGAAAAAGGGTATAATCCGATTAATCAGCTGGTCGGGTATATTATGTCCGGGGATCCTACCTATATCACAAGCTATAACAATGCGCGGAGCCTTGTCATGAAGGTGGAGCGGGACGAGATCCTGGAAGAACTGATCCGCACCTATATTAACACCAGACTGCGGGATGTCGGCTGAGAACGGGGTTGACTGACAGCAGGGCATCTGCCGGAAAACCGGAGGCAAAATGAGGATTATCGGTCTGGACTACGGGTCCAAAACAGTCGGCTGCGCCATCTCGGATCCGCTGGGGCTGACGGCACAGCCGCTTGAGACCATAGAGCGCAAAGAGGAAAACAAGCTCCGCCGGACACTGGCGCGCATCGGGGAAATTATCGCGGAATACGGGGTGGAGCGGATTGTCCTCGGCTTTCCCAAGAACATGAACAATACCCTTGGCGAGCGCGCAGCCAGCACGCTCGCCTTTCAGGAACAGCTGGAGCGCCGCACCGGTCTGCCCGTTATTCTGTGGGATGAGCGGCTTACAACCGTATCCGCCGAGCGCGTTCTGCAGGAAAGCGGCGTCAGAAGAGAGCATCGGAAGGAATACATAGACCGTATTGCGGCAGCGATGATTCTGCAGGGCTACCTTGATCGGCTCGGCATGGAGACAGAGAAGGAAGATGGACGGCAAGATCGTATTTGAAACAGAAGAGGGCACGGAAACCTTTTATGTGCTGGAGCAGACAAAGCTGAACGGAAATATTTATCTGCTGGTGGCGGATTCTGAGGAGGAAGACGGCGAGTGTCTCATTCTGAAGGACATCTCCGGTGAGGGCGATCGTGACAGTGTGTATGTCCCCGTAGAGGATGACACGGAGCTGGAGGCAGTTTCCCGGATTTTTGAGGAACTGCTGGAGGACGTGGAAATCGATTCCTGAACAGTTCCTGAGTCGGCTGCGCAGGCCGGTCTTTGAAACTGCTGTCCGGGTGCGGATATCGGAAAAGGCAGGCTGTACCTGAATTCGGATACGCTCCCGCGGCAAAGCTTTACAGAACAGAATGACCCCGGGCCTGATCCCGAAGGTGTTTCGGATGCTTTCGGAGACGCGCTTTCGGGTCTTTTGGCATTCCTTTTTGCGGATTAGCATCGGCTAAATTCGTTTCACGCGGGGAATGCTGGTTCAACCGGTGTTTTTTGCGGGGAAGAGTGAAACGTTTCGGATACTCAATGTTTACAAAAATAAAACAACTCGGATACCAACAGGATTGCGGCTGTTCAGATTTGCATCCGGCGCTGAACAGTTACACAGAATCGTGTTTATGGCTGAGGAGGAAAGTGAGGGACTTTCCGCAGCCGGACAGACAGGAGGTTAGCGTTTGAATAATCGTACAGAGAAAAGGAATCCTTCCGTGAGAATCATCCCTCTTGGCGGAATGGAACAGATCGGAATGAATATGACCGCGTTTGAGTACGCGGACAGCATGATTATCGTGGACGTGGGCATGTCTTTCCCGACGGATGACATGCTCGGAATTGATCTGGTTATCCCGGATTTTACATACGTAGAGAACAATATCGACAAGCTGAAGGGCGTTTTTATTACGCATGGTCACGAAGACCATATCGGTGCGCTGCCCTATTTCCTGAAGAATTTCGGCCAGACCACCGTGTACGCCACCAGGCTGACACAGGGTATTATCGACGGCAAGCTTGAGGAGCACGGGCTTTCCGAAACCGCGAAGCGCCAGACTGTCCGGTTTGGCGATGTCATCAAAGCCGGGGATTTTTCCGTGGAGTTCATCAAGACCAACCACAGCATCGCCGATGCGGCGGCTCTGGCCATCAAGTCTCCCGCGGGCACCATTATCCATACGGGTGATTTTAAGATCGATTATACGCCGGTATTCGGGGATATGGCCGACCTGCAGCGCTTTGCACAGCTTGGAAAGGAAGGCGTGCTGGCCATGCTCTGCGACAGCACGAATGCCACGCGTGAGGGCTTTACACCGTCCGAACGCACGGTCGGGGAGACCTTCGAGACGATATTCGCGGAAAATAAAAACCGCCGCATTATCGTGGCGACCTTCGCGTCCAACGTGGACCGCGTGCAGCAGATCATCAATACCTCCTGCAGGTATGACAGGAAGGTCGTGGTGGAAGGCCGCAGCATGGTGAACATCATCGGTAAGGCTTCGGAGCTCGGCTATATCAGCATACCGGAGGGTACGCTGATTGATGTGGACCAGCTGAAGGACTATCCGCCGGAAAAAACAACGCTGATCACCACCGGAAGCCAGGGAGAATCCATGGCGGCGCTTTCCCGCATGGCCGCTTCCCTGCACAGAAAGGTGACGATTATGCCGGGCGACCTGGTGGTGTTTTCTTCCAACCCCATACCCGGGAATGAAAAATCGGTTTCCAAGGTGATCAACGAGCTGGAGCAGAAAGGCGCGAGCGTCATCAACTATCATACCCATGTCTCCGGCCACGCCTGCCAGGAGGAGATCAAGCTTCTGTATTCCCTGGTGCGTCCGCAGTTTGCCATTCCGGTACACGGCGAATTCCATCACAGGCAGGCGCAGGCGAAGGTGGTGGAGTCCCTCGGAATCCCGAAGGAAAATATCTTCATGCTGAATTCGGGGGATGTGCTGGAGCTTTCAAAGGAAAAGGCCGAGGTGGTTTCACAGGTTACCCACGGCGGCGTGCTTGTGGATGGACTCGGCGTTGGCGATGTGGGAAATATTGTGCTCCGGGATCGTCAGACCCTGGCCCAGGACGGCATCCTGATCGTGGTGCTGACCCTGGAAAAATACACCAATCAGCTCCTGGCCGGACCGGACATTGTCTCCAGGGGGTTCGTATATATCCGCGAATCCGAAAACCTGATGGACGAGGCGCAGCAGGTGGTGAGCGACGCCGTTTTCGAATGCCTGGACAGCCGCGTGACCGACTGGTCCAGAATCAAAAATGTAATCCGGGATGATCTCGGGAGCTTCCTCTGGAAGAAGATGAAGCGCAGTCCCATGATTCTTCCCATTATCATGGAAGTGGAATAATCCCCCGCACCCGGAAGCCTGCTGAGCGGCTGCCGGGAGAAATCCGGGGCGAGGATATCGGTACAAGGCTCTTGAAAGGGCTGTTTTACAGTTATGATCATCGACAGTGAAAGAATTGCTTCCTATATCCGCTCCCTGGAGGCTCCGGGGAGCGGGCTTTGTGAGGAAATCAGAAGGGCAGCGCTGGCGGAGGGGGTCCCGATTATTCGGCCTGAAACTGCCAGCCTGCTTACTTTTTTCGTCCGTCTGCTGAATCCCCGGAATATCCTTGAGGTCGGGTGCGCGGTCGGTTACTCGGCGCTCAGGATGAGCGAAGCCATGCCCGCGGCGTGCCGGATTGTCACGATGGAAAAGGATCCTGCAAGGGTGCAGAAAGCCCGGGAAAACTTCCGAAGGGCCGGTGAGACGGGCCGTATCACCCTGCTGGAGGGGGACGCGGCAAAACTGCTGGAAACGCTGGATGGTTCCTTTGACCTCATCTTTATGGATGCCGCAAAGGGACAGTATATCCGTTTCCTGCCGGAAGCCCTCCGTCTGCTGTCGGAAGGCGGCGTGCTCTTTTCGGATAATGTGCTGCAGGACGGGGACGTGCTGGAATCGCGCTTTGCCGTGACCAGGCGCAACCGTACGATTCATGCCAGGATGCGGGAATACCTGTATGTGCTGAAGCATACGGAGGGGCTTTCCACCTCGGTGATTCCCATCGGCGACGGCGCGGCGGTGACCCTGAAGGAGCGGACAATTGATCCTGACGGCATCCGCACCGCTGCGGAACAGAGGTCCCGGGAGCAGGCTCCGGAGCTCCCGGAGGGGCAGTAAGAGAGACACATATGCCGTGGCTGTTCATGGCCTGGATTCGGAAGCAGCCAAAACGCCATTTCCGGAACTGCGGCGTTCCCGCCGGATGCAAATCCGTGAACAGTGCCACATGTTTTTGAAAGGACCGGAGCGTGAGCTCCGCATGAGGATCTGGATATGAAGAAACCGGAACTGCTGATACCGGCCGGGAGCCTTGAGGTTCTCAAGACCGCGGTCACCTACGGGGCGGACGCCGTCTACATCGGCGGGGAAGCCTTCGGCCTGCGGGCAAAGGCCAGGAATTTCGGTACGGAGGATATGCGGGAAGGCATCCGCTTTGCCCACGAAAAGGGTGTGCGCGTCTATGTCACAACCAATATCCTGGCGCACAATTCGGATCTGGAGGCCTTCGGAGCGTATCTTGAGGCGCTGGCCGGGCTGAAGCCGGACGCCCTGATTATCTCGGATCCCGGCATATTTGCGCTGGCCAGGCGGATTGCCCCGGGGCTGGATATTCATATCAGCACCCAGGCCAACAACTGCAATTACGGAACCTTCCGCTTCTGGCATGAGCTGGGTGCAAAGCGGGTGGTTTCCGCAAGAGAGCTTTCCATTGCGGAGCTTAAGGAGATCCGTTCGAAAATACCGGAGGAGCTGGAGATCGAAACCTTTGTACACGGCGCCATGTGTATTTCCTATTCCGGCCGCTGCCTTCTTTCGAATTTCATGACCGGGCGGGACGCGAACCGGGGCGAATGCACCCATCCCTGCCGCTGGAAGTATTCCGTCATGGAGGAGACCAGGCCGGGCGAGTATTTCCCGGTTTACGAGGATGAACAGGGCACATATCTGTTCAATTCCAGGGATCTGTGCATGATCGAGCATCTTCCGGACCTGGTTGAGGCCGGCGTGGACAGCCTGAAGGTGGAGGGCCGCATGAAAACGGCACTCTATGCGGCCGTCACGGCGCGGACCTACCGGAAAGCGCTGGATGATCTGTTCGAGGATCCCGCGCTTTACCGCAGAAATATGGACTGGTACAGGGAGGAGATCACCCGCTGCACGCACCGGGCCTTCACCACCGGTTTTTTCTACGGGAAGCCCACGGCGCAGGATCAGATTTATGACAGCAACACCTATGTGAAGGAGTATACGTATCTCGGAAGCGTCGGCCATGTGCTGCCGGACGGGCGTTTTGTCATGGAGCAGAAGAATAAGTTCTGCGTGGGGGACGTGCTTGAGGTGATGAAGCCTTCGGGGGAGAACCTGGAGGCTACGGTGCTTTCCATCACGGATGCGGAGGAGACGCCCATGGAAAGCGCCCCGCATCCGAGGCAGGAGCTGCACGTGCAGCTGGATGTCCGGGCAGAGGCCTATGACATTCTGCGGTTTAAGGGAAACGGAATGAACTGATCCGCGCCGCCTGTATGCCCGGAGAGCGTGCCGCGGACGGCAAAACCGTCTCCCCGCGCCGCGGGCCGCACACGGAAAATGCCGGAGCGGAGCCTAAAATGGCCGCGGCAGGCAGACGGCAATCTTTTACGGACTGGAATGGATTATGGAGAAGAATAACGAAAAGAAATCGGGCTTTATCGCCCTGGTGGGACGCCCGAATGTGGGAAAATCCACGCTGATGAACCATCTGATCGGCCAGAAGATCGCCATTACCTCGAACAAGCCCCAGACAACCCGCGACCGCATACGCACCGTCTATACCGATGAGCGGGGACAGGCGGTTTTCCTGGATACGCCGGGCATCCACAGGCCAAAGAACAGGCTGGGAGCCTATATGACCGGGATTGCCGAGAAAACCCTCGGCCAGGCGGATGTGGTGCTGTGGCTGGTGGAACCGTCCCCCTTCATCGGCCGGGGGGACGAGGAAATCCTTAAGCGCCTGAAGCAGCTCAAAAATCCGCTGATCCTGGTCGTAAACAAGATTGATACGGTGAAAAAGGAAACGGTCGGCGAGTGCATCAGGGCTTACCGCAGCCGGATCGACGTTCGCGAGGCGGCGGCGGTTTCCGCCCTCCGCAGCGTAAATACTTCGGAGCTGCTGGATACGATCTTCAAGTATCTGCCCTACGGCCCCATGTATTACGATGAGGATACGGTGACGGACCAGCCCATGCGGCAGATCGCCGCGGAAATTATCCGCGAAAAAGCGCTGCGGCGCCTGGAGGAGGAGATTCCGCACGGCATTGCCGTGCTGACGGAGCGCATGCAGGAACGGCCGGACGGGTCGGTTATGGATGTTGAAGCCTCCATTGTGTGCGAGCGGGATTCCCATAAGGGCATCATCATCGGAAAGGGCGGAGAGATGCTCAAAAAAATCGGGACGGACGCACGCCGCGATCTGGAAGAGATGCTGGAGATGAAGGTTAATCTGAAGCTCTGGGTAAAGGTGCGCAGAGACTGGCGCGACAGCGAACTCTACATGAAGAATTTCGGATATCAGGAGAAGGAGTAAGCTTGGAGACCATCGCAGTCACGGGAATTGTCCTTTCGGCTATGCAGGTACAGGAAGCGGACAGACGGCTGGTGCTGCTCACAAAGGAACAGGGGCGGATTACCGTGTTTGCCAGGGGGGCAAGCCGGCCCAGAAGTGCGCTGGTGGGCGTTACGCGCCCGTTTGTGACAGGCGAGTTCGAGCTGCGTCCCGGCAGGGATGCCTATACGCTCCTGTCGGCCCGGCCGAGGGAGTACTTTGACGAGCTGTCAAAGGATTATGACCGCATGACCTTCGGGCTTTATTTTCTGGAGCTTGCCGCATACTTTTCCGTGGAAAACGTGGAGGGGCTGGAACTGCTGAATCTGGTTTTCCTGGCGTTAAAAGCCCTTGAAAAAGGAAAAATGCCGGTTCCTCTGATCCGCATGGTCTACGAATACCGCCTGTTTGTGATTTCCGGGGAATATCCCCAGGTATTCCAGTGCGCCGTAACGGGCAAACCGCTTGCGGAGGGGTACTTTTCCCTGGCGCGCCGAGAAGCGCTCTGCAACGAGTGTGCCGGAGGGGAGCCGGGCCTCATCCGCCTGGATGTTTCTGCCATGTATACCCTTCAGTATATTCTCACGGCACCGCTCCAGAAGCTCTTCGGCTTTGCCGTGTCGGCGGCGGTTTACGAGGTGCTTTCCGGGCTCCTTGCCGCCTGGAAAAAGCGGTTTCTCGCGCGGGAATTCCGCACCGAAGCGTTTCTGCCGGAGCTTGCGTTTCCGCGGGATGGGGAGAAAGCGCCGGACTGAAGGCGTTTGCGCGGGGCTGCGCCGTACCGGAAGAAATTCCGCGGCGGCTTAAGCGCGATTCTCTTTCTATTTCATTACAATCCGAAAGAAATACTTGAAAAATAGATCATTCACACCTATAATAATTTTGTATGCGCTTACGTAAAACGGCTTTTTGCGGGGCGTAAGAGATGATGAGAGGTGTTAGGGCAAATGAAAAAACAAATTGCTGCGTTATTTCTGACGATAGCCTGTATGCTTGCACTCTGCGGCTGCAGCCTGCTGACCAGGAAATATGATTTCACGCCTGAGAAGGACAGCTTTTACGTGATGGCAAACGGGCAGATCAAAGCCGCGATGATTGAGGACTTTGACAAAGAGTATTATGATCTTGCCGAGCTGACGTATCTGGCAAAGCAGCAGGTACAGGATTACAATATGACCAATTACGGCCAGAGCTATTATTCCTACGATCAGATGTCCGAACAGGAACGGAAAAGCACGCTGCTTGCGGTGGCGCTGGATTCGATCACCGAGAGCAACGGCGAGGTTACCCTGGTGTTTGAGTACGGAGCGGGAAAAACCTATTCGGAATTCAACGGAATTGATATTCAGAAGAGCGGCGGCACCACCGTATACACCTCACCGCTCGAGAGCTCTTCCATGCAGCCCTCCGGCACGATCGTAGCCGCGAAGGGCGGAAAGCCCATAACGCTGGAGGAGCTGGCCGCGAAGGGCGGGTACAACATGGTCTATGTGGATTATGCCACAAAGATCAGCTTTGAGCATGAGGTCGAGTATGTTTCCGCCAATGTGACGGTGCTGAACAACAATTCCGTCCAGACTCCGGCCGGTGACGGAAGCTATATTTTCTATAAGCGCTGAATGCGTGAAGTCAAAGAAGAAGGATTCATGCGAATCTGTATCATGAAAGGAAACGGGGTACCAAATATGGAAAAGACAATGGAGAAAATCGTGGCGCTGGCAAAGTCCAGGGGCTTTGTGTATGCGGGTTCCGAAATTTACGGAGGCCTTGCGAATACCTGGGACTACGGCAACCTGGGCGTTGAACTGAAAAATAACGTCAAGAAGGCCTGGTGGAAGAAGTTTATCCAGGCCAACCCCTACAATGTGGGTGTCGACTGCGCCATCCTTATGAACTCCCAGACCTGGGTGGCTTCCGGTCATCTGGGCGGCTTTTCCGATCCCCTGATGGACTGCCGCTGCTGTCATGAGCGTTTCCGCGCAGATAAGCTGATCGAGGATTACATGGCCGAAAAAGGGATTGTGCCCGAAAAAGCCATCGACGGCTGGAGCGCGGAGGAAATGCAGGATTATATCCGCAACAACAAAATTCCCTGCCCTTCCTGCGGAAAGAACGACTTCACCGATATCCGTCAGTTTAACCTCATGTTTAAAACCTTCCAGGGCGTAACGGAGGACGCGAAAAATACCGTTTACCTGCGTCCCGAGACGGCCCAGGGTATTTTCGTAAACTTTAAAAACGTACAGCGCACCTCCCGAAAGAAGATCCCCTTCGGCATCGGCCAGATCGGAAAATCCTTCCGCAATGAGATTACGCCCGGAAACTTTACCTTCCGCACCAGGGAATTCGAACAGATGGAACTGGAGTTTTTCTGTGAGCCGGATACCGATCTGGAATGGTTTGGCTACTGGCGTCAGTTCTGCATTGACTGGCTGAAGGCGCTGGGCATGAAGGAAGATGAGATGCGCTGCAGGGACCACGAGAAGGAGGAGCTTTCCTTCTATTCCAAGGCCACCACGGATATTGAATTCCTCTTCCCCTTCGGCTGGGGCGAGCTCTGGGGCATTGCAGACCGCACCGACTACGACCTCGGACGTCACCAGGAAGTTTCCGGCGAGGACCTTACCTACTTTGACGATGAGAAAAAGCTGCGCTATCTTCCCTATGTCATTGAGCCGTCGCTCGGCGCGGACCGCGTCACCCTGGCATTCCTCTGCTCCGCTTACGATGAGGAGGAGCTGGAGGGCGGCGACGTGAGGACGGTGCTGCACTTCCATCCGGCACTGGCACCGGTGAAGATCGGTGTCCTTCCGCTCTCCAAAAAGCTCGGAGAAGGCGCGGAGAAGATTTATCAGGAGCTCAGCGAGCTTTACAACTGCGAGTACGATGACAGAGGAGCCATCGGAAAGCGCTACAGAAGACAGGACGAGATCGGAACACCCTTCTGCATTACCTATGATTTCGATTCTGAGACCGACGGCTGCGTTACCGTTCGCGACCGCGATTCCATGGCTCAGGAACGTGTGGCTATCGCGGACCTGAAACAGTATTTCGCCGACAGATTTTCTTTCTGAGACGGAAGGAAGATTCCGTCAGCTCAGCCCACCGCCTTCGCAGTGTCCGCGGCATACGGCGTTATGCCCGCGGATTGAACGAAGGCGGCTGGTTTTCACAGGAAAAACAGGAGCGGTTTGGCCATGGCAAACAGAAAGAAGAGAAGAAAAGATGCCGGAAACGTGGTTTTCCTGGTGATCGGCATTGAACTTGTGGTGCTGATCCTGGGAATCATAGTCGGCGGGATTATCGTCATCCCGCCCCTTGCAGAGCGTTTTTCCGGCCCCATTTCGGCACTTTTATCCCGCGGAAACAGTACCGCCGTTTCCACCGATACCCAGAATCCCGCGCAGGTCCAGAACCCGGAAGCCAATAATCCGGTCGAACCTGTGGTTAAGCAGACGGAACCGGCTGCCCCTGAGGAGGAGCTGGCGACCATCCGTCTGATTTCGGTGGGCGACAACCGCATGTCGCGTTCCTCCACCTTAAGCGGTAAAAATGAGGACGGGAGCTACTCGTATTACAACCATTTCGTGAATATCAGCGATGTTTTCAAAAATGCAGACGTTGCGGTGCTGAGCCAGGATACGGTCCTGGCGGGGGCAGACTACGGGGTTTCCTCCGAGGACTCCTACACCTCCGTATATGAGGTGGCCGATGCCCTGGCGGAGTCCGGGGTCGACGTGGTTCTTGCGGCAAACAATCATATTCTGGACCAGGGGACGGACGGCCTCAACAACATGATCAATTACATGCACGGCAGTCACCCGGAAATGTATCTGCTCGGGGTCAACCAGAGCAGGGACCAGCAGAATACGCCCGTATATCTGGAGGTTTCCGGCATAAAGCTCGCCCTGATCAATTATACCTGCCGTACCAACCGCACGGAGCCGCTGGATCATGAGCCCTATCTGCTGAATCTCGACAATGAGGAATGGCTTACCCAGATTGTGCAGACCGCTGAAGCATCGGCGGATTTTGTCATCGCATTTCCCCATTGGGGCGAGGAGGGCAGTGTGGAGGTGACGCAGGAGCAGCAGCATGAAGCGCAGCTTCTGGCGGATCTCGGCGTTGACCTGATCATCGGAAGCTATCCCGGCGTGATTGGCCGCTCTCAATGGATAAAGGGAAGGGACGGAAACGACACCTTTGTCTACTATTCACTCGGTAATTTCCAGACCACCGATCAGACCACGGACAGCATACTGGGCGGCATTGCGAATGTAACCATCACAAAAACCAGCCGCAGGACGTATCTTTCCAACTGCGGGCTGGATTTCCTTGTGACCCATTACGCCCAGCGTATGTCCTCCGACTACTATGATATTGTAACGACCTTCCCGTGGTCGGCGTACAATGCGGAACTCGCCTCCCAGCACGGAATTCTCTCCTGGGACGCTTCCTTCTCCTATGAAAACCTGGATGTGAAGCGTAAAGAGGCACTCAGCCGTTTTGACAACAGAAAGTAATACAGCATGCTTGGTAAATATCTGGTTGTTTTTCTGATTTCCATGGTTCCGTTAGTGGAACTGCGCGGAGCCGTCCCCTATTCCCAGGTGGTCGGGCTGCCGCTTGTGCCATCGTATATCACTGCCGTGATCGGAAACATGCTTCCCGTACCTGTCATCTACCTGTTTGCGAGAAAGGTCCTGGAGTGGGGCGCGGATAAACGCTTTATCGGTCCCTTCTTCACCTGGTGTCTTGAGAAGGGGAAAAAGGGCGGTGAGAAGCTGAAGGCAAAAGCGGGACGGGGTCTCTTTGTGGCCCTCATGCTTTTCGTGGGAATCCCGCTTCCCGGTACCGGCGCCTGGACAGGAACGCTTGCGGCAAGCGTGCTGGACATGGACTTTAAGACAAGCGTTGCCGCCGTGATGCTCGGCGTGCTGCTGGCGGGAATCATCATGGGGCTCGGATCCACCGGTATCATCGCCGCGTTCAGGGTATTTACATGAACACTGCGGGCAGGAGGGAGAGAACGCCCGCGCGCTGTGCCGTGGCGGGGCGCTGCGGCGGATGCAGCGGTGCGGACTGCACTTACCCGGAGAGCCTGAAAAAGAAGGAGAACCTGGTACGCAGCCTGTTGAAGGGTATCTGTCCGGTACACCCCATTACCGGCATGGCAGATCCTTTTCATTACCGGAATAAGGTTACCGCTTCGTTCGGTTACCGCGGCGGCGAGGTGCTCTGCGGCATCTATGAGGAGGGAACGCACCGTGTTGTCCAGACGGATTCCTGCCTCATTGAGGATGAGCGCGCTCAGTCCATCATTGCGACGCTGCGCCGGCTTGTAAAGTCCTTTAAAATCCGCATCTACGACGAGGACAGCGGGTATGGCCTGCTTCGTCATGTGCAGATCAGGACCGGGCATGCCACGGGGCAGGTGATGGTGGTGCTTGTGGTGACTTCCCCTGTTTTCCCGTCGAAGAAAAATTTTACGGCGGCCCTGCTGAAGGCTCACCCGGAGATCACCACCGTGGTGCAGAACATCAATGACCGGCCGGGGAGCTTTGTTCTCGGGAACAGGAACCAGGTGCTTTACGGAAAGGGCTTCATAGAGGACAGGCTCTGCGGTCTGACCTACCGCATCTCTCCGAACTCCTTCTACCAGGTAAATTCCGTTCAGACGGAAGCGCTCTACGGCAAAGCCATTGAGCTTGCGGCCCTGACGGGACGTGAGCGGGTGATTGACGCCTACTGCGGAATCGGGACCATCGGCATGACGGCCGCAGGCTCTGCCGGGGAGGTGGTCGGCATTGAACTGAATCCGGAAGCGGTGCGGGATGCCCGTGTAAATGCGCGGCGCAACGGCATTGCCAATATCCGCTTTATTGAAGCGGATGCCGGAAAATGCATGGTTGCCATGGCGGAGGCCGGAGAACGGGCGGATGTTCTGTTCATGGATCCGCCCAGAAGCGGAAGTGATGAAATCTTCCTGCGCTCCGCCCTGCGGCTTGCGCCTCCGCGTATCGTCTACATCTCCTGCGGACCGGAATCCCTGGCGAGGGATCTGAAGTTTCTGGCGAAGCATGGCTATCGGGCCGAGGCCTGCTTCCCGTTTGACTGTTTCTGCTGGACAGAGGGACACGTCGAGAATGTTGTTGCAGTTGTCAAAGAGAACGGAAACCGTTCGTGACCGGGGCGCGGATACCCTAATGGCCGCGCCGAAGGCGGGCCGTTAATAGGGAAAGGTCCCATGAAAGTGGCAGACGTTCAGAAAGGATTGCCGTTATGAAATTTCTGGATATTCTAACCCTGCTCCTTTTCAACGCCAAAGGGTGGTTTAGTGTTACCCTTCAGGTTCTTTTCGTCGTCGGTTTGTGGTTTATGTTTAAAAAGTCGGGGTAAGGAGCTGGCTGGCGCTTATCCCGGGTGTCCGGCAGTACCAGTTCGGAAGGTGCGCGGGCAGGGAGACTGAGGGCAGAGTGCTCTGCATCCTGGAAATTGCCTCCACCCTGATGGGTATAGTTGGCAACGTGATGACGAATCCTTCCGAAACCGTTGCCATGATTGTAGTAGCCCTGCAGCTCCCGATGTCGATTGCGATCATTGCCTACAGCATCCGGGTTTATTTCGGTATTTGCGACGTTTACGGAAAGCCGCGCAGCTGGGTATGGCTGTGGGTTTTCGTGGATGGTGTTGTGGCATTGATCTGGGGTATTCTGCCGGATTTCCGGCCGTCCTGGCAGGTGGAGGATCTCCGCAAGCAGGTAAAGGAAATTTTCGGCGGGCACAATGTGGCCGGCATGAGCGACGGCCTGACGGTCAATCTGGAGGAACGCACCGCCAAGGATCTGTTCAGCAAAAAATATCTGCTGCGCGATATTCACATGTATATCCATCCCGGCCATATGGTGCTGCTTTTAGGCGGCTCCGGCGCGGGCAAGACCACGTTCCTGAACGCCGTGAACGGCTATGAGAAGGCCAAGGCAAAGGTTACCCTGAACGGGAGCGATGTCTACGGCGAATATAAAAAAATGCAGTATGAGGTGGGCTTTGTGCCCCAGCAGGAGCTGATGCGCGGCAAGGACACGGTATTCAGCACGCTGATGGATGCCTCCCTTCTGCGTATCCCGATTGAAGTTTCCGCCTCGGAGCGCAGGGCGAGGGTGGAGGAGGTCATGAAGATCTTCGGCCTCGCGCCCGTGAAGGGCAGCCTTGTGGATAAGCTTTCCGGCGGACAGAAAAAGAGGCTGTCCATCGCCGTGGAATTCCTCTCCAATCCCTCGCTGTTTATCCTGTTCTCGGTGGGAACCGTTGCCATGGCGCTCACCACCGTCAGTATGGTTCCCTTCTTTGCTAAACACAACATCGACCTCTCCGTCCTCTCGGTGGAGGGACTGATGGATCTTGCAAGGGATCCCTCCAAAGCCTGGCATCCTCTGATCTGGGTGAGCCTTGTCGGAGGCTATATCGTGCTGCCGGTCTGGCTGAGCGTACTGATCTTCAGGCATAAAGAGCTTGAGTTCTGATACCGCAGGCGTTTGATGGATATTTGTTGGACACGGGATGGTATACTCTTCTCAGGATTTATATGATGATATGAGGAGAATCGCTATGAAAGAGTCGGAAAAAGCCAGAGAACTGAATCTGGATCAGGCGGAACAGGTCAGCGGCGGTGCCTACGTGCCCGGAGCCTATAAGGCTGAGGCGCTTGCTTTTTTGAAGGAGTGCCTGGGCGATGCCCGCTTCAACAGAATTCTGGGCAATGAAAGCAACCGAAGACATCCTTACGTGGCAGCCAGGGTATTTTTGAGCGATGCCGACTGGGACAAATATGTATGGATTGAACGGAACGGGTCTCTCGACGGCTTCTGGGGATAGGAACTGCGGCTGGCATGGTCTGATGCGACGGATCGGATGGGCGGAGTATATCTGCCCATCCGATTTTTGACAGAACAAAGGAGTTCAAGAAGTGAAGGCAATCTGTGTGGAGGATGATCCGGCGGTTCTTGCGGAAACGAAAGCAATGTGCGAAAAGTTTCCCGGATTGACGGAGGTAAAAGGCTTTTTAAGCGCGGAGGATGCGCTGGGCTGGCTCAATGAGAACCGCGCGGACGCGGTGCTTTCGGATATTCGGCTGCCCGGAATGGACGGACTGGCATTTGCGGCCCGCATTCGGCAGGAGTATCCGGAAACGGCCGTCATTTTCCTGACTGCCCATGCGGAATATGCCGTAGAGGCCTTTGCTCTTCATGTATCCGGCTATCTTCTGAAGCCGGCGGAGACGGATCCACTGTACAGGGAACTGGCCTATGCGCTGCAGGGGCATATGGGAAAAAGTCAGTCTCATATTTCGGTCACGACTTTCGGAAACTTTGATATCAGGGTGGATGGAAAGCATATTTCCTTTCCCCGGTCGAAGGCCAAGGAGCTGCTGGCATACCTGGTGGACCGCCAGGGCGGCAGCATTACCCGGCCGGAGGCCTTTGCCCTCCTCTGGGAGGAAGGGTTTTACGACCGCGCCATGCAGAAACAGCTGGATGTGATAATACGCAGTCTCCGGCAAACGCTTGAAAAGTACGGCATCGGGGAGATCATGGAGCTGCACAGCGGAACCATGCGGATAAGGCCGGAGCTGCTGGACTGCGACCTGTACCATTTCCTGGAGGGGGATCTGGACGCGGTCAATGCCTACCGGGGCGAGTATATGAGTTCCTATTCCTGGGCCAGCCTGACCGAGGCCTACATGGACAGGATCGGACGCGGCATGTAAGGCTGCGGCCGGCTGCCACAGGGGTTTCCCGCAGATTTGCGCGGCTTTAAGAGCGTGTCAGGAACCCATGGTTTTGCAGGGAAAGTGAACAAAGTATGACGCCGCATGGCGTCCAAAGGCGGGCAGCTGCTGCAAGACCTGCTGCAGGGAGAATAATGTGAAAAATAGTCTTTCATGACTATTTGAGCCGCCGGCAGAAGGCGGCGGAATGGAGATTAAAATGAACGAGAATATCAGAAAACGGAATGAACTGCTGGCACAGAAAGTCATGAAGGGACTGGAATCCCGCAATATGACGCCCTATTACGCAGCTGATAAGGAGGCGGCGAAAGTGCTGGCCCTGTCCATCATGCCGGAGGGGTCAAGCATCTCCATGGGCGGTGCCATGAGCGCTTATGAGATCGGCCTGGTGGATGCCATCAAAGCCGGGAATTACAGCTTCATCGACCGGGATGCCATTGCGGATAAGCGGTCGGCGCTGTTAGCGGCCTACGATGCGGATTTCTTTCTCTCCAGTGCCAATGCCATTACGGAGGACGGCGTGCTGGTGAACATCGACGGCAACGCGAACCGTGTTTCCTGCATTGCCCAGGGACCGAAGCACGTTATTTTCATCATCGGAATGAACAAGGTCTGCGATGATATCGACGGGGCGATGAAGCGTGCCAGAAATGTGGCTGCACCCATCAATTCCCAGCGCTTCGGCCTGCAGACGCCCTGCTGCAAAACAGGCTCCTGCATGGACTGCAAATCCCCGGATACCATCTGCTGCCAGTTCCTGATCACGCGCTACTCCAGGCACCCCGGGAGAATCCATGTGATCCTGGTAAATGATGAGCTGGGCTTTTGAGCTGCCCGGAATAAGCTGATTGATACCTGTACAGAGTCTGGCTCTGTACAGGTACGCTGATTGTAAGTTTTTCCCCCGCCGGATTTCCGAATCACAGCCTCGGAATCCGGCGGGAAAATTATTTAACGGTACTATTCACGGTCAATGCGTGTTCATCATTTTCGCTACCCGGACGCGCTGCAGGGGATTCCTGAAGGCGCCGGTGAGGAGTGCAGGAAGCTCCGAACCGAAGCCTGAAGGCATTCCCCTGCAGCTGTGCGGAGGGCTGCGAAAATGAAGAGCTGCCCTACCGGTCCGCCACCGTCTTGGTCATCCACCTGCGGGAGCGCCAGCGGATCAGATAGCTGACGCCGCGCGCCATTTCGTCCAGACCGAAGGCAAACCAGCAGCCGGCAAGGCCCCAGCCCATGCGGATGCCCAGGATATAGGCGAAGCCCACGCTCATCACCCAGCAGGAGATGGTTGCAACGATCATGGGATAGACCACGTCGCCGGACCCGCGGAGCGAGAATTCCTCAATATGGTTGAAGCCGCGGAAAATCTCCACAAAAATATCAATGGCAAGTAAGGTCCGCCCGGCTGTCAGTATGACGGGGTCATCGGTGAAGAGCCCCAGGAGCGGGTAGCCGAAGAAAAAGAGCAGGGTGGAGAGAGAGCCGTTCAGAAGCGCCACAATCTTGAGGTTCTGGAGGTTGAGGCGGTAGGCCTGGTCATATTTTCCGGCGCCGCACAGCCAGCTGATCATCAGCGAGGTTGCGGAGCCCAGCGCCATGCCCAGCACATAGACATAGTAGACCAGATTGGACACGTAGATCTTCGTGGAGACCGCGGCGACACCCAGGGTGGCGATCATGGAGGTGGTAACCACCTGGGAAATGCTGTAGGAAAAAGAGCTGATGCCGCCCGGAATGCCGATGGCCAGGATCTGCCGGATATTGCGCAGGGTTTTGAAGGACTTCCCGCGGAATCCGAATTCCGGGAGCATACGCCTCAGGAGGATAAAGCCTGTGAGGGCCGCGGCGCACATCGAAATCACATAGGATATGGCTACGCCCGATATGCCTTTCAGCGGGAAGGGGAACGGCTGGAAAATCACCAGATAATTCAGCGCGGCATTCACCACATTCATGAAGATGTTGATGATAACGGAAATCTTCGGGTGCCCGCTGGTGCGGAATATGGCGTAGATCACGGAACTGATGCCGCCCAGGAAAGAAAAGCGGATGGCTATCCGGAAATAGATTTCCGCCTCATCCAGGACTTCCCCCGTAATATTCATCAGCGCCATCACCCGCCGGGCATTAAATGAAAGGATCGTGCTTACGGAAAGACCCAGCAGCGCGATGAAAACCAGGCTGCAGAACGCCGCATCGGTGGCTTCCTCTGTCTTTTTCGCCCCGATTTTCTGACCCATTACGACGGCAGCGCCGGAGCTGACAACGGTATAAAAGGTCATGATCATGGACATGAACTGACCTGCGCTTCCCACGGCCGCCACGGAATTGTCCGCATAATACGACAGAATCCAGGTGCTGACCGTATGCATCAGATTCATGAGCAGATATTCCAAAAAGAGCGGCAGGAAGATGGCGCCGAGGCGCATTTCGCCCTGAGAGGTTTCCACGCGGCCGAGGGCCGGGTCATAGAGTTTTTTCGGTAATGCGGGCATGCGGGTTCCTTTCATGTGCTGATTTAAGCGTTACCTCACCGGATTTCCGGTGCGCAGCGTCAATTTCATCGGGAAATCCGGTGCGATCCGCCGGAGGCTGCAGAGGAAACACTGCATGAACCAGCGTTTCCTTAGAATATCCGCCTGCGGAATCGAATGGTTTTTCCGTTTATCAAATCAGGCTTTGACACTTCGACACAATACTATACCATATCTGCGGTAAAATGGAAGAGGCGTCTTTGCGGTTTTTGATGGAGATTATTGGGGAAACGCTGTATGATGCAGGCTTTTTCCCTGCGGCACCGCGCCGGGATCAGCGGCAGGGCCCATAAGGAGCCGGAACACGGAATATTCACAGGAATTTACGGGATTTCCTGAAAGTTATGGTTTACAGTTTTGCGGATTCGTGTAAAATAGATATGTATGTGCCGCCGTAAAGAAGAGCGGAAAATCTGCAAAAGCAACAGGAGTATTTATGCTGCAGTTAAAAAACATCTGTAAGAAATATGTCACCGGAGACCTGGTGCAGACGGCGTTGGATAACGTCTCGGTCAATTTCCGGGATAATGAGTTTGTGGCGGTGCTGGGTCCCAGCGGGTCGGGAAAGACCACCCTGCTGAATGTGGTGGGCGGACTGGACCGGTACGATTCGGGAAATCTGATTATCCGGGGCATCTCCACCGAAAAGTATAAGGACCGGGACTGGGATTCCTACCGGAACCACACCATCGGCTTTGTATTCCAGAGCTATAACCTGATTCCCCATCAGTCCGTACTGGCAAACGTGGAGCTGGCCCTGACCATCTCCGGTATCTCAAAGAGAGCGCGCAGGGAGCGGGCTAAGAAGGCCCTGGCGGCCGTGGGTCTTGGCGACCAGCTGCACAAGCGGCCCAATCAGATGTCCGGCGGACAGATGCAGCGCGTGGCCATTGCCCGTGCCCTGGTGAATGACCCGGACATCCTGCTGGCGGATGAGCCGACCGGCGCCCTGGATTCCGAGACCAGTCTGCAGGTGATGGAGCTGCTGAAGGAAGTGGCGAAGGACCGCCTGGTTATTATGGTCACCCACAACGGTGAGCTGGCCGAGCAGTATGCCACGCGCATCGTGCGTCTGAAGGACGGCAGGATCACCGGGGATACCATGCCCTACAGCGTGGAGGAGGAGTCGGCCGGAAGCGCCGTGCACCGGAACATGGGGAAATCCTCCATGTCCTTCGCAACGTCGCTCTCCTTAAGCGCCAACAACCTGCGCACCAAGAAAGCCAGGACCATTCTGACAGCTTTTGCGGGTTCCATCGGCATTATCGGCATTGCGCTGATCCTCGCCCTTTCCACCGGCGTCAACAATTATATCGATAAAATCCAGAAGGACACCATGACCTCCTACCCCATCACCATCACCGCTCAGTCGATCGATCTGAACAGCATTATGAATGCGGGGCGGGAGCGGGCACTTGAAGCGCCGGATCATGAGAAGGACGCCGTGTATGCCAACACGTACATGTTTGATATGGCTTCCACGCTGACCACGAGCATCTCGGAAAACAATCTGACGGCCTTCAAGCGCTATCTGGACGATCCGTCCGGCCCGATCCACAGATATGTCGGTGAGACCGGCATCCTCTATACCTACGATACGAGCTTTGACGTGTATGCCTTTGACCCGGAGGGTACGCTGACGGATGCAAATTCGATCAATGTGGGCAGGCGGAACCGGGGCATGAACATGGGCGGCATGCAGAACTTCAGCATGATGAATAACCGCAGCACCCAGTGGAGCTTTTTCCAGATGCTGCCCGGAAGCGGGAGCACGCTTGTGAGCCCTGCGCTGACGGAGAGCTGTGACCTGCTCTATGGAGCCTGGCCGGCATCCCGGGATGAGGTCGTGCTTTTCGTGAATGAGTTCAACGAGGTGTCCATGACCCGCCTCTATGCCCTGGGCCTTCTTCCGGTCTCGGAATACAATGAAAAAATGCAGAAGCTGATCTCCGGGGAAGCCTTTGAGAATGAGGCGGTTTCCTGGAGCTACGAGGAAATTCTGGACCGTACGCTCTACCTCATTCCCGAGTGCGACAAGTACGTGCAGGGAGATGACGGGCTCTGGACCTATGTCGGGGACAGCAGCGTGCGTCTGGCGGAACTCACCGGAAATGCCGCACAGCTGAAAATCAGCGGGATAGCGCGCCGTCCTGACGATGATTTCGGTTCCCTCGTCACCGGCACCATCGGCTACACGAAAGCCCTCACGGACTATATCATAACGTATACGGATGCAAGCCCCGTTGTGACTGCACAGAAGGCCAGTCCGGATATCAATGTACTCACCGGTATAGCCTTTGCGCCGAAGGATGACGAGGCAAAGGCGGAGGACGCAAAGCAGTACCTGCTGAATCTCGGCGTCTCCGAGAAGGCGTCGCTTGTCAGCGAATATATGCAGTCCGCTTATCCGGGGATGATGGGAAATGCTTCGGGTGAGGGCGAGAACGAAACGGGAGATGGCGGCGCGGCCGATGAAGGAGCCGACGCCGGAAATGACGGCGGCGATACCGGAGCCGGGGAGGCCGGAGACAGCGGACAGTCCTCCTCCGGATCCCTCTTCGGAAACCTGTTCGGAGGCCTCTCGCTCTTCGGACAGGGAGGAAATGACGGGACACCCGGCAGCGGAAACCGCCGCGAGGAGCAGCTGGCTGCCATGCTGGACCAGTATCTGCAGAGAAATCCCGATCCCGCCATGCTGAACAGCATCTATGACACGTATATCTCTTCGGGTTCCTACGATGAGAATATGGCAGCCTTCGGCCTGGTCAATCCCGATGCGCCGTCCGCCATCAATATCTATGTGGACAGCTTTGAGGATAAGGACGGCATTACGGACTGCATCGACGACTACAACAAAGAGGCTTCCGAGGAGGATCAGATTGTCTATACCGATTACATCGGGCTTCTGCTCTCCTCGGTGACCACCATCATCAATGTGATTTCCTATGTGCTGATCGCCTTCGTATCGGTGTCGCTGATCGTCTCTTCCATCATGATCGGCATCATCACCTATATCTCGGTGCTGGAGCGCACCAAGGAGATCGGTATCCTGCGTGCCATCGGCGCTTCCAAGCGGAATATCTCCCAGGTATTCAACGCGGAGACCTTCCTGGTGGGCCTGCTGGCCGGTATCCTCGGCGTGGGTGTTTCCTGGCTGCTGCTGCTTCCGGGGAACGCCGTCATCCATGCGGTGGCCGAGTCGAACGACGTAAACGCCGTGCTGCCGGTTCCGGCGGCGGTGACCCTGGTGTTGCTCAGCATGATTCTCACGATGATCGGCGGTTTTATCCCGTCGAAGAAGGCGGCCCGGAAGGATCCGGTGACGGCGCTTCGCACGGAGTAATCCGCATGCACCGAAGTCATGGCACAGCTCCCGGAAGAAAAGCCGGAGCGCGGATACCATTATGGTTGCCCTCCGGGACCGTTTCAGAGGAACTTCCCACGCCGGACA
>CAMOSC010000004.1 GCA_946624325.1 uncultured Clostridia bacterium
TGCCGTTAGAGCAGATCGATGAGATGGATAAATGGGAGGGCAGCAAGCTCAACGAGGCCAAGGAGATTCTGGCTTTTGAGCTGACCAAGCTGGTGCATGGCGAGGAAGAAGCCGCCAAGGCGCAGACCGCTGCCAAGGCCATGTTCGGAGGCGCGGGCGATGCCGCCGAGATGCCGGCAACAGAGATTCCGCGCGCGGATTTCGAGGCTGCTCCGGAAGGAAAACTGGACATTCTTTCCCTCTTAGTCACTACCGGACTGGTAAAATCCCGCTCCGAGGCAAGACGTGCCGTCGAGCAGGGCGGCGTGACCGCGGCGGAGGAGAAGGTAAGCGATATCAAAACCGCCTACGCACCCTCCGACATTCCCGCTGAAGGCCT
The DNA here is from genome assembly GCA_946624325.1 of uncultured Clostridia bacterium. Taxonomy (GTDB): domain Bacteria; phylum Bacillota; class Clostridia; order Lachnospirales; family Lachnospiraceae; genus Anthropogastromicrobium. Next base: position 380 of record CAMOSC010000004.1, read on the forward strand.
TGTCATCCGCAGAGGCAAAAAGAACTACAAAAAGGTTATCGTAAAAGACTGATCTTAAGCGGCGGATCTCAGTGTTTCCGCTGCAGCTTTGGAAATGGCGGCCCAAAACGCCATTGCCGAAGACTGATATAGAACAATCATGGGTGCTGCTCAGAGCCAGGCTCCGGAAATGGCAAAAAAGACATCTCCGGTGCGGAACAGAAAATAATTACGTTTGTTTTTATCGACATTTTTAAAGAGCAGGATTGGAGGTGACAAAGCATGAATCAACCGGAAGTCCCCCGTAAAATGGGGAAACAGGACCAGAGCGGTGTTGTAAAGGGGAGTCTCTTTGTCACCTCCGGCGCCGCCCTCTGGGGAATCATCGGCATCTTTACCAGGGAACTGAACTCCGTGGGGCTGGACTCCATGAAGATCGTCTGCCTGCGCATGATCGGCTCCGCCATCATCATGGCGGCGGTCTTCCTGTTTACGGACAGGAGCATGTTCAGAATCCGTCTGCAGGATCTCTGGATGTTCTTCGGGACCGGGATTGTCAGCCAGGTACTCTACAACTGGTGTTATTTCCACTGCATGCGCATCAGCTCTATCTCGATCTCCGCGGCGCTTTTGTTTACGGCACCGTCCTTCGCGGTGATCATGTCCTGCCTGCTGTTCGGAGAACGTTTCACGCTTCGCAAGGCCTTTTCCCTCGGCATTACCACAGCCGGCGTGATCCTGGTAACCGGCGCTGCGGGAAAGGGAGACCACATTTCCTCAATGGTCATCATCAGCGGGATCGGAGCGGGCTTCGGCTATGCGCTCTACAGCGTATTCGGCCGTTTTGCCCTGAAACGCTATTCCCCCTTAAAGATTACCTTCTGGACAAACATCTGCGGCGGGGCATTTTCCCTGGTTCTCGTCAACCAGATAGGCCTGGCCCGCCAGCTCATGCACTTTAACGTCACCGGGACCGTGCTGCTGCTCATCGTCATCGGCACCATCCTGCCTTTGTTTTTGTATACAAAGGGGCTCACCTATCTGGAAAACGGCCGGGCCGGCATTCTTGCAGCCGTCGAGCCCGTAGTGGCCACCCTGGTGAGTTTCTTCGTCTTCCAGGAAGAAATGACCATCTTCCAGGGCATCGGTATCCTGTTCGTCATTACGGCCGTCATGATTCTGGCGGGCGACCGGGAAACCGGAAAGCTGCCGTCGGAAAACAATTTCAAACCATAAAGTGCCTGCCCCGGATTCCTTCCGGGGCTTTTTTGCGCAGGAATCCTGCATACCCATTCGGGCACGGGTGTGTGGAAGCCGCACCGGCTTAACGTCAGAGAATACCTAAGCGGTACGGCAGGGAAATGCCTGAAGGCGCCTGTGGAGGAGCGAACAGAATTTCTTAATGCACAGAAAAACGCGTTATGGGGAGAAAATCCAATGTTTGACCGAAGGGAGTTTTGGATTTTCTCCCCATGCTTTTAGCGGCTTTTCTGTGTATTTAGAAATTCTTCGCGACGGAACCGAAGCCTGAAGACATTTTCCTGCCGTATCGCGGAGGGTCGTGAAAACGAAGAATCGCGGAAACGAAGAACCGCGGAAATCAACAACTCCTTACAAAGAGGCGCAAGGGCAAGATTCTCGATTCCGTACTTGCATAAGCCGGGCAAATAAAGTATACTGAGAGCATCATCTGCGGCTGAACTGCCGCCCGGATACGGCTGGACAGGCAGTGCGGGCGCCACCACCTGAAAGAGGGAAGGGGACCTATGGAAATCAGAATCGAAAACCTGACAAAAGCGTACGGAGACTTCAAAGCAATTGACAACATGAACCTGACCATTGCCGACGGGGACCTGGTAGGCCTGCTCGGCCCGTCGGGCTGCGGTAAATCCACCACGCTCTTTATGCTTGCCGGCCTCAACAAGCCTACCGCCGGCAGGATCTTTTTCGGAGAGCACGAGGTAACCGATATCGCCCCGGAAGACCGCGGCATCGGACTGGTCTTCCAGAATTACGCGCTTTATCCCCATATGACTGTTGAGGACAACATCATGTTCCCGTTAATCAACCGCAAGGTTCCCAAAAACGAGGCGAGGGACCGGGCATACGAGATGGCGAAAATGGTCCAGCTCGAAGGTCTCATGAAGAGAAAGCCCAAGGCTCTTTCCGGCGGACAGCAGCAGCGTGTGGCCATAGCCCGCGCCCTTGTCAAAAAGCCCGAGGTTCTGCTGCTTGACGAGCCGCTCTCCAATCTGGATGCCAAGCTGCGCGTGGAGACCCGCGAGGAGATCCGGCGCATCCAGCAGGAGGTGAAAATCACCACCATCTTCGTAACACACGACCAGGAAGAGGCCATGAGCATCTCCGACAAGATCGCCGTCATGGAGAAGGGCGTGCTGCAGCAGTATGAGGTGCCCCAGAAAATGTACTTAAACCCCGGCAACCTCTTTGTGGCAACCTTCCTCGGAACCCCGCAGATCAATGTATTCGACGCCGAAGTGCACGACGGGAAGATCTACTGCGCGGGCAATATGCTGCGTTCCGGCTGCATGGTGCCCGACGGCTCCTATAAGGGCGGCATCCGTCCCGAATCCTTCAACGTAACGCTTCTCCCGTCCGCGCCGGATGCCATCCGCGCCGAAGCTTCCCATGTACGCATGACCGGAAGAGAACTGCAGATCCGTTTTAACCTGGGCGCCAACGAGTTCCGCCTTCTTGTGCATTCCGACATGCAGATCGGAGTTGGCACCCCGTTCTATCTGACCACCCGCGAGAAGCAGATCCTGCTCTTCGGACAGGACGGCAAAACCGTGGGCAAGTTCTGACGGGGAGGGCGACGATGGAAAAAAAGAGCATGAAGGGGTATCTCTACCTCGCCCCTGCACTGATTATCATTCTGATTTTCACGATTTATCCCCTGATCCGGGCCTTTATGCTCAGCTTCATGGAGGATTATAACCTGGTCAACGGCAGCTACAAGGGCATCAACCTGGAGAATTATATCGATATTTTTCAGGACCGCCACTTCATTAAGGCGCTGACCAACACCGGGATCTACGTGGTTTTCGTGGTTCCCTGCTCCATAGCCCTGTCCCTGATCATCGCGGTGCTGCTCAACAGCCACATCCGCTTCCAGGGCGTATTCCAGACCATTTTCTTCCTGCCCTATGTCACCAGCACCATTGCCATCGGCATCGTCTGGGGCTGGATTTTCAACAGCGATTACGGCCTTTTAAACCAGCTGCTCTCGTGGTTCGGCATTAAGTCGATCCCGTGGCTGACCTCCAAGCAGTACGCCCTGCCTTCCCTGATCATCTTCAGCATCTGGAAGAGCATGGCCTTTGATATCCTGATCTTCCTGGCAGGCCTCCAGACCATCTCGGAGGATCTTTACAATGCCGCACGGGTGGATTCCACCCCCAGATGGCGTGTATTCTGGCGCATTACGGTGCCGGGCATCGGCCCCATGATCTCCTATGCCTTTGTCATGGGCATGATCAATGCCTTCAAGGTTTACAACGAAGTCTACGCGCTGTTCCGCGGAAAGAACGGTCCGGCGGGAAGCGCCAACACGGTGGTGTTCTATATCTACGACAAGTTCTATAACCAGTCGAAATACGGCGAGGCCTCCGCGGCGGCTGTGATCCTGTTCCTCATCGTTCTGGGACTCACAATCATCCAGCGGACGCTGACCGGGAAAAAAGAGTAAGGAGGTGCGGACATGAACAGAAAAGCCGGAAATGTGATAGCAAATATCCTGAAATATGGCGTCCTGATCATCGGCGCGCTTTTTACCCTGATGCCGTTCCTGTGGATGATCCTCTCCGCCATGAAGACAAACGCGGAAATCCGCGCCATCCCGCCGGTGTTCTTCCCGTCAAAGTTCTCCCTGGAGAATTTCACAACTGCGTGGAAGGCCGCGCCCTTCGGAAGATATCTGGTAAATACGCTGATCGTCACGGTATTCAATACCATCGGCGTCCTGATCACCACTATCCTGGCGGCATTTGCCTTTGCCCGGCTGAATTTCCCGGGCAAGAAGGTGCTGCTAACGCTCTTGCTCGCAACCATGATGATTCCCAGCGAGATGCTGCTGATCACCAATTTCATCACCATGACGAAGCTGAAGTGGATCGACACCTACCAGGCCATGATCGTGCCCTGGCTTGCCAGTGTGTTCTATATTTACCTGCTGACACAATTTTTTGCCCAGATTCCGGATGCTCTTTACCTGGCTGCGAAGGTGGATAAGTGCCGGGACTTCAAGTATCTGATCAAAATCATGATCCCCATCAACAAGGGACCCATTACCACCATAACCATCCTGAATGTTATTTCCAACTGGAACTCTTTTGTGTGGCCTCTGCTTGTCACCAACAGCCGGGAGATGCGTGTGCTTTCCTACGGACTGGTGCAGTTCCAGACAGAGGAGGGCAGCGCCTATGAGCTGATCATGGCCGCCTCCTGCATCCTGGTCATTCCGATTATGATCATGTACCTGTTCCTGCGCAAATATATCATTGAGGGCGTTACGCAGAGCGGCATTAAGGGCTGAATTCGCACCCGGCTCCGAACAGGAGCAAAAAACAGTTCACATAAACTGAAATTTGTGCTATTATGGTACCGGCAGAAAAAGGATTTTTTGTTACCGTTCAGAGCCAGACGCAAATCTGTGGTGTATGATGGATTCCGCCGGCGGAAATCTATTATGCACCGCAGATTTGCATCCGGCGAGCACGCCGCAACTCCCAAAATGGCGTTTTTTGCCATTTCCGGAGTCTGGCTCTGAACAGTAACGGTTTTTTCCCTTCGGGGAAAGAAAGGAGAAGAAACATGAGTTTCAGGAAAACCGGCGCAGCAATTCTCGCACTGGTGATGGCAGCTTCCCTTCCGGTTGCGGCTTTCGCCGAGGAAGAAAAGACGATTGAACCCACCGAGGTAACCTTCTGGCACGGCATGAGCAATACCCAGGAGCAGGTACTGACCGAGCTGACCGACCGCTTTAATGAAGAAAATGAATACGGGATTACCGTTAAGCTTGTAAACCAGGGCAACTACGGCGATCTGAGCACAAAGCTCACCGCCAGCGCAGTGGCTGACGAGCTTCCGGATCTGGCTCAGGCATACAACAACTGGCTGACCGCTTATACCGACAAGATCGTTCCGCTGGATGAGTTCGTAGAGAATGATTTTGACGATTACGAGGATCTCGTTGAAGGCTATCGCGCAGAGTGCGAGCAGTTAGGCTTTATCGGAGCGCTTCCGTTCAACAAGAGCACCTATGTTTACTTCTACAACAAGACCATGTTCGATGAGCTCGGACTGGAAGCTCCCAAGACCTGGGAAGACATGCTTGCAGTCGGTGAGAAGTTCATGGAAGAGAAGGAAATGCCTGCATTCGGCGTTGACGACCTGGCAGGCTTCCTGGAGGCTTCCCTCGCACAGAACGAGTGCGAATATGCTTCCGATGAAGGCGCCCTTTTTGACAACGAGGCCGGTCTTGAGACGCTCGAGTATATCATGGGCCTTTACAACAACGGCTATGCGCGTCTGATCGGTGAGGATGACTACTTCTCCAGTGTTATCAGCACACAGCGCATCGGCGGCTATATCGGCTCCTCCACCGGTGTTTCCTATATCACCGCTGACGATTTCGAGCTGGGCGTAGCTCCGCTTCCCACAAACAAGAAGGCTGCCGCGAACCAGGCAGGCACCAACATTGTCATGTTTGCGCAGGATGAAAACCAGCAGGCGGCAACCTGGGAGTACATGAAGTACCTCACCTCCACCGAGGCTACCACCGAATGGGCTATGAAGACCGGTTATCTCCCCGTAAGAGTTTCCGCATTCGAATCCGATGAGTATCAGTCCTTCATGGCTGACGACATCACCGCGACCGCTGCATACTCTCAGGTTGATGCTTTCTTCCCGGCTGCCATGTTTGAAGCCAGCAACGCTGTCCGCACCTCTGTGAACACCATGTTTGAAGAGGTTGTACTGGATGAGCTTGAGCCGGAAGATGCCCTTGCGGAATTCGTTCAGATCATCAACGAAGAGTGCGATGTAGAATAATCTGCTGACAATGCATGATTCCAGTCGGGCTGCCTGAAACATGGCAGCCCGTTTTTCACCGGAGAGAACAGGCTTATGACAAGACTTTGCTTCCTGAAAGGCCTTCGGGAAATCGGAGGTACCTTTGCGATTGTGGAAACCGACCATGCCAGCTGCATGTTCGATTTCGGCTTTGCCAATTCCGCCCTCATGGACGCCAGGATTCTGAACCGTCCGGAGCGCGCTGCCGAGTGTTATGTGCGAATGGGTTTTCTTGCCGCAGCGGACGGTATTTATGACCGGAAAACCGCGGAAAGGCTTGGCCTGAAGCCGTTTGGGGAGACAGACCGCAGCTGCTTTTTCCTGCTCTCCCATATGCACATTGACCATATGGGAGGCCTGGGCCTTCTCGCACCGGAAATCCCGGTCTATATGTCGGAGGATTCCCGCAGGCTGTACCGGAGGCTGGCTGCCAACGGGGAAGCGGAATTCTTTGAACATGAAAACTGCATCGGCCTTCCCTACGGGGAGCCTGTCCGGGTTGCGGATATTACGGTTACGGCCATCCCTGTGGATCACGATGTGGTCGGCGCCTGCGGGTTCCTGATCAGCACACCGGACGGCAGCATAGCCTACACGGGAGATTACCGGTTTCACGGCTTCCATCCGGAGATAACGGAGGCTTTCGCACGGGCGGTCAAAGGCGCGTCCGTGATGATCACGGAGGGAGTAAGCGTCAGCTTTGAGGAGCTGGATATGCTGTCACTCAAAGAGCCGGAGCCGAAACGTTCGGAGGAAAACCTTCAGGAAGAGATAAAGACACTGTCAGAGGAGCTGCATGGCCTGCTGGTGATTAACCCCTACAACCGGAATGTGGAGCGTCTGCACCGGCTGGCGCTGACCTGCGCCGAAGCAGGGCGGGTACTGGTGCTGGATGCAAGGTGCAGGGACTATCTCCGGACGTTTTACCCGGAGGATCCCGCCTGCGTTTATGAAAATGCGCTGGCGGACGCATTCCTGCAGCCCGGGGACAAATACAGACAATACGATGGGCGAGAGACCGTGCCTTCGGAAGGCGGCGGACAGCCGGACGGCGCAGCGGGAGACTGCATTCGGGACATCCCTGCCGGGGAAATTGTTACGAGGGAAGAACTGACCGGAAACCCGGGACATTATGTTCTGCAGAATGATTATTCGCTGATCGGCGAGCTGATGGATCTGCGGGAGGTGATTTCCCTCTACGTTCACATGGACGGAACCCCGCTCGGCGATTATGATCCTTCTTTCGGAAAGCTTCAGAACTTTATGAATACGCTGGGGATACCCTACAGGCATATGAGCCTGGGCGGACATTCCGATCCCTGGCATCTGCGCCATATGATTGATACGGCAGAGCCGAAGACCCTGATCCCGCTGCACAGCTTCCGCCCGGAACAGGTGAATTCCCTGCATATCCGAAACCGGCTGCTGCCGGAGCCGGGTGTATGGTATGAACTGAGCCCGGAGGGGATTATCTGAAAAACCGTTACCTGTTCAGAGACAGCCTCCGGAAATGGCAAAGAACGCCATTTCCGGAGTTGTGGCGTGCCCGCCGGATGCAAATCCGTGCAAAACCATGGATTTCAGCCGGCTGAATCCATGGTTTCGAACGGATTTGCGCCTGGCTCTGAACAGTAACAAATCCGGCTTTGTCCGGAGACCGGGTGCCTTTGCGAAAGAAAAGACGTGCCTTTGCGAAAGAAAACAGGTGCCTTTGCAAAAGAAAGCAGGTGCTTTTGCGAAAGAGCATGGGTGCTTTTCCGATACAGGGAAAGCGGCGCGGAACAGATCTTGTCAATGGGAGAATGCATGAAAATACTGATTGTAAACGACGACGGAATTGCGAGCCGGGGGATCATACACCTGGCGAGAATGGCCGTACAGTTCGGGGAGGTGACCGTTGCGGCGCCCGCGTCCCAGTGCAGCGCCATGTCTCACAGGCTCACGGTTTTTGAGAAGCTTCTCGTAAAGCCCGAGCCCTTCCCGGTAGAGGGCGTATCGGCGTGGAGCGTGAACGGAACGCCCGCGGACTGCGTGAAGGTGGGGCTGATGTATCTCGCGGGAGGAAAAACGGATATCCTCTTTTCGGGAATTAACGAAGGGTTAAACACCGGAAGGGATATTCTCTATTCCGGAACCATCGGCGCGGCTATGGAGGGCATCGCAAACGGCGTTCCGTCCATAGCGTTTTCCTGTGACACCGGCAGTGATTTTGCCCTTGCGGATGAACAGATGCCTGCCATCACACGGGAAATCCTTGGAAAGCCCGCCGAACGGGACAGCATCTGGAATATCAACTTCCCCGCCTGCGCGCCTGCGGAGTGCCGCGGCATCCGCTGGGAGCGGAAGCCGGCCCAGCATCCCTATTATCTGGACAATTACAGGCGGACGGACCGGGGCGACGGGAGCTTTGTGCTGGAGCCAGCGGGCTATCCCACCAGGCAGGGTGAGGCGGGGTCGGATATTGAAGCGATCCTGGACAACTGTATTTCCGTGGGGCTGATCCGGAGCACCGTGGTATTCGATATGCCGAAAGCGTAAGCGGCATGCCGCTGCCGGCAGGGTATTGTCACGGACACCCTTCCGGAGCCGTTTCCGGAAGAAATCCGAATGCCCCGAAGCCGGGGCACAGGCAGCGATAAAACACCGGGCACGGGATACCGTCATGGGTACCCCTCAGAGGCTGTTTTCAGAGAAATAAGAGGATTCAATCTTTATGCAGTACAGAACAGACAGAAAAGGCAACAAATTATCAATCCTCGGCTATGGCTGCATGCGGTTTACCCGCTCGGGCGGCGGGATCGATTACGAGAAGGCAGAGCGGGAGCTGAAGCTTGCCATTGAAAATGGCGTCAATTACCTGGATACCGCTTATATTTATCCGGGCAGCGAGGCGCTGGTCGGTGAAATCCTGGAGAAGAACAATCTTCGCGACAGGGTGTATATTGCCACTAAGCTGCCGCATTACATGATCCGTTCGGTCAAGGGGGCGGAAAAAATGTTCCGGGAGGAGTTAAAACGTCTGCGCACGGACCATATCGACTACTATCTCATGCATATGCTGAATGACCTGGGAACCTGGGAAAAGCTGAAGAAGATGGGCATGGAAGAGTGGATCGCGGGAAAAATGGCTTCCGGCGAGATACGGAACATCGGTTTTTCCTATCATGGGAATACCACGAATTTCAAGCCCCTTCTGGACGCATATGACTGGGACTTCTGCATGGTGCAGTACAATTACCTGGACGAAAACAGCCAGGCCGGCCGCGAGGGTGTGGCCTACGCCGCGGCCAAAGGCCTTCCGGTAATGATCATGGAGCCCCTGCGCGGCGGCGAACTGACAGGGCTTCTTCCCGAGGCGGCGAAGAAGGCGATTGCGGCGGATCCGAAGAAGCGCTCTGCGGCTGAGCTGGCCTTTTCCTGGCTCTGGAACCAGCCTGAGGTGACCTGTGTGCTCTCCGGCATGAATTCCGAGGAGATGATTGCGGAAAACGTGCGGACGGCTTCCGGGATAAAAGCGGATTCTTTTACAACGGAGGATTTCGCACTGATCGAGGCCGTGCGGGAAGCCATAAACGGTACGCTCCGGGTGCGCTGTACGGGCTGCGGATACTGCATGCCCTGTCCGAAGAATGTGGATATTCCCGGTGCTTTCCATGCCCTGAACCTGTTGAGCCTGAAAAAAGGATCTGCGAAAAGGCAGTATCTGCAGAGCACTGTTATGCGTAAAACTCCTACCAGCGCGTCCCAGTGTGTCGGCTGCGGAAAATGCGAACAGCACTGCCCGCAGCATCTGCCTATCCGGGAAAAGCTGAAGGAAGCTTCCTCGGAACTGGAAACACTGCCCTACCGCGTAGTACGTTTCGGAATCAAAACGCTTAAAATCTACGGCTGATCATTCTTCCGGACTGAAATGCCGGGGTGTAGACAGGCGGGCCGTAAACAAAGTAAAAAGTATTGACTTTTAAAGCTTCGGTGATTAAGATAGTAGGTGACAAAAACAGAAGTCCTGGGCGGCGCAAGCGGCAGAAGACTCCTGCTTTCCATTATTTTCCGGGAGGATTGTTGCTATGGAAAAGAAAAATATCGACTGGTCAAATCTCGGCTTCGGTTATATGAAGACGGATCTGCGTTATGTGGCAAATTATAAGAACGGTGCATGGGATGAGGGCGGCCTGACGGCTGACGATCAGGTAACCATCTCCGAGAGCGCAGGCGTGCTGCAGTATGCGCAGACGGTATTCGAGGGCATGAAAGCCTACGAAACCATGGATGGCCGCACCGTCGTGTTCCGTCCGGATCTGAATGCGTCCCGTATGATCGATTCCGCAAAACGTCTGGAGATGCCGCCGTTCCCGGCAGAGCGCTTCATTGAGGCGATCCGTCAGGTCGTAAAAGGCAATGAGGCCTATGTTCCGCCCTATGGTTCCGGCGCCAGCCTGTACATCCGCCCCTATATGTTCGGGAGTGACGCGGTGATCGGCGTAAAGCCCTCCAACGAGTACCAGTTCCGTATTTTTGTAACACCGGTAGGTCCTTATTTCAAGGGCGGCGCAAAGCCCATCGTCATTCGCATCAGCGATTATGACCGTGCGGCCCCCAGAGGAACCGGACATATCAAGGCGGGCCTGAACTATGCCATGAGCCTGCATGCCATCGTGGAAGCGCATGCGGAAGGTTTTGCCGAGAACATGTATCTGGACAGCGCTACCAGGACCAAGGTTGAGGAAACCGGCGGTGCCAATTTCCTGTTCGTCACGAAGGACGGAACGCTTGTCACGCCGAAGTCCGATACCATCCTTCCTTCCATCACCAGGCGCTCGCTGATGTATGTGGCCGAGCATTATCTGGGCATGAAGTGTGAAACCCGCGAAATCTATAAGGAAGAGCTGGATGATTTCGCCGAGGCCGGTCTCTGCGGCACGGCCGCCGTCATCAGCCCGGTCGGCAAGATCGTTGATCACGGCAGGGAGATCTGCCTGCCCAGCGGTATGAACGAGATGGGCCCTGTTACAAAGAAGCTCTATGATACGCTGACCGGCATCCAGATGGGCCGCATTGAAGCTCCGGAAGGCTGGATTTACGAGATTCGCTGATCGGGAAGAATTATCCGGCACGTCTGCGGTTTTCAGGCGTGCCGGTAGAAGCTGCAGGTCAACCGGACGCGGGGCTTGTGCGGCGCCTTCTGTGCTGACGGCTGAAATTGCAGAGGCAGTTCCTGCTTCGCAGATGACTTCTGCATCAATGATCCTGTGCGTTCATGCCATGCATGGCGGACCCCAGGGTCATTGAGGCAGACCTGCGGTGGTTTTGCGCTGCCTTGTATGCGGGGATACATGGGAGATAAAAAAATAAAAAAACGGTTGACAGACCGGTAAACATCTGATATACTATTATTCGCTACGGAAGCAGCGATACAATTTATAAAATATCCTGACGGGTATTACACAGAAGAAGCGCCTCTAGCTCAGTTGGTAGAGCACCTGACTCTTAATCAGGGTGTCCAGGGTTCGAGCCCCTGGAGGCGCATGAAGCATCATTTCAGCCGGAAGGCAGGGATGGTGTTTTTCTTTATACATTCAGAATGTACGGCCTGAAATTGTCCGGCCCGGAGCCGGCTTATTTTTAAGATACGTGTTACTGTTCAGAGCCGGACTCCGGAAATGGCAAAAAACGCCATTCCGGATTTGCGCCTGGCTCTGAACAGTAACAGATACGGGAGCTGAAAAAGCGGAGGTACAGTATGGCGAAATACGATTATGTCCTGGTAGGCAGCGGATTATTCTCAGGTGTGATCGCCTGGGAGGCGGCACGCGCCGGAAAAACCTGCCTGGTGCTTGAAAAGCGGGATCACATCGGCGGAAATATTTACTGTGAGGAGGTCGAGGGCATCCATGTGCACCGCTATGGCGCGCATATCTTCCACACCAGCAGCCGCAGGGTGTGGGATTTTGTGAACAGCCTTGTTGAATTCAACCGTTATACCAATTCCCCGGTGGCCAATTACCATGGGGAAATCTATAACCTGCCGTTCAACATGAACACCTTCAGCCGTATGTGGGGGATCCGCACGCCCGAAGAGGCGAAGCGTATTATTGAGGAACAGCGCGGCGAAATTTCCGGAACCCCGTCCAATCTTGAGGAGCAGGCCATCAGCCTGGTCGGAAGGGATATCTATGAGAAGCTGATCCGCGGATATACCGAAAAACAGTGGGGGAGGGACTGCAGGGAACTGCCGAGCTTTATCATCAGGCGTCTCCCCGTGCGTTTCACGTACGACAATAATTATTTCAATGACCGCTTCCAGGGAATCCCCATCGGCGGCTATAATAAGCTTACCGAAAAACTTTTCGAGAAGGCGGAGGTACGTACAGGCGTAGATTACCTTGAGAATCCGGAGGAATACCGGAAGCTTGGGGAGACGGTGGTGTATACCGGCCCCGTGGACGCCTATTTCGGCTACTGCTTTGGAAAGCTGGAATACCGCACGGTGCGTTTCGAGACGGAAGTGCTTGATACGGATAACTACCAGGGCGTGGCAGTTGTCAACTATACGGATCGGGAAACGCCGTATACAAGGGTTATCGAGCATAAGCATTTCGAATTCGGGAACCAGGAAAAAACCGTAATCTCCAGGGAATATTCCACGGACTGGAAAGAAGGTATGGAGCCTTACTACCCGGTGAACGACGAAAAGAACCAGGCGCTGTACCGGAAATATGCAGAGCTTGCACAGAAGGAGCAGGGGGTTGTTTTCGGAGGAAGACTCGGAGAATATAAGTATTACGACATGGACAAGGTGATTGAATCCGCATTTGCGGCCTGGGAGAACATGCAGGCTTAATAGGCGGAATCCGGAAATCTCCCGCCTGCCTGAAAAAGGTGCGCGTGACCTGCCGTGATTATTTATGGCTGACCGTATCAGACCGATGCGGGAAAATGTGCTGACGGCGCCGGTATTTATGGCGATCCTTTGAGAATGGAAACTGAAGAGAGAGTATCTGTCTGCGGACGGGTAGTCTCTCTTTTCTTTTTTTCCGGGAACCGGAACGGCTCGGCTGCGGTTTCCGGCTGCCACAGTTTTCTGCCGGAGAAAGGAGGAAAAAATGAGGAAGGGAAAGGGAGGATCGTATGGGAAACGGAAAGCGGGGAAGGAACGGAAGCCGGCCAGGGCTTTGCGGCGCACGGCAGCACTGCTGTTCCCGGCTTTGCTGCTTGGCAGCTGCAGTCCGCTTCCGGCACCCGCGGAGGAAGTGTTCCGGGTCAGTGTTCCCGGGGAGCGCGCACTGCCATGCCCGGAGTGCGGGGAGACAATGCGTGACGGCGTCTGTCTGCGCCATGAAACGCCCGTACTGGAGCCGGCAAAGGCAGTACAGTCCCCGGTATCCGGCTCCGTACTGGCATATGAAATCGGAAATGCCGGACAGCTGTACTGGTTTGTGCAGGCCTTTTACGAGGGGGCGCTGGAATCGGAGAATGTCAGGCTGTCCGCGGATATCGACTGTACCGTGCTGAATGACTGCGGGAATGATCTGTTTCAATACTGGACGCCTCTGGGAAGGTATGGAATGGACGTGCAGGAAGAGAGCTACAACGGTCATTTTGACGGTGATGGACACTGTATCCGGAACCTGCGCCTGCAGAGCCCGACCGACGGGTATGAGGCTGCCTTCTGCGGAAGCATCGGTGAATACGGGATCCTGGAAAAACTGGTAATAGAAAGTATGCAGGGTGAGCTTTACCAGCCGGATGCCGCGGCCCTGGCAATCGTCAACCGCGGAATCATCCGCGACTGCATGGTGACGGGAACGAGCCTGAAGGTCACCTCGCCCGGAGCCGCGGTCAGTGAGGCCGCCGCGCTGAACTACGGACGCGTGGAGAATGTGTTCTGCGCGGTTGCTTTTGACTTTCAGGAGGGAGAAGGCTGGATACAGAATGCCACGGCACCCGTCTGCGGACTGGATCTTTCTGGCGGAAGCGGGCTGCGGAACTGTTATTATGAGCCTTCGGGGAACTACCTGAATCCGGCTGCCCCTGAGGTTTTTCCCGCGGATCAGGCCCTGCAGGCTTCCGGTGAGCTCTCATGGCGTCTGAATCTGGACAGGGAGCCGGCAGTTTTTGTCCAGAATCTCGGGACACAGGTTCTGCCGGCCATACAGAGCCGGAGCGCGGGATCTGAGACGGATGAAAACCGGGTCTATCGTGTGGTGCTCGACTATGAAGGCAGTAAAAGGGAGTGCTGCTACAGAAACAATCCGCTGCTCCAGACAGAGCTTCCGGCGGATGCTTCCTGGAATATTATCACGGAATCCGGGCATTTTTCGGGGCTGCCGGAGAGCTATCGCATGACGGAGGATCTGATACTCATTGAAATACCGGGTGAGGGACTGACAAATACCCTGCGGGTCGAGGAAGAGCCGGCCGGTTGTGAAACGGAGGGAAGATACCGGATTCTCTGCGGGGACTGCGGAGATTTCCTGGGCTATGTGCGTGCCGCGCCGACCGGCCACAGATTTCAGAACGGGATATGCGCGGTATGCGGAATGGAGGAACCGGCGGGGGAGCGCGAAAGCGAAGCGTATACGGAGACGGAGGCCGAGGCAGCCGGAAAGCTTGAGAGCGAAGCACCTGCAGAAACAAAGATGGAGACTGCTGGGGAGCATGATAGTGCAGAGACCGCGGAGATGAAGCCTGAAGCTGTCGGGGAGCATGGCGGCGAAGCGTACACGGAGATGAAGCCTGAAGCAGCAGGAGAGTATGAAAGCGAAGCGCCTGCGGGGATGAAGGCAGAGGTATTTGGGGAAGGCGGAACTAAGACCCGCCAGGAGCGGGAAACAACAGCGCCGCAGGAACCGGAAACGGGGACATTGCCGGTTTTTTCATCCGATGAGGGCGTATTTGTTTTCGGAAAAGATACGAACCTGTTCCATGCGGCTTTTTCTCCGGAGGAGGAGGAATACCCTGCATCCGCGGGGCGGGATTATCGCGGGGAGGAAGCGGAGAGCACGGCGCTGCCGGACCTGTTTACAGCCGGAACGGGAAACGGGACGGCGGGAGGAGGAAGCCTTACGGGAGCGGCTGACAATGCCGGCGGATCCGGGCCCTTTGTGCCGATGGAATATCCGGCAGGCCTTCTCCTGGCTGCGGCGGGCGGTCTCGGGCTGCTTTTTTCCCGGTCCCGGCGCATGCGGCACCGGGCATAAGGCAGGCCCGCCAAAACAGCATGGGAGAGGCCTTATGTCTGTGCCTTCATTCGTTCGAAACCCGGCCGGCTGCGGATGAACAGACCGGCAGTTCCGAACAGAGATTCATGAAGTGAAAGAAAAAAGAAAGATTACCCCGGATGGGAAAGCTTGCCGAATGTACAATGTTATGCTATAATAATTCAACCTATGCATTATGGAAGCATTTCCGGAATTGTCCTGCGGGTATCTCATTCCCGAGAACAGTTGCGGACTGCTTCCTTACGGGTAAAACAGTCCGGCAGGTATTTTGGTTTCAGGCATAAGCAGCTGCTGCCGGATAAATGGGAAGGACAGGCGCACAGAGCCTGTTCCCGGGCCCGCGAATCAGACAGGGATGCATTTCTCCCGGTCCAATATACCTGGAGTCGATGGAATGAATATATCAATTATTGTCGCTACACATAAAAAGTACAGAATGCCGGAGGATCCGTGTTATCTGCCGCTGCAGGTCGGAAGTGCGCTTGCAGAGGATATCGGGATACAGCGGGATGATACCGGGGATAATATCTCGTCCGGAAATCATTTCTACTGTGAGCTTACCGGCTTATACTGGATGTGGAAAAATGTCCGCGCCGATTATAAAGGCATGGTCCATTACCGGAGGTATTTTTCCACGCAGAATCATTTGAAGAATCTGTTCTGCGGTGACAAGTATAAGGCGATTGCAGGTTCCGGGGATTATGAAAAACTTCTTGAGAAGACGGATATGATCCTCCCGGTTCAGCGCCATTATCTGATCGAGAGCCTTTATTCCCATTATGCACATACGCATTATGCGGAGCATCTGGACCGTACCAGGGAAATAATCGGGAGACTTTGCCCGGAATATTCCGCGGCCTTTGAGAAGGTCATGTCCGGAAGAAGCGGCCATATGTTCAACATGTTTGTGATGTCCCAGTCTCTCAGCGATTCCTACTGTGCCTGGCTGTTTCCGATCCTGAAGGAACTGGAAAAGCAGCTGGATCTGGACAGCTATTCCGATTACCAGGCGCGTGCGCTTGGCCGTATCAGTGAGCTGCTGCTGAACGTCTGGATTATAAAAAATGATTACGCATATGTGGAAATGCCCGTGATCAATGTGGAACGGACCAACTGGATCAGGAAAATATGGTCCTTCCTGCGCGCCAAGTTTTCAGACCGCAAATACAGCAGCAGCTTCTGAGGAAACGCTCAAACAGCGTTTCCCCGAGAGCGTGCGGCAGGAGAGGGGTATATTTGCGGGAGCGGGGAGACCGCTGAATGGTAAGCAGATCGGGAGAGTGGCTGAAAGGCATATTTGCGGGAGCGGGCAGACCGCTCCCTGAACTGTATCAGAACAGGAGGAACCGTGAGATATTCGCTATGCATGTCCGTATATAATATGGCGCAGTGGCTGGAATCCTCGGTGCAGGACCTGCTGGATCAGACGTTTCGGGATTTTGAACTGATTCTGGTGGATGATGCGTCTACGGACGGTTCCGGTGAATTATGCGAGAGCCTGGCAGGAAGGGACGAACGTATCCGGGTGCTGCATCATGAGCGGAATATGGGGCTGAGCGCCTCGCGCAATACCGCCATGCAGGCTGCGGAGGGGGAATACATCCTGTTTCCGGATCCGGATGACGGCTTTGAGCGGGACCTGCTGGCCTGCATTGAGGCTTCCCTGGGAAAACAGCCGGCCGACCTGGTGGTTTTCGGGCTTGAGGAAGATTATTACGGAGAAAACGGTGAGCTTACGCTGAAAAACCGTATTCTTCCGGATAAGGAGGAAATCCTGTCGGATCCGGACGCGATCCGGCGGCTCGCGATTGGCCTGGAGAACAGGACATTGTTTGGCTATGCCTGGAATAAGGCATACAGAAGGTCGCTTCTGCAGTCGCTCGGAGTGTGTTTTGAAACGGTGGTTATGATTGAGGACGTGCTGTTCAATCTTCCGGTTTATGATGCCGTTCGCAGCCTGAACCTGATTCCGCAGGCCCTGTATCATTACCGTATCCGGACGGGCGGAAGCCTTACGAAACGGTATATACCGGATTTCTTTGAACTGCATGAGAGAAGGGTGAAAACCTTTCTGGATTACGAAAAGAAGTGGGGAACGGATGATGCCTCCGCAAGGAAGGCTCTCGCTACCCTGTACTGTAAATATTTTCTGTCCGCTCTCCAGCGCAACTGCGACAGACGTTCCGGCCTGGGGCTGAAAGGCCGCATGAAGTGGATCCGGGAACATCTGACGGCGGGATTCTGCGATGAGCTGATGGAGGAGATGAATCCGGACAGCAGGGCGCTGTCCGCGGCGGCAGCCTGCATGAAGAGCGGGTCTGCGGCGGGATGTCTTCTTCTGGGAAGGGCAGCGTACACGGCACAGCGTTTTTTTCCCGTGCTGTTTGCCAGAAACAAACACAGAAGGTAAGGGGAATGCCTGAAAAAATACTTGCGGGATACCTGATTGACGGGACCAACAGCGGCATAGACGCATACCTGCTCAGAGTCTTAAAGGCAATGAAGGGGACGGATGCGGTTATCGATTTTCTGACCACCCGGGAAACGGAAGAACTGCGCACGCGCGTAGCGCCTTTCGGCTCCAGGGTATATGAGGTTCCATCCCTGAAGTCCCCCGCCGCGCAGCTGCGCAGGACAAGAGAACTGATCCGCCGGGAAGGCTATACGGCGGCATATTTCAATATCTCGGAGTCCTTCAACTGTATGGGCGTGATAGCTGCCCGGCAGGCAGGCTGTCCGAGAGTGATTGTGCACAGCCACAGCTCGGGCCCCGGGGGCGGGAACCATCAGGGAAAACGGGCTTTGAGGAAAGTGCTGAACAGCCTGTTTAAGCGGCCCCTGGCCGGAAACGCCGATCTTTTTCTGGCATGCTCCGAGGAGGCGGGAAGATGGCTTTATCCGGACTCCGTTCTTAGAGGAAGCGCCTTCCGGGTTATCGGCAATACCATCGATACCGGCCGTTTTCTGTATCAGCCCGCACGCAGGGAGAAAATGCGTAAAGCCCTTTCGCTGGGAGACGCACTGGTGCTTGGCCATGTGGGCGGTTATCATTATTACAAAAATAATCTTTTCCTTTTCCGTATTCTGGAGGAGCTGGTCAGAAAGGGGTCCGATGCCATTCTGGTATCCGTCGGGGACGGCCCTGACTTTGAGGCCTGCAGGGCATTTGCAGAGGAGCATCAGCTCACTGACCGGGTGCGGATGCTTGGAACACGGAGCGATGTCGATGCCATACTTCAGGCAATGGATCTCTATGTGTTTCCGTCATTTTATGAAGGACAGCCGATCTCGGTGATAGAGGCACAGACCAGCGGACTTCCGGTGCTGATGAGCGAAAGCGTTACGAGGGAAGTGGAATTCTTCCGGACGGACAGGCTCTCCGTCGATGAGAGCCCGGCAGTCTGGGCGGACAGGATCCTCTGTCTGCAGCGGGAATATCCGGCAAAAGAGCGGTGCTCGCCTCCGCAGGATATCCTGGAGAATTACGACAGCGCCACATCGGAAAGAATCATCCGCGGCTTCCTGCTTACGGAGGGGAAGCAGCGGTGAGCGAAGCGAGGAGTATACCGTGACAGTACTGAAAAAGCTCGAATCCTTAAAGCCGGGGACGAAGACTGTCTGGCGGCTTGAACTGATTTACATCCTGCTGATGCTGACAGTGGGCTTTATGGAGGCCTGCTCCCTGACGTTCGGCAAGCGCATCATCTCATTCTTTCTCTGGCCGGGGGTTTTTCTCGGCGCCTTTATTCTGGCGCTGCGGCTGGTTTACTTCCGGTCTTATATCCGCATGAAGCATTTCTGGCTGCTGGCTGCTTTCTGCCTCAGCTACGCGGTATCGACCCTGGCGAACACGGGCTACGGTTTTTACAGGAATTTCCGTATCCTGATCCTTATGACATATCTCTTTTTTATTGTTTACGGATACTCCGGGGAGGAAAGGAGCAGCGACAGGGCGGCCCTGTATAAAATTGCCTCCCTGTTTTATATGGCTGCGGCGGGTGTTCTTACCCTGCTCAGTTTCATCACACTGTTCATGGGGCGTTCCGAAATCTATTATCCGGAAACCGGCCCGATCTACTATGTGGGCTTTCACTGGGGAAGGCTCTTCGGCGTTTACTGGGATGCCAATATCGGTGCGGTCCTCTGCGTGTTTGCGGTTCTGATCGCCATGGAGCGTTTTGTGCGCGGCAGGCGTGCCTGGAAAGTCCTCTGGCTTTTATACGGCCTGTTTCAGATCGCCTATGTATCCTTCTCGGGCTCCCGCACAGGCCTGCTTACCCTGGCGGTCGGCCTGTTCCTGTTCGTTTTCCTGACCGGTTTCGGGGAAGGAAGGAAGCTGTGGAAAGCCGCCGCGGCCGGAGTGGCTGTGGCTGCGCTTGCCGTTGTGTTCCTGTTCGGCACCAAAAACCTCTACAATGTCGTTCACAGGAGCCGTGATATTGAAACGGTATCCGTTCTGGTGGACAAGGATCACAAGACGAAAGTATTCAGCGGTTCGGACGCAGGGGCGAAGATCAGGAATATCAACCGGAAGACCGATGAGCTGGAGGAGGATGTATCCAACAGGCGCTTTGATATCTGGAAAAGCGCCCTGGATATTTTCGCGACGGCACCGGCCGTGGGAATCAGCCATGCGAATGTCATTCCCTATGTCGAGGACCGTCTTCCCGATTCCTATCTGATCAATAATTCCCAGAGCATGGATTTTGACAGCATGCACAATACCTTCCTGGACGTGCTTGTCGGCCAGGGTCTTATAGGGCTTTTACTGTTTCTGGCGATTGAGTGTTCGTTAGCGGCTGCCGTATGGCGCGGCCGGAAGCAGCTTTTTTCCGGGCAGCCCGAAGCTTCTTCGAACGCCCTTTACGTATCGGGATGCGGTATGCTCGGGGTGGCTTCCGTGGTGATTACGGAGCTGGTCTATGTGACATCGCCCATGTCGATTCTGTTCTGGCTGGGCGCCGGCTGCCTTATGATGCAGCTGCCCCGGAAAGGAAAAGAGGAGGTGCGCTCTCATGGGTAAGCTGCTCAGTATTTCCGTTGCCGCCTACAACATTGAGCAGTGGATCGGCGAATGCCTGGATTCTTTCCTCCCGGAGGAAATCCGAAGCCGGGTGGAGGTGATCGTCACGGACGACGGATCCTCGGATAAAACCCGGGAGATTGCCGCGGAATACGCAAAACGCTATCCGGATACATTCCGGCTGGTCTGTCAGAAAAACGCCGGTCCGGGCTCCACGGTAAACAGCGGGCTGCGGCATGCGTCCGGCACGTATTTCCGCATGGTGGACGGGGATGACTGGGTAAACCGTGCGGGAACCGCAAAGCTCCTGGATTTTCTCGAAACGTCGGACGCGGATATGGTCTGCTGCGGATACTGCAGCGTTCATGAAAAAACCGGGGAGCGAACCGTATACGGTTTGCCGGACGAGTTGTGCGGCAAGAAGCTTCCGGTCTCGGAGGTTATCGGAAAACTGGATCCGGGCATGCACAATGTCGTTTATCGTACAACCCTTCTGAGAGATAACGGAGTTGTCCTGGACAACGGTTTTTATACCGATATGGAGTATCTGCTCTTTCCCATGATGGCAGTGGAAACCATTGCGCTGTTAAACGAGACGGTTTACATGTACCGCATCGGGGACGAGAGCCAGAGCATGAGCATAAAAAGCCTTCAGCGCCGCGAGGATGAACATCTGTCGGTGCTCAGGCATCTGGTCGGCCGGTACGGCACTTACAGACGGCAGGAGAAAGAAAATACACAGCTTCAGGCTTTCCTGGCCCGCAAAATTGCCGGGATGGCCGGCACACAGCTTTCAATTTACCTGTCCTTTGCCGATACGGCGAGGTACCGCGATAAAACCCGGGCCATGACGGAATGGGTCCGCGGCGAAAATGCGGAAATCTACGGAGAAATGCTGAAGCTGAAATCCTTCAGGCTGCTGGAGATGAGCGGCTACCGGCTGTACGCGCCGTTAGCCTGGTTTCACAAGAAAAAACTCGGTATATGACGGGCCATGGCCCAGGCCGTATGCCCTGCAGCCATACGAAAAGCGGGAGCGCCGGGAGCGGCCTCTTTTAAGGAGACCGGATGCGGGAACTGCCATTTCCCCGAAAACGCGGGAGTGCAGATGAAGATGCAGATGAAAGGAACTGTTTGAATGGCCGGAGAGAAATCATTGAAGCGGAATCTTGTGATGAACATTCTGTTAACGGTTTCCTCAGTTGTTTTTCCGCTTATTACATGGCCTTACGTGGCCAGGGTTCTCACGTCTGCCGGAACCGGAAAGGTAGCGCTTGCCGTCTCGGTTATCACCTATTTCACAATGTTTTCCCAGCTGGGCATACCGACCTACGGCATCCGGGCCTGCGCCAAGGTACATGAGGACAGGGAAGAGCTGACAAATGTGACCTGTGAGCTTTTAATCATCAACCTGATTATGTGCGTCATCGCGTATGCGCTGCTTGGGGCGGCAATTCTCCTTGTGCCAAAGCTGCGGGCGGAAAAGGCCCTGTACCTGGTTGTCAGCGTTTCGATTCTGCTGAACGCCCTTGGCATGGAATGGCTGTATAAAGGGCTTGAGCAGTATACATACATTACGGTGCGCTCTGTAATCTTCAAGCTGATTGCACTGGGAGCCACGTTTCTTCTGGTTCGCAGCAAGTCGGATTATGTGATTTACGGGGGCATCTCTATTTTTGCCGTTTCAGCCTCCGGCGTCATGAATTTTGTCCATGCAAGGCATTTTCTGAGCCGTCCGCGGCTTAACAGGCTGGATCCGATGCGGCATATGAAGGCTGTTGCCCTGTTTTTTGCAATGGCATGCGCAACAACCGTCTATACAAACCTGGATGTTATCATGCTGGGCTTTATGAAGACGGACAGGGACGTGGGCTGGTACAATGCCGCCGTAAAGGTGAAATTGGTGCTGGTGAGCGTGGTTTCCTCCGTCGGAGCCGTTGTTCTGCCCCGGGCATCCTGGTATGCCGGGGAAGGGCGCTTCGATGATTTCTGGAAGGTCGCGGGGAAGGCCATGCATTTTGTCTTTCTGCTGGCGGCGCCGCTGGTCCTCTATTTTATCTTTTTTGCCAGGGAGGCCATCCTTCTGCTATCCGGAAGCGATTACCTGCCGGCGCTCGGCGCGATGCGCTGGATCATGCCGACGGTGCTTCTGATCGGCGTTACCAATATCCTGGGGATTCAGATTCTCATTCCGCTCGGCAGGGAGCAGGTGGTTCTTTACTCCGAGATAACCGGAGCGGTCGCGGACCTGCTTTTCAACCTGGTCCTGATTCCCTTTTTCGGGGCCGACGGCGCTGCCATCGGCACACTGGCTGCCGAGACCGCCGTGCTGGGCGTACAGCTTTGGGGCATGTGGGAGAGACACGGCACACTGTTTGCATCGGTGCCCTGGATAAAAATCGCCGCGGGGCTTGCCGTCGGTAGCCTGCTGTCCCTCTGGGTACTGCGGATGAACCTTGGTACCTTTCCGAGACTCCTTGTCTCCGCAATCCTGTTTTTCGGCGCTTACGGAGCGGTCCTCATCCTGACAAAGGATCCTGTCATGTTCGAAGCCCTGGGCTTTGTGAAAAACGCAGCCGGTATCGGGAAAAAAGACCGGGGTCCGGAAACGGCGGACGGGAATGCGCAGGCGGGAGATGATTCCGGCAAAGGAGTCTGATATGAACATTGACAGGGATGGCTCCCGTATAAGAGGCCGGGGTACTCTGCCGGATGGGCGTGATCAGCGCACGGGGCCTATGAAGTCTTCCGGATTCAGAAATATAGCAAACGACAAAGTTCTCTTTTCTTTGTCGTTTGCCGCGCCGGATTTGCGCCGCCCTAAGGCGGCATACTTCCCTGGCAAATCCGTGCGCATCCGCCGGAGGCTTTATAGTGAACGTCAAGTTTTTTCTGACGTTCACTATAAAAACGGAACCGAACCGCTGCACAAAAATACGGTGTTTTGGATACTCGCGGGACTGCATCTTCTGATTTTTGCGGCCTGCATGCTGTTCGGAAATATAAAATACGAGGTTTCGGATGATTTTGTCATGGAAATGATGCTCTCCGGAACCTACAGTGGCGTACCGGAGGCAAGGCTTCTGTTCGGGAACATGCTCTGGGGGATGCTCCTGAAGCCCTTCTACCTGATGGCTCCCGATGTGAGCTGGTATTTCTGGGGACAGATGCTTCTGTGCCTGCTGTCCTATCTGGCCGTCTCCGGAGTACTCTCGGATGAAACGGATGCCGTGACGGCGCTGTGCGCCTCCTGCCTTCTGTCCGCTTTCACGGTGAGAGATCTGTACCTGCTTCCCCAGTTTACAAAAACAGCCTGTGCGGCGGTTATTTCCGGCGGGGTGCTGTTTGTTCACGCGGTATACCGGAGCGGAAGGCAGGGAGAAGCTCTCTGCGGGGCGCTGCTAGCGATCTTCGGGTCGTTTGTCCGCTTCAACACGGTCTATATAGCGGGAGCGTTTCTGCTGATCTGGTTTTCGGCTTGCCTGTTTGCGGAAATCCGGAAGGGTTCACGGAAAACGGTACTGTGCCATGCGGGCGTGAGCTTCGCGCTTCTCGGGATCATTTTTCTGCTTTCCTTTGCCGGCAGGATGATTCCTGCGGCGGATCCCGGATACCGGGCGTTTTATGACTATTCCGATGTAAGGGCAAAGGTGATAGACTATCCCTGGGCGCCGTATGAAGAATACCGGGAAGAATTTCTTGCCGCCGGCGTCAGCGCAAACGATTATAATATGGTGCTGAACTGGTGCCTTTCCGACGGGACGGTCTTTACGGAAGAAATGCTGGAGGATATCCTCGTCATTGAAAAGGAATACCGGAAGACGCTTGATTTTTCCCCGGCGGATGGTTTCCGGGAGATGCGGGCAAGAAAGCTGCATCATTATCCGGGGGCAATCTGCTGCCTGCTTCTCGGGTTCCTTCTGATTCTCAGGAGACCGAAGGCCTTTTGGGTGCCCTTCGCGGCCGGCTGCCTGGTTATCGCGCTGTTCCTGTACTTTCACTGGATCAGACGTTATGTTTACCGGGTGGAGTTCTGCTTCTTTTTCAGCGCGGCAGCCGTGATCTGCTGCTTCTTCCCGCGGAGTGCGGCAGCCACGCGGGACAGGATCCTGCAGGGCGTGTGCTGCTTCCTGACGGCGGCAGGAGTGATCAGCCAGATACAATACCATATTCCGGATCCGAATCCGCCGGCGCCTGATAGCAGTGAGTACCGCCATTATATCGACGATGTTTTCGGCTATTCCTGGAACTTTAATAATGACCGCTATACAAGGCGCGTGGACTGCGGGAAGCTCCGCCCGGATTTCCTGGCTGAGGTGCGGGAGCATCCGGAGCGCCTGTATATCCTGGATTTCCAGAGTACCATACAGTCTCTGTACTATGATTTCAGCCCGTTTGACAGTGCATCGGCCGTTTTTCCGAAGAACCTCGTCTATCTGGGAGGCGTGACGGTTCAGTACCCGCAGGTGCGGACATACGCCGCGTCCCTCGGGCTTTCCGACTGGCTGCCGGGGCTTACGGAACAGGATGTCTACCTGGTGTGCAGCCGGGATACGGAATGGGTCAGGACATATTTTAAAGAGCACTACGGCATGGAGGTTTCGGTGCAGCCTGCCGGTGAAGCCGGCGGATACGGTATCTGGAAAGTCCTGCGTGAAAAATAAAAGGAGACAACAGAATGATTCCATTTAATATTCCGCCCTTCATCGGAACGGAAGAAACCTACATGAAGAAGGCAATCATGAACCGGAAGATCTGCGGTGACGGGGAGTTTACAAAAAAGTGCAATGCCTGGATCGAGGAGCATACCGGTACGGCAAAGGCCCTGCTTACGACTTCCTGCACCCATGCGACGGAAATGGCTGCATTTCTGGCGGATATCGGGCCGGGGGATGAGGTGATCCTCCCATCCTTTACCTTTGTCTCCACCGCCAATGCCTTTGTCCTGCGGGGAGCCGCCGCGGTTTTCGTGGACATCCGCCCGGATACCCTGAATATCGATGAAAAGCTCATAGAAGATGCCATAACTCCGAGGACAAAAGCCATAGCGCCGGTCCACTATGCCGGGGTTTCCTGTGAAATGGATACCATCATGGAGATTGCGGGGCGGCATCATCTGAAGGTGATCGAGGATGCGGCCCAAGGCGTGATGAGCACCTATAAGGGCAGGGCGCTGGGAGCTATAGGGGACTATGGCTGTTACAGCTTCCATGAGACAAAAAATTTCAGCATGGGGGAAGGCGGAGCGCTGCTGATCAGGAATCCGGAGGACGTCCTGCGGGCGGAAATCATCCGCGAGAAGGGGACAAACCGCAGTCAGTTCTTCCGGGGGGAGGTTGACAAGTATACCTGGATGGCCCCCGGGTCTTCGTATCTCCCGAGCGACTTAAATGCCGCATATCTGTACGCACAGCTGGAGCAGGCCGATACCATATTTGATGCCCGCATGAATATCTGGAACCGCTATTACCGGGAGCTTCTCCCGCTCGCTGAGAAGGGATGCCTGGAGCTTCCGACCGTCCCGGAGGAATGCGGTCACAATGCGCATATGTTTTATGTGAAGGTAAAGGATCTGGATGAGCGTGAGCGGCTGATCGCCTATCTGAGGAAAAACGGAATATACGCAGTTTTCCATTATGTTCCGCTTCATTCTTCGCCCGCGGGGAAACAGTACGGGCGCTTCCACGGGGAAGACCGGTATACGACCGCGGAGAGCGAGCGGATGCTCCGTCTGCCGCTGTATTACGGCCTGAAGGACGAAGAAGCAGACTATATTGCGGAAAAGGTCACATCTTTCTGGAAGTAAGGAGTTTAGAGGAGACATATGTTGCCCACGGCTGAACTTTTGTCAGACCTGGATGCAAATTCGTCATCCGTGGCAATCCGGTCAAAGTGCAAAACTTCGTTTAGAGAGGAAGTACAAATGAAAAGAAGGAAATGGTACCGTGTGATTCTGTCGGCTGTACTTGCGGCAAACCTTTTCACAGTTTCTGTGGGAAGCGCTTCCGAGACAGACTATGACGCGCAGACAGGGCTGGCCGCGGCAGGAACGGAAGCCGCGGAAAGCTTCCCTGAAGAAACCTTCCTGCAGGCAGAGGAACCGGAATCCGGGAATCCGGCGGATTTTGTGCCGGTCTCCGAGGCCGGGAAGGAATGGGCGGAGCGCGCTGCGGAAGATCCGGCTTTTGAAGAGACGGCCGCAGAAGAACCTGCTCCCGCTGAGACAGCCGCGGAAGAACCTGCCCCTGAAGAGATACCTGCGCCCGAAGGGATGGCTGCCGGGGAAGCTGCGCCTATTGAGACCGTCGCTGAGGAACCGGCATCCGGAGAGGGAGCCATGGCAGAAAGCACTCCTGAGCCGGAAACAGTCCCGCAGACGGGAATGCAGGACGGAGAAGCTGCCGGAACCGTGGAGGAGTCCGGGGAGCCGCTTGAAAGCCTTCTGCCCGCCGGCGCTGTCTTTGAGGGGAATCCGGAGGGAGACCTTCCCATCTTTGCACCTTCCGAATATCTGGTGGATGCGGACAATACCGCGGCCGGAACAATAGATGCCGAGCAGTTTTTAAAGAGTGTCCTCTCAAAAACCGGTCTCGGCTACAGCCAGGCCAACCGCTACGGGCCAAACTACTATGACTGCTCCAGTCTGATCCTGATGTGCATGCGGGAATTCGGCATTTACAACCAGGTTCCCTGGAGCACATCGGAGTGGGAGCAGAAGCTTGCCGGCAGAAACATCGGCGACGTAATCACCTTCAGCGGGTCCAAGGGCAGCATTTCCTATTATCTTGCGGCCAAGAACGTGAGCGAGCTGGACAATCCGGAACTCTTCACGGTTCCCGGGTCCATTATGGTGTATATTCCAGCCGGCGCTTCTTCCGGCCACGTGGCTCTTTCCCTGGGTGCTTTCGGGCGTCAGGATGCAGACCTGGATCCCGCGGCTTCCGCGGCGCAGATTGTGGCGGATACCAGGAATTATGTCAAGCAGCAGATGAATGCCCTCCTGGGAGGGACTTACACAATTCCCGACTACTGCAGTCTTTCCTGGCCGGCGGGGGCTCCCGTCGTATGGATGGACAGCAGGCATCTCGGAAGCGATATCTACGTGGAGGGATCGCTGAACGGTATCTTCGCCAAGACCACAAATCAGGTATATAATAAATATTCGGGAAATTACAATCCGATCTGGCGCGTGGAAGCCTTTGACGGGACACGCGGGGTATGCATCGACAACAGCCCTTACGGCCCCGGCGGAAACCCGACGGTCCGTTATCTGCTGATTCCCGTCGGCAGGGAAGCGGCCGGAGAGGACGGCGCGCCCGGCATCACCGCCATTACCTCCACCGAGGTCAGCGCGGAGGGATTCAAGGTCAGCGTTACGGTTGACGCGCCTTACGGGGTCCGAAGCGTGGAGGTTGCCGTCTGGACAGAGCACAACGGCCAGGACGATATCGTCTGGAAAGCAGCGCAAGTAAGGGGGAACGAAGCGGTCTGCGTGATTGAAACCTCCGAACACGGGGGCGAGGCCGGAAATTATATTTCCCATGTCTATGCCAGCGACACGCTTGGCAGAAAGAGCGCGCCGGCCGCGGTCCTGACAAAGGTCCCGGAGATCGAGAATGCGACATTCACTGTGACCGGGCTGAAGGCCGAGGCCGAGGATGAGAAGACCATCGCCCTCAGCTGGGACCGGACGGAGGGCGCGGACGGATATCTGATATACGGCAGCTCCACAAGCGGATCCTATCATTATATCGGTTCCGTGAGGAACGGGGATACGACAGGCTTTACGGACACAAACGCCAAAAATACGGAGTTTAACGCCTACTGGGTGTTCCCGTACCGCGTGACGGAAAGCGGCCGGACGGTCTCCGGCACCTGCGACGGACATGTCTCAAAACGGGCGGTTTACAGTCTCGCATCCGTCAGCGGCATGAAGGCTTCCGGCAGCGGAAAGGGTGAAGTAACCATTCGCTGGGATGCATACACGGATCTTGCCGACGGCTTCCTGGTTTACGGTATGCACGGCAGCGGACAGCCTTTCGGCTATATCGGCTATGTGGACAATCCGTCCCGGAACTGGTATGTGGACACGAATGCGCCGGATGCGGCCTACAGCTTCTACTGGGTATTCCCCTTCTACTATACGGACAATACCCACAGGGCCATAGCACCGTGCAAAACCTATACCTACGGAATCGGCCATGAAACCCTGCCGCCTGTTGAAGGCCTGAAAGCAGCCGTCGGGGAGGACGGCGTAGTGCTCAGCTGGAACAGGGCAGCGGAGGCCGAAGGATACCGCGTCTGTGCAAAAACGGGCGCTAAGGGAGCGCTTCGGGAGCTGGGGATTCTTGAAAATCCCGACACGCTGACCTTTACGCACCGCGACGCATACACCGGGGAATATATCTTCTACTGGGTGGCTTCTTACTACAGGGACTCCGCGGGCGCACTTGTAGCCGGAGATCTCGGAAAGTATGTCTATGCCATGATGCCCGCCCAGGAGGAGCCCGAAACGCCGGAGGAGAGCTCCGAAGAGGAAAGTTCCGAGGAAGAGAGCTCTGAAGA
Source organism: uncultured Clostridia bacterium (assembly GCA_946624325.1). Taxonomy (GTDB): domain Bacteria; phylum Bacillota; class Clostridia; order Lachnospirales; family Lachnospiraceae; genus Anthropogastromicrobium. The sequence continues at coordinate 29,261 of CAMOSC010000004.1, forward strand.
GGGAAGTTCCGAGGAGGAGAGCTCCGAAGAGGAAAGTTCCGAAGAAGAATCCTCCGAGGAAGAGAGCTCCGAGGAGGAGACCGCAGAGGAGCCCGTGCCGAACAACGCCGCGGAGGAGCTTTCCAGAACCGGCTATGCCTTTGACAATTTCATTTATCCGAATATCAGCCTGGATATCTGTCAGATGATGTTCGGAAACAACAGCTTTGCAAACGCCGCCTATGGCTACAATCTGGGTGCCACCGGCGTCTGCTACGGCATGGTCGCCACGGCTGACATCCTGAAGAACCCGGCTTCGGACATCCGTCCTTCTTCCTTCAGCGCAGGCGCGTCTTATGCATCCGAGCTTGGCAGAAGGGATGTCGGTTCGGCGGGCCTCTCGGTTGAAGAGTTTATCGCAGGCTTCCAGGTGGCGCAGATCGCCCCGGTGCTCTATGACGAGAAAAAACGGATCGCGGACAGCGATATGACTCTGGATGAGAAGATAAATGCCATCCGCGCGGAGCTGGATGCCGGCAGGACGGTGCTGCTTTCCATCCGCGGTTATAACAACGGTGTCTCCGGCGCCAGCCGCGGACATGCCGTGCTGATTTACCTGCTGGAGGAAAGCGCCACAGGCGGCAGCCTCTATGTGTATGATCCCACCAACAGCACAACGGTCCGCAGACTGCTCCTGAAAAAGACGAACGGCGTGTATACATCCTGGAGCTATAACCTGGCCGACGGATCCGCATGGGGTACCCACAATTACGACTATTTCAGCTACCTGACCGCAGACCGGATCCTGGCAGCCTGGAACAACCGCGGCAAGCTCTCGGAGGATCTTGAGGGTATCCTGGAGACAAACACGGACAATTTTGCGGTTTACCATGAGGACGGCCGGCTTGCCGCAAGCATAACGGACGGCGTCCTGACCGACGGGGACGGAACCCTGACGCAGCTCCTCTTAGACGGCGCTGCGTACGGAACCGACCGCTTTACGGCATTCTACATGCCCATGTCCGAACCGCTTGTGATCCGTTCCGGGGAGAATAATCTGTCCATGAGCCTGATCCGTGCCGACCGCACGGATGCGATTACGGTTGACGGCGGCGAGGTCGCCATCATACCCGGCGTTCTGGGAGGTTCCATGAAGATTGAAGTACCCGAGGGCGACGGATACCGCATCAGTTCCGATCCTTACGGCGATACCGGTTACGAGATCGACGGAATCGCGGGAAGCGATGCCATTGAATTGCCGTAACAAAAATCTTTACTGGAAAATACTTGACTTCTTGACACAAACATGATAGGATGATAGTTGCACTATCATGGAGTTTTGTGCCTAATCAGCACTTCTTCTGTGCCGCTGCGCGCGGTTCCGGTAGTGTATACCGGCAATATGTGCGCAGCGGCACAGGTTTTTTCGGCGGTTGTCCGGTTGACGCAGGCAGCGCATGAGCGCCGTCCGGGTCAGGCGGGGAACAGGTCCGGAGTACAATGCTGGTTTGACAGAGAAGTCTTAAGGTTACGAAGGGACGGCGGCAGGGCGGCCGACATGTCTGAAAAAAGACTGGAAAGCCGTACAGAAGCCGGTCTACGGTTTGTTAAGGGGTGAAAGCATGGAGAAAAACAGGATTCGAGCAGTCAAATCCGGAAGAACATTCCGCATGAGTTTTTCCAGGCAGAAGGAAGTCCTGGAGATGCCCAACCTGATTGCCATCCAGAAGGATTCCTATCAGTGGTTTCTCGAAGAAGGCCTCAGGGAGGTTTTCGACGATATTTCACCGATTGTTGATTACAGCGGTAATTTGAGCCTCCGTTTCGGAAGCTTCCGTCTGTGCCCGGATGAGATCAAACATACGATCGAGGAATGCAAGGAGCGCGATGCGACGTATTCCGCCCCTGTCCGTGTGCAGGTACAGCTGTACAATAAGGAAACCGAAGCCATTAAGGAGCATGAGATTTATATCGGTGATCTGCCGCTCATGACGGACACCGGCTCCTTTGTGATTAACGGTGCCGAGCGTGTTATTGTCAGCCAGCTGGTCCGTTCTCCCGGTGTCTATTACACCATTGCCCGTGATAAGTCCGGTAAAGAACTCTATTCCTCCCAGGTTATTCCCATCCGGGGTGCCTGGCTTGAATATGAGACCGACTCAAACGATGTTTTCTATGTCCGCGTGGACCGTACCAGAAAAGTACCGGTGACCGTCCTGATCCGTGCGCTCGGCATGGGCACGAATGAGCAGATCCTTGAGTATTTCGGCGAGGAACCCAAGCTTCTTGCCACGATTCAGAAGGATACCACGGACAGCTACCAGACCGGTCTTCTTGAACTCTACAAGAAAATCCGTCCCGGCGAGCCGCTTTCCGTGGACAGCGCGGCAAGTCTTCTTGACAGCATGCTGTTTGACGTGAGAAGGTATGACCTTGCACGCGTCGGACGTTATAAATACAATAAAAAACTGCATTTTAAATACCGTATCGCAGGTCATGTGCTTGCGGATGACGTCGTGGATGCCGCAACCGGCGAAATTCTCGCATCGGCCGGCGAATCCCTGACCCGGGCAAGCGCCACGAAAATCCAGAATGCGGCTGTTCCGTATGTCTTCCTGGATGTGGAGGGCCGCAGGGTAAAGGTCATTTCCAACATGATGGTCGATGCCGGTGCATGGCTGACCTTCAACCCGGAAGACGCCGGCATCAATGAGATGGTGTATTATCCGGAGCTGAAGCGTATCCTGGACCTGAACCTCGAAGAAGAGGATTTAAAGGCGGAGCTGCGCGCAAACCTTGCGACGCTGATTCCGAAGCATATCCTCAAAGAGGATATCATGGCCACCATCAACTACTGCATGCATATTGAGTACAGGGTCGGCTCCGACGACGATATTGACCATCTGGGCAACCGCCGCATCCGTTCCGTAGGCGAGCTGCTGCAGAATCAGTACCGTATCGGCCTCTCCCGTATGGAGAGGGTGGTGCGTGAGCGCATGACCACACTGGATCCCAGTGAGGTCACGCCGAATTCCCTGATCAACATCAAGCCGGTTACGGCCGCAATCAAGGAGTTCTTCGGAAGCTCCCAGCTCTCCCAGTTCATGGATCAGAACAATCCGCTGGCGGAGCTGACGCATAAGCGCCGTCTCTCCGCACTGGGTCCCGGCGGTCTTTCGCGTGAAAGGGCCGGATTCGAGGTGCGTGACGTTCACTATACGCATTACGGCCGCATGTGCCCCATCGAGACCCCCGAGGGTCCCAACATCGGTCTGATCAATTCCCTTGCCTGCTATGCAAGGGTCAATAAATACGGCTTTATCGAGGCGCCTTACCGCGTCATTGATAAGAGCGATCCCGCCAATCCCAGGGTAACGGACGAGGTCCGCTACATGACCGCGGATGAGGAAGACGATTACATTGTTGCCCAGGCGAACGAGCCGCTGGATGCGGAGGGGCATTTCATCAACCGCATGATCTCCGGTAGATGGCGTACAGAGACTTCCTCCTTCGAGAAGAGAAGCGTGGATCTGATGGATGTATCCCCGCGGATGGTATTCTCGGTTGCGACATCCATGATTCCCTTCCTTCAGAATGACGATGCGAACCGCGCCCTGATGGGCTCGAACATGCAGCGTCAGGCCGTGCCGCTGATGATGACGGAAGGTCCGGTAATCGGAACGGCCATGGAAGATAAGGCCGCATATGACTCCGGCGTCTGCGTAGTGGCAAGGCGCGAAGGCGTCGTGGAGCGTTCGGCATCGAACGAGATCCTGGTCCGCGCCGATGACGGCACGCTGGATACCTACCGCCTGAGCAAATTTACGAGAAGCAACCAGAGCAACTGCTATAACCAGAAGCCGATCGTCAATAAGGGCGAGAGGATTACGGCCGGCCAGGTGATCGCCGACGGCCCGTCCACGAAGGACGGCGAGATCGCCCTTGGCAAGAACCCGTTAATCGGCTTCATGACCTGGGAAGGCTATAACTATGAGGACGCGGTACTCCTGAGCGAGCGCCTTGTCCGTGACGATGTATTCACATCCATCCATATAGAAGAATACTCCTGCGAGGCCCGTGACACAAAGCTCGGCCCGGAGGAAATCACACGCGATGTCCCGAGCGTCGGTGAGGATGCGCTCAAGGATCTTGACGAGCGCGGTATCATCCGTGTCGGCGCCGAAGTCCGTGCAGGGGATATTCTGGTCGGCAAGGTTACGCCTAAGGGCGAGACCGAACTCACCAGCGAGGAGCGGCTTCTTCGCGCCATCTTCGGCGAGAAGGCCCGCGAGGTCCGCGACACCTCCCTCAGGGTACCGCACGGCGCCTACGGCATCATTGTGGATACCAAGGTATTCGACCGGCACAACAGCGATGAGCTCTCACCGGGCGTCAACGAGGTTGTCCGCATCTACATTGCCCAGAAGCGTAAAATCTCCGTGGGCGACAAGATGGCAGGACGCCACGGCAACAAGGGTGTTGTTTCCAGAATCCTTCCGGTGGAGGATATGCCCTTCCTGCCGAACGGCCGCCCGCTCGATATTGTTCTGAACCCCCTGGGCGTTCCGTCCCGTATGAATATCGGACAGGTCCTGGAGATTCACTTAAGCCTCGCGGCCAAGGCCCTGGGCTTCAACATTGCAACTCCGGTCTTTGACGGCGCGAATGAGCGCGACATCACAGACATGCTGAAGCTTGCAAACGATTACGCCAATATGGAATGGGAGGAGTTCAGGGAAAAGCACCAGGATGAGCTGAGCGAGGATATCATGAAATACCTCGGCGATCATCTTGAGCACCGCGAGCTCTGGAAGGGCGTGCCGATCAACGAAGACGGAAAGGTCCGCCTCCGCGACGGCCGTACCGGCGAATTCTTCGACAGTCCGGTCACGATCGGCCACATGCATTACCTCAAGCTCCACCATCTGGTAGACGATAAGATCCATGCCCGTTCGACAGGTCCCTACTCGCTCGTCACGCAGCAGCCGCTCGGCGGAAAAGCCCAGTTCGGCGGCCAGCGTTTCGGAGAGATGGAGGTCTGGGCCCTTGAGGCTTACGGCGCGTCCTACACACTGCAGGAGATCCTGACCGTCAAATCGGACGACGTGGTAGGCCGTGTGAAGACCTATGAGGCAATCAGCAAGGGCGAGAATCTTCCCGAGCCCGGCATTCCCGAATCCTTCAAGGTTCTTCTGAAGGAACTGCAGGCGCTTGCGCTGGATGTAAAGGTTCTGAGAGAGGACGGCTCCGAGGTCGAAATCAAGGAGAACATTGATTACGGTCCCAACGATTACGAGCTGATGGGAGAGGATACCAGCAGGCACTACAGCGACAAGGAGCTTGCGGATTCCGGTTTCACGCAGCAGGAGATCCGGGACGGAGAATTTGCCGATATTGAAGAAGAGCCCCAGGGCGAGGATGAGCCGGAGTTCCATTTCAGCGAGGATTTTGCTTCGGATGAGCTGCCCGATCCCATGGATGAGGGAGAGGACTTCTGATTAAAGTATCGGTAAACGAGGTGCTTTTGCATTTATTATACCCACATTCGTTTAGAAGGGAGAGCCGTAATGCCTGAAAACCTGACAGAAGCAAATCAGTCGATGTCATTTTCCGCGATCCGGGTGGGTCTGGCTTCACCTGAGAGAATCAGGGAATGGTCAAGGGGCGCTGTAACAAAGGCGGAGACGATCAATTACAGAACCCTGAAACCCGAACCGGACGGCTTGTTCTGCGAGCGCATTTTCGGACCGAGCAAGGACTGGGAATGCCATTGCGGTAAATATAAAAAGATCCGTTATAAAAATATTGTCTGCGACCGCTGCGGCGTTGAGGTTACCAAATCCAATGTCCGCCGTGAGCGCATGGGCCATATTGAGCTGGCTGCGCCGGTTTCCCATATCTGGTATTTCAAGGGAATCCCCAGCCGCATGGGCCTGATTCTGGATGTCTCTCCGAGAGACCTGGATAAGATCCTCTATTTTGCATCCTACATCGTGCTGGATCCCGGCACAAGCGGCCTGAGCTACAAGCGTGTGCTCAGCGAGAAGGAATACAGGGATGCTCAGGAGCAGTTCGGTGCCGACAGCTTCCGCGCCGGAATGGGCGCCGAGTCCATCCTGGAGCTGCTGAAAGCCATCGACCTCGAGAAGGATTACGAGGAACTGCGCACGGAGCTGAAGGATGCCTCCGGCCAGAAGCGCGCAAGGCTGATCAAACGCCTTGAAGTTGTCGAAGCCTTCCGCAAGTCCGGAAACCGTCCGGAGTGGATGATCCTGCAGGCGATCCCGGTGATCCCGCCGGATATCCGCCCCATGGTACAGCTGGACGGCGGCCGTTTCGCAACCTCTGACTTAAACGACCTGTACCGCCGCATCATCAACAGAAACAACCGCCTTGCAAGGCTGCTGGAGCTTGGCGCGCCGGATATCATCGTCCGCAATGAGAAGCGTATGCTTCAGGAAGCCGTTGACGCCCTGATTGACAACGGGCGCAGAGGCCGTCCCGTAACCGGCCCCGGAAACCGTTCGCTCAAGTCCCTCTCCGACATGCTGAAAGGTAAGCAGGGACGTTTCCGCCAAAACCTCTTGGGTAAGCGCGTGGACTATTCCGGCCGTTCCGTTATCGTCGTAGGCCCCGAGCTGAAGATCTACCAGTGCGGCCTTCCGAAGGAGATGGCCATTGAGCTGTTCAAGCCCTTTGTCATGAGGGAGCTGGTGCAGCGGGGCGAAGCCAACAACATCAAGAATGCCAAGAAGATGGTCGAGCGCATGGAGGACAAGGTCTGGGATGTGCTTGAGGATGTTATCAAGGAGCATCCGGTCATGCTGAACCGTGCCCCCACACTGCATCGTCTGGGCATCCAGGCCTTCGAGCCGATCCTGGTCGAGGGCAAGGCCATAAAGCTCCATCCGCTGGTTTGTACCGCGTTCAATGCCGACTTTGACGGCGACCAGATGGCTGTCCATCTGCCTCTTTCCGTAGAGGCGCAGGCGGAGTGCCGCTTTATGCTGCTCTCCCCGAACAACCTCTTAAAGCCCTCCGACGGCGGCCCCGTTGCCGTTCCGTCCCAGGATATGGTGCTCGGTATCTACTACCTGACCCAGGAACGCGAAGGCGCGAAGGGCGAGGGCGGTATTTACAAGAACATGAATGAAGCCCTGCTGGCCTATGAGAACGACGAGCTGACGCTGCACTCCAGAATTACGGTCAGAAGGACAGCAACCCGTCCGGACGGCACAAAGGTTCAGGGAAACATCAGCACAACGCTCGGAAGGCTGATCTTCAATGAGGTCCTTCCGCAGGATCTGGGCTTTGTCGACCGCTCCGATCCCGAGAACGAGCTGAAGCTTGAGGTGGATTTCCACGTGGGCAAGAAGGGCCTGAAGCAGATTCTGGAAAAGGTCATCAATACCCACGGCGCAACCAGAACCGCCGAGGTGCTGGATGCGATCAAGGCCATGGGCTACAAGTATTCCACCCGCGCCGCAATGACGGTTTCCGTATCGGATATGACAGTTCCCGCCGGAAAGCAGGAGCTGCTTAAGAAAGCACAGGATACGGTTGACCAGATCGCCAGCCACTTCAAGCGGGGCTGGATTACCGACGAAGAGCGGTACAACCAGGTTATCCGTACCTGGGAGGCTACCGATAAGGAGCTGACAACCGCACTGCTCTCCGGTCTGGATAAATACAACAACATCTTCATGATGGCGGATTCGGGCGCCCGCGGCTCCGATAAGCAGATCAAACAGCTTGCCGGCATGCGCGGACTGATGGCGAACACGACCGGTAAGGCCATCGAACTTCCGATCAAGTCCAATTTCCGTGAAGGACTTGACGTTCTGGAGTATTTCATTTCCGCACACGGCGCGCGTAAAGGCCTTTCCGATACGGCACTCCGTACGGCGGACTCCGGTTACCTGACCAGACGCCTTGTCGACGTTTCCCAGGAACTGATTATCCGTGAGATGGACTGCTGCGAAGGCAGGGACATCCCGTTTATGGAGATCAGCTCTTTCATGAACGGCAAGGAAGAGATCGAGACGCTGCAGGAGCGTATGACCGGCCGCTTTATCGCGGAGACCATCACCGATCCGGATACCGGAGAGGTCATCATAAAAGCAAACACCATGGTTACCCCGCGCCGCGCAGGGAAGATCATGGATGCCCTGACAAGGATGGGAAGGGACAGCGTAAAGATCCGCACGGTGCTTTCCTGCAAATCCCATCTGGGTATCTGCGCAAAGTGCTACGGCTCCAACATGGCAACCGGTCAGCCGGTCCAGGTGGGTGAGGCCGTCGGCATTATCGCGGCACAGTCCATCGGTGAACCCGGTACGCAGCTGACCATGAGAACGTTCCATACGGGCGGCGTGGCCGGCGGCGATATCACACAGGGCCTTCCCCGTGTCGAAGAGCTTTTCGAGGCGCGTAAGCCCAAGGGCGTTGCGATTGTCTCGGATATCGGCGGCATTGTCTCCATCCGCGACAACAAAAAGAAACGCGAAATCGTCGTGACGGATCCGGATAACGGGGATTCCAGAACATACCTGATTCCCTACGATGCCCGTATCAAGCCGCTGGATGAAAAATTCATCGAGGCGGGCGATGCGCTGACAGAGGGAAGCATCAACCCCCACGACATCCTGCGCATCAAAGGCGTTCGCGCCGTGCAGGACTATATGCTGCAGGAGGTACAGCGCGTGTACCGCATGCAGGGCGTGGAGATCAACGACCGTCATATCGAAGTGATCGTGCGTCAGATGATGAAGAAGATCCGCGTGGAGGAGAGCGGCGACAGCAATGTGCTGCCCGGCATCACCATGGATGTTCTCGAGTTTGACGAGATGAATGAAAAGCTTGTCGCGGAAGGCCGTGAGCCGGCGGTCGGCAAGCAGATCATGCTCGGTATCACCAAAGCCTCCCTGGCAACCAATTCCTTTATGTCCGCGGCTTCCTTCCAGGAAACCACGAGGGCCCTCACCGACGCCGCGATCAACGGCCGCGTTGACCCGCTCATGGGCATGAAGGAAAACGTCATCATCGGAAAGCTGATTCCCGCCGGAACGGGTATGCGCAAGTACCGCAATGTCCGCCTGAATACGGATGGCCTTGTGCTCAGCGATCTTTCCGAGGAGGACGAGCTGACGATCACGGATGACGTTCTCGGCGGGGAATCCGAAGAGGGCGGCGCCGAAGATCTTGCCGCGGGTTCCGAGGATAGCGCCGGGCCGGTAGAGCTGGACCTGGGCGATGAGGATGAATCTTCCTATTCCGATTCCTTCGGAGAGGGAGAGGAACCGCTCGTTTTCGGGGAAGCCGAAACGGAAGAGTGATCGTGAGTTTTCACAACAGATGCGTGCTGAAAACCGCTTAAAATCTACGTTTTGAGCGGCTTCTGCGCCAAAAATCCTGTTGACAGTCAAATAAAACGGTAGTAAAATAATGAACGTATGCGTTTCGGATACCTTTGGGTGCAACCGCCGGACGCATACGTTCTTTCTTTGCTGAGAACCGGGTTTCCGGGCCGCAGCAGACTTTGTTTACAGACCTACAGGAGGTGAACCGAATGCCAACATTTAATCAGTTAGTCAGAAAGGGCAGGGAGAGCTTTGAGAAAAAGTCCACCGCCCCGGCACTTCAGAAGGGTTACAACTCTCTGAAGAAGAAACAGACCAACCTTTCCGCTCCGCAGAAGAGGGGCGTCTGCACCGCAGTGAAGACCGCCACCCCGAAGAAGCCGAACTCTGCGCTTCGTAAAATCGCCAGAGTACGTCTTTCCAACGGAATCGAGGTTACCAGCTATATTCCGGGTGAGGGCCACAACCTTCAGGAGCACAGCGTGGTTATGATCCGCGGCGGACGTGTTAAGGATCTGCCCGGTACCAGGTACCATATCATCAGAGGAACACTCGATACCGCAGGTGTTGCGAAGAGACGTCAGGCACGTTCCAAGTATGGTGCAAAGAGACCGAAAGACTTAAAGAAATAATTAAGCAGATTGGATGACGTTTCATGCGTCACTCACGTTTTTTGATGATTAGTGCCGGCATTCGAACATACCTGTCCTGTCGGTTGCAGATACAGGGAGGGGAGCAGTCCCCTGAAACAAGAACCAGCGCGAACACAAACCGATGTGAGTACCTGTGATATAACTGCCTCGGCCCGAAATTTACCGGCCCGGGCGAATGGTTAAGGAGGGAAGTAACGTGCCACGTAAAGGACATACCCAGAAAAGAGATGTTTTAGCAGATCCGTTATACGGCAACAAGGTTGTGACAAAGCTCATCAACAATATCATGCTGGACGGAAAAAGAGGCGTAGCCCAGAAAATCGTTTACGGCGCATTTGCGAAGATTGAGGAGAAATCCGGAAAGCCCGCCGTTGAGGTATTCGAAGAGGCTATGAACAACATTATGCCGGTTCTCGAGGTTAAGGCCAAGAGACTCGGCGGCGCTACCTATCAGGTGCCGATCGAGGTTAAGCCGGACAGAAGGCAGGCGCTTGCGCTCCGCTGGATCACCATGTTCTCCCGCAAGAGGGGCGAGAAGACCATGGAAGATAAGCTTGCCAACGAGCTTCTTGATGCGTCCAACAACACCGGCGCATCCGTAAAGAGAAAAGAAGATATGCACAAGATGGCCGAGGCAAACAAGGCTTTCGCGCATTATCGTTTCTGATAAATACAGTCTGCATTTTCGGACTGATACGGAAGGCGGCGTCTGCCGCGTACTTCCGTTCCGCATTGTCATGCGGAGAATCAGCTGTCCAGGCATCGGGGCTTAAGCTTCCGTGCGGAAGCCGTGCCCGGGTGTGCGGACGGTGATACTGAAAACCGCGGGAAACAGTCTTCGGTTTTCGAAGAGGAGGATTACAATTTGGCTGGAAGAGAATATCCGCTGGAGAGAACAAGAAATATCGGTATCATGGCGCATATCGATGCCGGAAAGACCACGCTCACGGAGCGTATCCTGTTCTATACCGGTGTGAATTATAAGCTTGGTGATACGCATGAGGGTACTGCTACCATGGACTGGATGGAGCAGGAAAAAGAGAGAGGAATCACCATCACATCCGCTGCGACCACATGTCACTGGACGCCGGAAGAAAATGCGAAGCGCAAGGAAGGCGCGCCGGAGTATCGTATTAATATCATCGATACCCCCGGACACGTCGACTTCACGGTCGAGGTGGAGCGCTCTCTCCGCGTACTGGACGGTGCGGTAGGCGTTTTCTGCGCAAAGGGCGGTGTGGAACCGCAGTCCGAGAACGTTTGGCGTCAGGCGGATACCTATAATGTACCGAGAATGGCTTTCATCAACAAAATGGATATTCTCGGAGCAAACTTCTACGGAGCTGTTGATCAGATCCGTGACAGACTCGGAAAGAATCCCATTGTCCTTCAGCTGCCGATCGGCAAGGAGGATGAGTTCAAGGGCATTATCGATCTGTTCGAGATGCAGGCTTACATCTACAACGATGATAAGGGTGAGGATATCACCATCACCGAAATCCCCGAGGACATGAAGGAGATGGCCGAGGAATATCACCAGAAGCTGGTTGAAAAAATCAGCGAACTGGACGACGACCTTACCATGGCCTACCTCGAAGGCGAGGAGATCACCAATGAGCAGCTGAAGGCTGCCCTCCGGAAGGGCTGCTGCGCGTGTACGGCAATTCCCGTATGCTGCGGAAGCGCTTACCGCAATAAGGGCGTTCAGAAACTGCTCGACGCAATTGTAGAGTACATGCCGGCACCTACCGACATTCCCGCAATCAAGGGAACTGACCTGGAAGGCAACGAGGTGGAGCGTCACAGCTCCGACGATGAGCCGTTTGCCGCTCTTGCCTTCAAGATCATGGCGGATCCCTTTGTTGGAAAACTTGCTTATTTCCGTGTGTACTCCGGTACCTGCAACACCGGTTCCTACGTGCTCAACGCCACAAAGGGCAAGAAGGAGCGCGTCGGCCGCATTATGCAGATGCATGCGAATAAGCGTATGGATCTGGATAAGGTGTATTCCGGAGATATCGCCGCGGCTGTCGGCTTCAAGCTGACAACCACCGGTGACACGATCTGCGATGAGCAGCATCCGGTTATCCTCGAATCCATGGAGTTCCCGGAGCCGGTTATCGAGCTCGCTATCGAGCCCAAGACCAAAGCCGGTCAGGGAAAGCTCGGCGAAGCGCTCGCAAAGCTGGCCGAGGAGGATCCAACCTTCCGTCAGCATACCAATCCGGAGACCGGCCAGACCATCATTGCCGGTATGGGCGAGCTTCATCTGGAGATCATTGTCGACCGTCTGCTGCGTGAGTTCCATGTGGAGGCCAATGTCGGCGCACCGCAGGTTGCTTACAAGGAGCAGCTGGCAAAAGCCGTGGATGTGGACAGCAAGTATGTGAAGCAGTCCGGCGGACGCGGTCAGTACGGCCATTGTAAGGTTCATTTTGAGCCCCTGGATCCCAACGGAGACGAGCTCTTCAAGTTCGAATCCTCCGTGGTCGGCGGCGCGATTCCGAAGGAATACATCCCCGCCGTTCAGGCAGGTATCGAAGAGGCGACCAAGGCCGGTATGCTCGGCGGTTTCCCGCTCGTCGGCGTCAGCGCGAATGTGTTCGACGGTTCCTACCATGAGGTTGACTCGAATGAGCTTGCCTTCCATGTGGCCGGTTCCATGGCCCTCAAGGAAGCCATGCAGAAAGCGGGAGAGATCCTGCTTGAGCCCATCATGAAGGTGGAAGTCACCATGCCCGAGGAGTACATGGGCGATGTAATCGGTGATATCAATTCCCGCAGAGGCCGCATCGAGGGTATGGATGATGTAGGCAACGGAAAGATCGTCCGCGGATTTGTCCCGTTAGCCGAGATGTTCGGCTACGCCACCGATCTGCGTTCCAAGACGCAGGGCCGCGGCAATTATTCCATGTTCTTTGAGCGCTACGAGCCGGTACCGAAGAATATCTCCGAAAAGGTTCTTTCCGGCAAGTAATCTGAACGCCTGCAGTGTTATCGCAGGTAACCCGCATGCTCCGCTGCCAAAGGCACCATCACCGGAAGTAAAGACGGAGCGCGGATACCATTATGGTCCCGCCAAAGGCGGGCCGTCTTCAGCGTAACCTCCGTCGGCCCGGAAGATCCGGGCTGACGGCTGAAAATATACCGTCAGTTTCAAAAAATGGGCTTGAAAACTTTGCAGATATGGAATATAATGTGCATAGTTGTCGGTCCATGAACAGACAAACGATGCCCGTTATGGGACATAATCTAAGGAGGATTTCACAAAATGGCAAAGGCAAAATTTGAGAGAACGAAGCCGCATTGCAACATTGGTACCATTGGACACGTTGACCATGGTAAGACTACTCTGACCGCTGCAATCACCAAGACTCTGCATGAGAGACTGGGAACCGGTGAGGCAGTTGCTTTTGAAAACATCGATAAGGCTCCGGAAGAGAGAGAGAGAGGAATCACCATCTCTACCGCTCACGTTGAGTATGAGACCGCAAAACGTCACTATGCTCATGTTGACTGCCCCGGACATGCCGACTACGTTAAGAACATGATCACCGGTGCTGCTCAGATGGACGGCGCTATCCTCGTAGTTGCTG
>CAMOSC010000005.1 GCA_946624325.1 uncultured Clostridia bacterium
ACGAGTACGATCGTTACCCAGATCATCAAGGGCGGCGGTCGGCAGATCACGGACCATGAGCATCAATGCTCATGGAGCCAATTCTTCAATCTCTGCACTTTAATACTGTAAAGCCGTGAACAACAAACAGAAAAGGAAACCTTGACAGCTGTATATTAAACGTATATACTCAAAATAGACAAGCTGATCAGCGGAGGTACAGTATGAACGCTATTAAAGAGCTTAGAAATGCAACAAAAATGAGTCAGAATAAATTTGCTGCTTATCTTGGAATACCTGTGGCTAATATTCAGCACTGGGAGCAGGGAGTTACAACGCCTCCAAATTATCTGGTAGCACTCATTTCGCGAGTTATGAAATATGACGGTTATATCAGCCGTGTGTTAACACCTGCCGAAGTAGATATGCACCGGGAAACACAGACAGCATATTCTTTATGTGAATGCAAGTTATAAGGGCGATAATGATCTTGGCAGATTGATGCATGATTTCCTGTTTTCAGATCCGGATGATATGTACACGGAGCTGCTGGCAGACAAAGCGAGATATCTGAAGTCCGATCCGAAGGGAGTTGATATTATGTGTAAGGTGATGGAAGACCTCAGGGAGGAATCGATTCAGAGAGGAATTGATCAAAATCGTGTGGAGAGCATCAGGAACTTGATGCTGACACTTAAAATGACAGCTCAACAGGCTATGGATGCACTTTTGATTCCAGTGACTGAGCAGTCCAAATATGCCGCAAAGCTCTGATTTTCCTGCCCATCAGACAACGACAAGCTTTCATGCACCACGAAAATCGCATCATTGATCTGGCAGGTTGTTTTTCATTCGGCGGGCATCTGTATGAAGCAGGCACCGCACTGGCAGGTGCCAAAGTAGAAATTGCCTATGATCCTCTGGATAAGCGTAGACAGCGGGACAGTAGGGCGAACAGCACTCCCGGTTGGATTTTCTGTATCAACAATTCTTTGGGGATCACCGAATGTTTTCAGATAATAAGGAACGGAATCTTGATTTTATGGACCTTGACAGGTATAATTATTTTGAGAGATTATGTAATAAGGGGAGGCATCTGAATGACTGAGGAGAAGAAACTGACCTACGAAGAACTGATGGCAGAGCGGGATGCCTACAAAGCCGAGAACGATGTCCTGAAGAAAGACCGTGTAAACCGTCAGGCGAAGAATTCCGTATTCCTGAACCTGTTTACACGCAAGGAATATCAGCTGAGACTTTACAAAGAATTGTTTCCGCAGGATACCACGATTACAGAAGACGATCTTGAACTTGTCACCTTGGACAACGTTCTGACGATTCACCCGTATAATGACCTTGGACTTCTGGCAAGAGGAAAGCTGATCATTCTTGCGGAAACACAATCTACATGGTCTGTGAATATTATTTTCCGTTTGGCTGATTACTACTACGATTCCGCAATGAGTTATCTGGTCATGCGGAAAGCCGATTTGTATGCTACACCGAAAGTAGATATTCCGGATGTGGAAGCTTTTGTAATTTATACCGGAAAGAAAAAGATAGAGAAGGACGTTTTATCCCTGAACCAGGAATTATTTGGTGGCAATTCGGACAAACCTGAATTTAAAGCGCGAATTCTGCATGGTGATTATAAGGGTGAGATTATAGCAGAGTACATGGGGTTCTGTCGTATCTGGGACCAGACTGTGGTTTCTGTCAAGAGTCCTGAAGAAAAGAGAGAAGCAGTCGTATTGACCATAGACCTTTGTATTCAGAAAGGCTATCTGGCCAAATATTTCGAAGAACACAGAGCGGAGGTGGAAAAAATCATGTTAACAATGTTAAGCCCCGAATATGTGAGAATAGCTTCAGAGAGAACACAGAAGATTAAAGAGGATATCAGTTTTGGAAGATTTGCAAACATGCCGGAAGATCAGATCAAAGCATTGATCATTCGCCGCTATGATCTCACACCGACTTATGCTCAGAACTTCCTTGATGATGATTCTGATCCGGATGATTCTACACCGGCTGCTATTTAAACGATTATGTTATGATCATCCAGCTCGCCTGGCTGCGCACCCTGTGTTAATCTACACAACCGGAATCCTGCCTGGCGGGCTTCTTTTTTGAATTGTACTGAGGCCGGAGGAAATGGCAGAATTTGACGCGGAGGAGTTGCTTACAATCCAGTGGGCTTTAGATAAGCTTTCAGGCGAGCCAAAATCAAAGGGATCGGTTCAACCAACGCGGAAAACTGGGAAATATTTGAAAATATCATTACCGATAGAGACAGAACATGGTACAAGGATCAATTAAAAGAAGAACGAGCCGCAGACTTGCAGAGGTGGATATAAGCGGAAATATTTTTGAAGCTTATATATCGAATGGGATAGATATGGAGTTTTTGAAAACCGGAGCAATCTGTTTTCTTCGGGAAGCGGAGAATGAAAACCGAAGATCCCCGTTTGATTTATATTCAGTTTACGACGGCGATACATTGGTATGCGTTGATACAAAAGAACCGCTTAGAATCGCTGAAAGATGGGCATTGAACAATCTTAACGGCAAACTGGATGGAGGAGTATCTTTTTATCAGGACACAAAGGGAATGACGCTCCTTACCCTCGGCAGAGAAAACCATGATCTGATAATTCAGGTGATGGGAACTTCTTTTGTAAAAGATAGAATAGCATATCTCCCGGGAATACCATCTAAGGCATTGAATGAAAGACTGGCATCTCTTTTGTGGATGAAGAATCGTGGACAAGATCCTCACCTGCTGTTTGTGGTCTGCAGGTGTGATGCAGATTATTTTTGCGCGAATCGCGAAGTTGATCCGTATTTTGCAGATCTTCTGGAGGATGTAAAAAATAACGGTATACCGATAGAAGCGGTGAGATGTTTGGTTAACGAAGAAGGTATGACGTTTGATTTCACAATTCCACTGAGATAAAGATGCTGCTCGGTATTGGAATGCTCCTCGTCAATGATGACGATGAAATCCATCCCGGCGCGATGGGCCTTCGCAATGCGGTCAAACAGATTTTGCGTGGTTCGATGTGGAACCATAGAGCATTTTCTGGCGGCTTTGTTCCTCCAGATCGGCCTTACCAGGACAAAGCCAGATGAAGGCTGTATAAGCATTGACCTTGTTCAGGTACGCATCTACAGTAAACCATATTCTCGTTCTCTTTACGAACACCGCAAAACGCATTGCATATTGCGGCAAAATATGATATGCTTTTTCATGAGGTGACAGAATGTACGAATACTTTGAATTTGATATTGAA
Source organism: uncultured Clostridia bacterium (assembly GCA_946624325.1). Lineage (GTDB taxonomy): Bacteria > Bacillota > Clostridia > Lachnospirales > Lachnospiraceae > Anthropogastromicrobium. The sequence continues at coordinate 3,273 of CAMOSC010000005.1, forward strand.
AATGCATCTTTTGAATGGGATGAAGAGAAGGAGATACAGAATTTCAAAAAGCACGGGATCCGTTTTAAGACAGCTGCAAAAGTTTTTCTGGATCCCAATAAGCTGATAAGAAAAGACGAAGAGCATCCGGAAGAGGAACGATACAATATCCTTGGAAAAGTCGGCAGGATCTTATTTGTTGTATGCGTATTCAGAGGAGATAATTGTGTTAGACTGATATCAGCAAGAGTTGCTTCTGTTCCGGAAAAGGAGAGGTATGATCATGGTGAAGATGAGTTTTAAAGAAATTAATTCCGAATTGAGCAAAGAAGATATTCTTGAATTGGAAGATGCAGCAGCAAGAACTATAGTATATGATGATGAAAGTCCTGAGATGACGCCGGAAATGTTAAAGCAGTTCAAGCGGATGAAGCAAATAAGCAGGACAAAACAAACAGCGTCTATTCGGTTATCGGAAAAAGCACAAAAGTTTTCGAAGTCCTATGGCAAGGGTTATACTTCCTTCCTGAGCCGGTTGATAGATGCAGCATTAGATGATGCCACGCTCGTTAAGAAATGCTTATGATGAACAGAAGGCGCGAAATTATTCCTACCCTTCACCGGCAGTTCCGGCACCAACCTAATCTATCTCCTTGATACCATGCTCACAGGCATCGCCGAAGCAGCACTGATGATGAAGAGAAGGAGAAGTGCAGCGTGATAACCGCCCGGTACACGAATCTTCACATCTCAAATAATCAAGGATCTCTGAGAGACACAGGTCCCCGATGACTATTTTATCAAATTACCTGAGGAGAACATAATGAATCAAACCGAACGCCGCGACAAAGAACTTGCTTACATTGCTGATCAGGAAGTTGCAGAGGAAATGATTGCCTGCAGAAAGATCCTGCAAAAGCTGAATTTCATGGATCGATCTGATTTTGAAGGCATTTCGAATGTCGTGAAAGAGTTGCTCGGCGCGGAGGGAGCGTTCATAAATCCGCCTTTTTACTGTGATTACGGAACGCATATTAAGGTTGGTAAAAACTTCTTTGCCAACTATAACTGTACCATCATCGATGTTGCGACCGTCACAATAGGGGACAACTGTCAGATGGCGCCGAACGTAGCCATCTACACGGCAGGCCACCCGATCTATCCTTCTGTCCGCAATTCGGCCTATGAATACGGCAAGGCCGTTACGATCGGCGATAATGTATGGCTCGGAGGGAATACGGTTGTCTGCCCGGGCGTTCATATTGGAAGCAACGTGGTCATCGGCGCGGGAAGTGTGGTAACAAGGGATATCCCGGACTGGTGTGTCGCTGTCGGAAACCCCTGCAGGGTCCTGCGCAAAATTACGGAAAGCGATAAGAGGAAGCTGTTCAGGGATGAGGAGATAGATGATGAGGCATGGCAGGATATTGTTTCAAGGGGCTATGCTGACTGACGGCTTCCGGTCTGATACACATTATATGGAATTGTTCAGGGCCAGACGAATGACAATCTCAGGAGGATCGTGGATTCAGCCGACTGAAATCCATGCTTTTCCACAGAGCAGCATCCGGAAGGCACACCGCGGCACCGGAAGTGGCTGTTTCATGCCATTCCCGGGGTTCGGCTCTGAACAGCTGACATTAAATTTGGAGGGAGAAAACCATGTCGGACGTACAATACTATAAGGCTGTGGAAATTGCGGAGAAATCGTGGCAGATCGAGTATGCCTTTACGGATCAGGAGCATGTGTACTGCTATCTGCTGGAAGGGCGCGACTGTGCGCTGGTGATTGATACGATGTACGGTTACGGGAGCCTGAAGACCTTCTGCGAAACACTTACCGAAAAACCGTTAAAACTGGTATGCACGCATTTCCATCTGGATCATGTGGCTGCGAACAGCGAATTCGGATGCTGCTACATGCATCATCGGGATATCGCGAATTATTATGATTCCAGGCTGCCCGGAACGGAGCAGATGCTCTTGCATGCGAAGGAGGAGGCATTCCCGGAGCTGCGGGAGCGCATGGAGGAGGCGGACATGGTGGCGTTCGCGCCCGTGCCGGCTTATCCGCTCTATGACGGGGATCTCCTTGACCTGGGAGACCGGAAGATTGAGGTGATCCTGGTCGGCGGACACTCGGCGGGCTCCGTGGTATTTCTGGACAGGGAGCGGCGCATTGCCTATACCGGCGACTGCTGCAACAGCAATACGCTGCTGGGCTTTGGAAACTCCCTTCCGGTGGCGGCATATCTGAAGAACCTGCTGCATTTCAAGAAGTACCAGGACCAGTTTGACATGATGTACGGCGGACACCAGGTGCTGCCGCCGTCGGTCATTGACGAGGGCATTGAGCTCTGTGCCAGGATTATCGCCGGAACGGATGATAAAGAGCAGGTGCAGGGGATGTTCGGCCGCATGACGACCTACGGGGCCAGACATGCGGACGGCCCTCTGTCGCGGGCGGACGGGAAGCTTTTCAATATGTGCTACAGGCCGGAGCGGATCCTTGAAGCGGAAGAGCGCCCGAGAGTGATAGATTTTAAGCCGGTGCCGATGTTCTGATTTCCAACTGGATGTTTCCTCACTGCTCAGAGCCGGACTGTGTAAATGGCAAAGAGAAGGCCTCTGCGGCTGCGGTGTGCCCGCCGGATGCAAATCCCTGAAGAACCCTGTGTTGCATCCGGCGGACACGCCGCAACTTCGGAAAAGGCTGTTTTCGCCATTTCCGGAGTCTGGCTCTGAAGAGTTACGATAATTTTACATATTCCGAATAACTTACGATGGAAAAATATACGGAGTTGTGTTAGAATAAAAGGAGATGAACCGTGTATTTTCAATCTATGAGGAGACATATTCTGCCCACGGCTGCGTTTTTTGCAGGCGTGGCTGCAAAACAGTCATCCGCTGCTGTTAAGCCAGGGCACAAAACTGTTTTCAAAGGAGACATGTTTGTCCGCGGCTGCATTTTATCAGGTGCGGCCGCATAACAGCCATCCGCGGCCACTAAGCCAGAGTACCGAGTACAGAACCACATTTTGGGAGGAGGAACCAGATTGAGACGTCCTATTTCACATATCGCGCTTGGAAGTATGCTGATTGCCGGAACGGCTATGGTGGTTACCGGCTTTGCGGGGAAAACGCTGGCGGAAAATGCGGCGGAAACCTCAGCGGCCGGGGAGATGGTGGCGGAGTCCGCTGCCGAAGCCGGAACAGACGCTCTTCAGGAGCCGCTGACCTCGGAGTATGAAAGCAGTGAATATGAAACAGCTGATCCGGAGACTCCTGAACCCGTAACGGAACCGGAGACCTCCGAACCCATGACAGAGCCGGAAACGCTCTTTGCCTGGGAGAATGCCGATTACGAGTATCTCCGCGTGGGCAGCACCACGCCGTTCGGCGGAAAGTTCTTCACCGATATGTGGGGCAACGCGATGAGCGATATCGACGTGCGCGCGCTCATCCACGGCTACAATCTGGTGGAGTGGAAGGGAAGCGAGGGAACCTTTGCGATAGATCCTTCCGTTGTCAGCGGCATTACGGTTGTAGAGGATAACCAGACAGGCAACCGTACCTATTATTTCACGGTTTACGACGATCTGTTTTATAATGACGGCACGCGGATCACGGCGCGGGATTATGCCTTTTCCATGCTGCTGTCCATCGCTCCGCAGATTGCGGAGCTCGGCGGCAATACCAGGGATCTGGAGTATGTGCTGGGTTATGAGGAATACATAAACGGCGAGGTGCCGTATTTGTCCGGTATCCGGGTGCTGGCGGACAATCTCCTTTCCATCACCATAAAAGGCGAGTATCTGCCGTTCTTCTATGAGCTGGGACTGCTGGACTGCGTCCCGTATCCCATCCACGTGATTGCCCCCGGCTGCCAGGTTGAGGATCTCGGAAACGGCGTTATGATTACCAACATTCCGGACTACGAGGAGCCGGAGGAGGAAACGGAAGAGGAGCTTTCGGAGGAGGAATCCCCGGAAAACGAAGAGGCGGTTTCGGGAGAAGACGCCGGAGAGTTTACGGAGGAGCTGACCGGAGAAGAGGCCTCGGAGGAAGCCGGGTCTGAGGCGGAAACGGAAGAGGAGACGACCGGAAGCGGGGAGGAAGAGCCGCGCTTTACCGCGGAGCTCCTTACAAAGACCATCATGGATGAGGAGAGCGGGTATCTGGCGCATCCGACCGTGACGAGCGGCCCGTATACCCTGGTATCGTTTGACGGAAGCACGGCTTATCTCGAGGCAAATGAATACTATAAGGGCAATTCGGACGGTCTTCGCCCGGTGATTGACAGGCTGGAGTTTGCCACCGCAGACAACGCAACCATGGTGGATGAGCTGGAGGCCGGCGAGTACGGCCTGCTGAATAAGGTTATGAACGGCGATGCGGTGAATGCGGGCATGGCCCTGACAAGGCTGCGCGACCGGCACAACCGTCCCATCTACGGTATGAGCAACTACATGCGCACGGGTCTGGCTATGATCAGCTTCAGCACGGAACGCGATATGGTGAGCTCTGAAAAGATGCGCCAGGCGATTTCCCACTGCATCGACAAACAGGCCCTGATGGAGGATTATGTGGGCAGGTCCATGGGTTCCGTGGTGAACGGTTATTACGGAATCGGCCAGTGGATGTACCAGCTGATCAGCCATACCGGCGCGATGCCCTATCCGATAGACGAGCCGGAGGATGAAAATGATGCCGAGGCCGTCGCGGCTTACGAGAAGGAGCTTGCCGAGTGGGAAGCCCTGAACCTTGACAATGTTGAAATTTACGAGCTCGATGTAAACCAGGCGGCCCTCCTGTTTGAGGAAGAAGGGTGGAAGCTGAACGCCGAAGGAGAGGCGTTTGATCCTGAGGAGGATACCGTCCGCTACCGCGCCGAGTACCATCCGGAGTGGGTGGAGGAGGAAGAATCCACCGAGGGGCTGACAGAGACGGAGGAATTCTCCGGACTGTCCGAAGACGGAGATGTGACTGACGCGGCAGAAGAGCCGGCCGGTGAAGAAACACCCGGAGCAGAGACTGAAACGGAGACTGCCGCAGAGCCCGAAACCGAAGAGGAGACCGCGGAGGAACCCGTTGAGACCGAAATCGTGGAGCAGGAGGACGGCTGGTTCCTTGTTCCGCTGACGCTCTCTCTGCTGATCCCGGAGGGCAATAAGATTATCGACGTCATGGATGAGAATTTCACGGATTATCTGGCGGAGGCCGGTGCCGTTCTCACCATCAGCACGGCTCCCATGGATGAAGTGCTTCGGTACTACTATCGCCAGGACAACCGCGACTTCGATATGATCTACATGGCCACAAACTTCGACGTGGTCTTCGATCCGGCTCAGACCTTCCTGTACACCGAGCCTGAGGAGGAGACGACAGAGGCGGAAACCGAGGAGCTTACGACGGAAGAAGAGACAACAGAGATCGGCCTGGAAGAGATTGTGACCGGGGAAGAGGAGCTTTCCGGGGAGTATAATGCCGCCGCGTATGAGGATCTGGTTGAGGAATCGACCATTTCCGCGGAGGAAGGCCGGAGCGAAGAACTGACCGCGGAGGAGGAGACGACAGAAGAGCTTCCTGTTCCGGATACCCGCAATACCACGGGCATTTCCGATAAGACGCTCTATGAGCTGGCTGTGGATATGCGCCGCACCGATCCGGGAGATGTGCTGACCTACATGAAGAAATGGGTGGCATTCCAGGAACGCTTCTCCGAGGTCGTGCCGTTAATTCCCATCTATTCCAACGTCTACTTTGATTTCTATCCGCGCATTCTGCACGGCTACAACATCTACGAGAATATTTCGTGGGGCAACGCCATTGTCGGTGCATGGCTGAGCGATCCGGAGGACGAGGAGGAGACCACGGAGGAAGCCGAAGCGGAATATGAAGCAGCGGACGGTGAAACGCTCGAGGAGATAGACTGATATCGGGGCTGAAAGCAGGAACCACTGCTGGCCGTCCCGCCGGTGGAGACGCGGTTTCCGTCCGCACCGGTATGTGTATAAAACGGGATTCGCGGAGTGCGAATGAACGCAGAAGCAGCCCGGGAAGCGTTTCCCCGGGCTGCTTCTGGTTCTGAATGACTTGCTGAAGTTCATAGCCAGGCGCAAATCCATGATTCCTCACGGATTAGCATCCGGCGAGCACTCCGCAACACTGGAAATGGCGCTTTTTGCCATTTCCGGTGTGTGGCTGCGAACAGTAGCAATGGCTTTAACGGAAAACCGGATGGGCGGAAAACCACCCATCCGGTTAATTTCTTTTTGTGCGCGCCCCGGCTTCGAATGCTGCCCCCAGACGTTACCTCTGCAGTTAGCTCGGTCCAGGCACCCTCACGGCACACAAGATGATCTGCTTAGTGCTGCTTCATTCCTGACCTGACACGGTTCACAGAGTCCTGTTGCGCAAGACCCGAACGTCAACGCCACTTACAGAGGGCTGCTCCACAAACAGACACCCTCGGCCGGGGCATGGCCCCCACTATAGCGGATTGAGGGTACAAGGCGCCGCTGCTGCCCCGGCTGCGCAAGGTATATTGTAGCGTATGGGTCGGGAATTGTCAAGAAAAATACCGGACGGCGGCAACAATGTACATGCGGATAATTGCCATGGGCCCGGTACTGTGTTAAAATGGACTGGACCGCAGTGTTCGCGCAGGAACCCGGCAGGCGTGGAAGCCGCTTGCGGGCTTCCGCATCTGCAGGTTGACAGATAAAAGCAGCCGAGATCTGCGAATGTCCGCCTGCGGAATCGGGTGGCGGATGGTTTTCCCGCCAATCCGATCCTGCGGTATTATTTGAGAAGGAAGATGTTTTTTTCATGAGTAACCGTCGCAGCTTTTCACTGACCGAGGGACCGCTGCTCCCCGCCATCGTGCGCTTCAGCATCCCCCTGGTATTCTCCAATCTCCTGCAGGTCCTGTTTAATATGTCGGACATTGCCGTGGTAGGACGGTTTGCCGGCGCCGAAGCGCTTGGGGCCGTCGGTTCCACCGCAACCATGGTCACCCTCTTTACCGGCTTCCTGATCGGCATGGGGAGCGGCGTAAACGTGACAACGGCACATTATATCGGGGCAAAGCAGCCAAAAGACGTCTCGGAAACCGTTCATACCGCGCTGATCATCCTGTTTTTCTCGGGACTGGCGCTGCTTGTCTTTGGCTTTGCCTTTGCACCGGCCCTGTTAAAGCTCCTGGGCACGAAAGAAGTGCTGTACGCGGGGGCGTTAAGATATTTGCGGATCTACATGTTCGGCATGCCGGCACTGGCGCTGTTTAATTTCGGAAACGGCGTGCTCTCCGCTTCCGGGGATACCAGGCATCCGCTGCTGTTCCTTTCCATGGCCGGAGCGCTGAATGTGGCGTTGAATCTCCTGTTCGTGATTGTATTCGGCATGGCGGAGGCGGGTGTGGCGCTGGCGTCCGTCTTGTCCCAGTACTGCTCGGCGGCCATGATCCTGATTTTTCTTTCCCGCTGTGAAAAGCCCCTTAGCCTGGAGCTTTCAAAGCTGAAGGTGACGCCGGGCAAATGCCGCCAGATCCTGAGCATATCCCTGCCGGCTGGCCTTCAGAACGCGATTTTCTATATCGCAAACCTATTCATACAGGGAGCGGTAAACACCTTTGACGCGGTTATGGTGGAGGGCAATTCCGCCGCAGCCAATGCGGACTCGCTGGTCTATGATGTGATGGGCGCCTTTTACATGGCCTGCTCCAGCTTTATGAGTCAGAATTTCGGGGCGGGAAAGAAAGAACGCGTACGGAAAAGCTACCTGTTATCGCTGCTGCTATCCTTCTGCGCGGGAGGCGCAATCAGCATCTGCCTGCTTGCCTTCGGAAGGCAGTTCCTGTCGCTGTTTACCGGAGAGCCCGAGGTGATAGAGGCAGGTCTGATCCGTCTGCGGATTATGGCGGCGTCCTATGCGTTTTCATCGCTGATGGACTGCTCCATCGCGGCATCGAGGGGACTCGGCAGGAGCTTTGTCCCCACGGTCATTGTCATCCTGGGATCCTGTGTATTCCGGATCATCTGGATCTTTACGGTATTTGCACATTTCCATACCATGCGTTCCCTGTATCTGCTGTACATATTCAGCTGGGGGATTACGGGGACCGCGGAGCTTTTGTATTTCCTGCACTGTTACAGGCAGCAGATGCGGCAGCTGGGCAGCTGAGCCCCGGCAGCCTCAGACGGATCTGCCGGAAAGCGGGGAGGTGCAGGCCTGTCTCGGAAAGCATGTGGTACAGGCCTGTCTCGGAAAGCGGGGAGGCGTAGGCCTGTCTCGGAAAGCATGTGGTACAGGCCTGTCTCGGAAAGCGGGGAGGTGTAGGCATGTCTCGGAAAGCGGGCGGTACAGTTCTGTCCCGGAAAGCGGCAGGGTACGGAGGGAGATGTCCCCTTCCGCAGTTCGGGCGGAGGCATACGATTGCGTTATAGAAAGGATCGGTCAATGAAAATTCAGAACGGAACCATCTGGAAGGATACGGAGGGAAATGTACTCCACGCACACGGAGGGCATATCCTGAAGCATGAAGGCGTCTATTACTGGTACGGAGAGGACAGGCGGGACAACCTGTATGTCAGCTGCTATGCCTCAGAGGACCTGGTGAACTGGAGCCTTCGCCGGCATGTGCTCAGAACCGATTCCCCGGTGCGGGAGACCCGGGTCCGGGCAGACCTGCATCTGGTTCATGAGGATGGGTCAAAGGTCAACATTGAGCGGCCGAAGGTGCTGTACAATGAGAAAACCGGGAAGTTCGTCATGTGGATGCACTACGAAAACGGCAGGGATTACCGCTGCGCGGCCGCTGCCGTGGCGACCTGTGATACGCCGGACGGGGATTTCGTGTATCACGGGAGCTTTAACCCCTACGGAGAGATGTCCAGGGACTGCACGCTGTTTAGGGACGGGGAGAAGGCGTATTTCCTCTCCGCATCGCGCGATAATGCGGATATGCACATGTATCTGCTGCAGGAGGACTGGCTGAATGTGGAGCGCTTCACGGCAAACTTCTGGCAGGGAGAGTACCGGGAGGCGCCGGCCGTGGTAAAACGGGGCGACCTGTATTACATTCTCTCATCCTTCTGCACCGGATGGGCCCCGAACCAGGGAAAATATGCCGCGGCACGGTGTCTTGAGCAGGGCTTCGGGTTCCAGAGGGAGATCGGGGACGAAACCACCTATCATTCACAGCCTGCCTTTATCCTGAAGCTGGAAGGCACGGAGGAGACAAGCTATATTTACGTTGGCGACAGGTGGAACGGCAAAGACTATTTTGACTCCCGCTATGTCTGGTTCCCGCTGGAATTCGGCGAAGACGGATCCGTCAGGATGATCCCCTGCGATGAGCTGGAAATCGACGCGGAAACCGGCCGGGTGCGGGCCCTGTAACGGTGCTGCCATTTCATCGGATCTGAAATATCCATTGTCCCGGATCGAAAGAAAATAATAAGACTTCCCGGGTTGCAAGCCGGAAGCTTTTTTTGTATAATAAAGTAGCAGTAACAAATCTGATTGCGGCCGGCTTTTAACGGCAGCCGGCATCTACCTTTTAAAATCAGATGGGCGGGAAAACCATCCGCCCATCCACTTTTTGAGCCATGCCGACAGATCGCAGCGCGAAATGCGTGCGCTGTGATTGGAACGGCTCTGCCGTATGGCAGAAAATGCCATCACTGTCCCGGGTAAGCTAAAAAGCAGCTTACCCGTGCCGGTGCTGTCATTTTCTATCTTGAGCCATGCCGACAGATCGCAGCGCGAGATGCATGCGCTGCGATTGGAACGGCTCTGCCGTATGGCAGAAAATGCCATCACTGTCCCGGGCAAGCTAAAAAGCAGCTTCCCCGTGCCAGTGCTGTCATTTTCTGCCGCATGGCTCATTGCTTCGCACATAAGAAAGGCCCGGCAGTGCCGGGCCTTGAAGTGGTATAGATTATAATGGCAGACGATAAAGGCTTTATTTCTTTGGCTTCTGCCGGATTCAGGAGCAGGCATCAATGGCATACATGACACTCTATCGGAAATGGCGTCCTGCAAGGTTTGAGGATGTAAAAGGGCAGGATGCCATCGTGCGCACGCTCAGAAACCAGATCATCTCGGAGCGCGTAGGCCATGCATACCTGTTCTGCGGCACCAGGGGAACCGGGAAAACCTCGGTTTCCAAAATTATGGCGAGGGCCATCAACTGTGAAAACCCCGTCAACGGAAGCCCCTGCAACGAATGTGCGGCCTGCAGGTCCATTCTCGCGGGAACCTCCATGGATGTGGCGGAGATCGATGCGGCCTCCAACAACGGCGTGGAGAACATCCGCGAAATCCGGGAACAGGTGCAGTATCCGCCCGTAAACGGCAAATACCGCGTCTACATCATTGACGAGGTGCATATGCTCTCCACGGGCGCGTTCAACGCCCTGCTGAAAACCCTGGAGGAGCCTCCGGCCTATGTGGTGTTCATCCTGGCAACCACCGAGCCGAACCGTCTGCCGGTCACCGTGCTCTCACGCTGCCAGCGCTATGATTTCAGGCGCATTACCGGCGGTGAGATAGCCGCCCAGCTCTCGCACATTCTCTCGGAAGAGGGAATCGAGGCGGAGGAGTCTGCCGTACGGTACATAGCCAAAGCGGCGGACGGATCCATGAGAGATTCCCTGAGCCTCCTGGAGCAGTGTATTTCCTTCTACTATGGACAGAAGCTGACCTATGAGAAGGTGCTGGAGGTTCTCGGAGCGGCGGACACGGAGATTTTCTCCCGGCTGACCCGCTGCATCGAAAAGATTGATGTCAGAGGATGCATCGGCATTCTTGACGAGGTGAGCACCCAGGGCAAGGAAATCGGCCAGTTTGTACTGGATTTCACCTGGTATCTGCGCAACCTCATGCTGGTGCAGACAGCGGACGAAGGCGCGGAAGCGCTGGAAATGTCGCAGGAAAACTATGCACGGCTGCGCGAGGAGGCACAGGAGCTGGATCCCGACGTGCTTATGCGCGATATCAGGATCTGTTCCGAGCTGTCCAACCAGATCCGCTTTTCCGTTTCCAAGCGCGTGCTGCTTGAGACCGCGCTTATCCGGATGATGCAGCCCTCCATGGAGGATGACACGGAGAGCCTGAAGGCCCGCGTGGCGCAGCTGGAGCAGGCAGTGGCAAACGGAACCGGCCTGCCCGCAGGGGCGGGAATGTATCCGGGACCGGATGGCGCCGCGGCGCAGCGTCCTTCCGGGAATGCACAGCCCGGCAGAGCGGGGCGCGAAGGAAATGCCGGAAATGAGCCCGGAGCTGAGAGGCCCGCGCCCGTCGTGGAGCTGTCCCCGGCGGAGTTTGCGGATTATGAAAAGCTCCGTGTGGACTGGAACAGGATTATGGGCTCCCAGAGCCCGTTTATAGCAAGCCTTCTCCGGGGAAGCGCGCTTGGCTATGATAAGGACCGCGGGCTGTGTATCCTTTTCGCGGATTCTTTTAAATATACGGCCATGATGCAGGGAAAACGGATGGAAGAGCTGAATAACTGGATGAACCGGGAATACGGCAGGGAATTCCGCGTTTTCGCGCGGGTCCTGAACAGGGGCGAAGCGGCTCCGAAGGTGGTCCGCGGAAACCATATCCCGGGCATCGAGATGGAAATAGGCGAAGAGTAGAAGAACATCTGAAAAGTGGTCAGGGAGGAGACATATTTTGCACACGGCTGCACTTTTCAGGCGTGGCCGCAAAATAGTCATCTTTGATTATTAGGTCAAAGAACAGAACTTCGTTCAGGAAGGAGAAATTTAAAATGGCAAAAAGAGGCGGTTTCGGCGGCGGAATGGGCATGCCCGGAAATATGAATAACCTGATGAAGCAGGCGCAGCGCATGCAGCGCCAGATGGAAGAGCAGCAGAAGGAGCTCGAGGAGAAGGAATTCACGGCACAGGCAGGCGGCGGTGCGGTAAAGGTTACCGTGACGGGCAAGCGTGAGGTGACGGCTGTGGAGCTCTCGCCGGAGGCAGTGGATCCGGACGATATTGAGATGCTGCAGGATTTGATCGTGGCTGCCGTGAATGAGGCGCTGCGTCAGGTGGACGAGGCGAATGCCTCCAACATGTCCAAGCTGACCGGCGGACTGGGCGGAGCTTTGGGCGGAGGCTTCCCGTTCTGACATGGATTATTACAGCAAAGAGATCAACCAGCTGATCGAGGAATTCACACGGCTGCCCGGTATCGGCGCAAAAACGGCGCAGAGACTGGCTTTCCATGTGATCCATATGCCGAAGGAAGAGGTGGAGCAGTTTGCGAACACCATGATTTCGGCGCGCAGAAACGTGCGCTACTGCAAATCCTGCTTTACGCTGACCGATCAGGAATACTGTCCGATCTGCCGGAGCGACAATCGGGATAAGCATACCATCATGGTGGTGGAAAGCACCCGGGATCTTGCGGCCTATGAGAAGACGGGAAAGTATAACGGCCTTTATCACGTACTGCACGGAGCCATCTCGCCTATGCTCGGCATCGGGCCGGCGGATATCCGGATCCGGGAGCTGTTGGTGCGGCTGCAGCAGGAGGACATAAAGGAAGTAATTATCGCCACCAATTCCAGCCTGGAGGGAGAGGCGACGGCCATGTATATCAGCCGGCTTATTAAGCCTTCGGGTATTAAGGTATCGCGGATTGCAAGCGGCGTTCCGGTTGGCGGGGATCTGGAGTACATTGACGAAGTGACGCTGTCCCGGGCGCTGGACGGACGTGTGGAGCTGTAGGAGCATTATGGATAAATACGAATATCGCTTAAAGACAGATCATATCAAACAGGTCGCTGCCCGCAAGGATTACAGGGAGGCGGCGAAGCTGTGCGACAGCATAGACTGGAGCAAGGTGCGTGATGTCAAGATGCTGACAACGGTATCGGATATTTACACCGCACTCCACCGCTACGAGGACGCCATGAACGTGCTGGTCCAGGCCTATGAGTATGCTCCGATCGGAAGACGGATCGTATACCGTCTCACGGAGCTGGCGCTGGCAGCCAATAACTATGATGACGCCAAGGCATATTTTGAGGAGTTCTGCAATATCGCACCGCATGACCAGGGACGTCTGGTGCTGCTGTACAAGATGGCCTGCTCCCAGAATGCCACCGTGAAAGAGAAAATAACAATCCTCGAAGCCTACAAGCGAGAGGATTTTGATGAAAAATGGGCCTACGAGCTTGCCACGCTCTATGCCCAGAGCGGACAGACGGAGAAATGTGTCCAGCTGTGCGACGACATCGTGCTGTGGTTCGGCCTGGGCGCCTATGTTGAGAGGGCGCTGGAGCTGAAGGAGCGCTTCGCACCGCTGACGGAAGAACAGCGCGCGAAGGCGCAGGAGCTGAAAAATCAGAAGGAGCAGGCGCAGTATGAGGAGCGCTCCAGACAGATTGATTCCATTAAAGGGGTTCCGGATACCGTGAAGGAGCTGCGCGTGGATTCCGAGCTGGACCGCGTGGGCAAGGCCACGGCGGAGATGGTCCGCAGCATGGAAAAGGAGAGCGGGCAGGGGCCGAGAACCGATGTGGATGCGAGCGTCCTGCAGCAGTTTAAGCGCGCGCCTATGGTTACGGTGACCCGTCTGGACGATCCGGATCCGGTGGAGGTGCAGAGAAGCCGTGAAAATGTGAACGGGAAGTCCCGTCAGTTCAACCGTCTGGTTTCCGCCAGCGTGCCGGAGGCGATGGATGATACCCGCCGGGAGGAGTTTGTCGGAAAGCTTGCCCGCCACAGGCGGCAGGCGAAAGAGGAATTCAACGCCACGCAGGCAAAGATCCCTCAGGGGCCCGTTTCCGGCGAGGCGGTGGAACAGTTCATGAAAGAGAGCGCCGAGGAAAATGCCAAACGGCAGCAGATCCACGCGGATATCGCGCCAACAAGGACCGATCTCGGCGATGGTCTCGGCGCCACAAGGACGGATGTCTGGGATGAAAAAGAGGCGCAGCGGAAGGCTGCCATGATCGCCGGCGCCCGCACTGCCGACTACGGGGAGGAGTTTGCCGAGGCGATAGAGATTGCCGTTTCCCGGGCGGAAGAAGATGCCGGAAAGCAGAAGGCGGATGCCCCGGAGCAGGAAGCGCGGGAGATTTCTGCGGAGGCGCGGGAAGCGCATCGGGATGAACCCCAGGCTCCGGATATGGAAGGCGGACCGCAGTATGTGGATGCCGTGGAGCCGGATGCGGAGAATTTTGTAACCTTTGATGGCCTTGGCGAGGTTCCGGAACAGGTATCCATGGAGTCCGCCGGAATCGCTGACGAGATCCCCGAGGAGGATATCCGCGATATACCCACCGCGGAAATTTTCGTGGAGGCGGAAGGCAGCATGGAAGAGGAGAACGATACGGAAGATTCCGGAACCGGGCGGGAGAAGGAGCTGGAAGAGCCGGTCGAGGGCGTGGAGGGCGTATATGTTGCCCGCCAGGCCGGCGAGGAGTTCCCGCGGATGGCAGAAAACAGCCGTCGGATAGCCGATGAGGAGGCTTATGCGGAAGTCCCGGAAAACGGGGATGACATTGCCGACTCAGAGGCTGAATACGATGATGAGTCGGAATACGATGACGAGGCGGATCGCTTTGATGAGGACTCCGACAAAGCAGAAGGTTATGCCGGCGATGCGGAAGAAGATTACGAGGCTTACAATGACGGGAAAGCCGGAAAAGCAGACAGCGTGTCTGCGGCCAATGCTGAAGCCGAGGGGGACGATGACATGGCTGGCGAGGCTTCTGTAGAGGATATGATGGACCAGGAGTATCAGGATTATATCCGGGAAGGCGGTTATAGACAGGCCGAAGAGGACGAATCAGCGGGCGGGGATGACGATGATCCCGAGGCTGAAGCGTACGGATACGAGGACGAGGCCGAACCCGAACCCGAAGGGGATGAATCCGAGTATGAGTATGACGATGAGTCTGAAGATGAAGAGTCCGAGTATGATGAGGACGATGAGCCTGAGGATGAAGAGTCCGGATATGAATACGAAGACGAGTCTGAGGAAGACGAGTCCGAATATGAGTACGAGGACGAGCCCGAGGAGGACGAATCCGAGTATGCTGAGGACGATGAGCCTGAGGAAGAAGAGTCCAGATACGAATACGAGGATGAGCCCGAGGAGGACGAATCCGAGTATGCGGAGGACGACGAGCCTGAGGATAGTGAGTCCGGATATGAATACGAAGACGAGTCCGAAGAGGATGAATCTGAGTATGCGGAGGACGACGAGCCTGAGGATACTGAGTCCGGATACGAATACGAGGATGAGCCCGAGGAGGACGAATCTGAGTATACGGAGGATGACGAGCCTGAGGATGATGAGTCGGAATACGAGGACGAGTCCGAAGAGAATGAATCTGAGTACGCGGAGGATGACGAGCCTGAGGATGATGAGTCGGAATACGAGGACGAGTCCGAAGAGAATGAATCTGAGTATACGGAGGATGAAGAGCCTGAGGCTGACGAGTCCGGATACGAATCCGAGGATGAGTCCGAGGAGGACGGATCTGAGTATGCGGAGGATGAAGAGCCTGAGGATGATGAATCCGGATACGAGGATGAGCCTGAAAAGGGCAGATCCGGCAAGGGTGACAGTTCTTACGGAGACCGCAGGAAGAAGGAAACAGCGCGCAGGGTAAAGAAAGAGCTGGAAGGGATCGGAAAGAGCACATCCGGCATACTTCCCACAGGAGTGCTTCGCGTCAATCCCGAGAATCTGGCTTCTACCTGGCATTTCTCTGTCAGTGTTCCTGCGGGGGAAAACCAGATGGAAGCGGCGATGAGTTATCTGCGCCGGGTTGCGGCGAAAGCCAGCAGGACCGTTCCGCGCCAGGTGGCGAGGGTTACCGGAAAACAGCTCAACAGCAAGGACCTCCTGCAGTCCTTCGAGCGTCTGCTCGGGAAAACCATTGTGGTTCTGGAAGCCGGGGAGATCGAACAGCGTGTGATCGAGGATCTCTGCGAGGTGCTTGATCCCTCTGACCGCAGCCTCCTGATGGTCCTGGTGGACCAGGATTACCGCCTGGATGCCATGTTTGAGAAATACCCGAAGCTTCAGCGCATTTTTGAAACCCGTTTCGTGGAGGAACAGATCACCGCAGCGGAGCTGCAGGCCTACGCGCGTGAATTTGCCGAGCGTCAGGACAGCATACTGGATAAAACCGCGGAACTGTATCTGATCGGACAGATTGAAAAAATCCTGAAGAATCCGGAGAAGAACAAAAAGCAGATGGTGGATGCCCTGCTGCGCCGGGCCATTACGGCGGCCGACCGCAAAAAGAGCGGGTTTGGTTCTTTCTTTGAGTCAAAGCATGACAAGAACGGAAGGCTGATCCTCCGCGATAAGCATTTTAAATAAACCGCATGGCTGCGGATAGATACTCTGCCCCGGGCATAAAAAGCCCGGGGTGGGCAGCTTAAGACCGGGCTCGGGGAGTATTTTTCAGCGCTGCTGCAAACCCAGTTTCCGTAAGATGAGTTCGGGAGCATAGGTGGGAAAGCGCTCAAGGAAAGACAGGATGCCGGAAAGGAGTTTTTATGAACTGGCTGACGATTGCGGTAATCGTGTTTCTGGCAGCTATGGCCGTTTACGGTTCAAAACGCGGACTTGCCAGGATGTGCATTTCGGTGGCCGCCATGGCTGTCTCGCTGGTGCTGGTATTTGCCCTGCGTGCGCCGGTGGAGCGGTTCGTGCGGGAACATACCTCTCTCGAGACATCGGTAGAGAGCTTTGTGGATGAGAATCTGACCTCCGTTATCCGGGAGGCGGCGGACAGCGCGTCAAAGAGCGCCGGAAACCGGCTGGAGGAAACGGTTAAGGGCATGGATCTGCCAGAGCCGGTGCGGGAGCTTCTGCTGAACCTTGTCGGCAGCCGGGAGGCGGTATCCGGAAAAACGGGTGATCTGACGGATCAGCTCACGGCCATCATTTCCGAGGCGGTTTTTTCGGGAATGATCTTTGTTTTTACATTTATCCTGGTACGGGTGCTGGTATGGATCGCAAGCATCCTGATCCTGAAAGCTTCAAAGCTGCCGCTCATCAGGCAGGTAAACTCCCTGGCCGGGGCGGTAATCGGCCTGCTTTTAGGTGTGGTGATTCTCTGGGTAGCGGGTGTGGTGGTAACCACTGCTTCCACACAGGAATGGGGCCAGGAAGCGCTCCGTCTGATCGGCGAGAGCCCGGTACTGGATTTCTTTTACAGCAAAAACCCGCTGCTGAAACTCCTGGTTAAACAGGCTTAAAAAAGTACTTGCATTTTTGATACAGATGCGGTATACTTTAAAAGTCACATTGATTGTGACTTTTATGGCGTGATAGCCAAGTGGTAAGGCACCGGTCTGCAACACCGTCACCACCAGTTCAAATCTGGTTCACGCCTCTTAAACCCCCGGAAATATCCGGGGGTTTTTTTACGCGAAGCAATGAACCATGCGCAGCGCACGTTTTTCGCGCTGCGATCTGTCGGCATGGCTCAAGGCGGAAGGGACGGGTGGGCAGATGGTTTTCCCGCCCATCCGATTTGCAGGGACATACCAGGAGATCCAGGAATGGGTGCGGGAGAGGTATGGATTACATGTGAGCAGGACAGGAATTATGAAAACCCGCGCACCCATATACAGAGGGGCGGTTTGCCGATGTATCTGCGAGCGCGCCGTCCGACGGTGAACAACAGGAAATTTATCATACGGAAATAATATATAATATAGTATAATAATAGTATTTCACTTTCAAAAGAAATCGTGCTAAGATAAAACCATCAAAAGGAAAGCAGCCGATGAATCATCGGAGAAGGAGGAGCATTATGAAAAAGATATTAAAGAAGATTGAACTGTTCATCGAAGAGTATTATGAGTCCTTTGGACACTGATGTGTGCAAGAGGAATCAGCATGAGCGGGGATAACAGGAAAAAATCAGAAATACAGAGATGAAAGCCGTCCGGTTCTTGTGAAACGGGCGGCTTTCATTTCTGCGCCTGCGGAATCGGGTGGGCGGATGTTTTCTCCGCCCATCCGATCGGCACCGCTGTGCAGCGGATGCGCGGATTATCGTGCGGCAGAGAAACCTGAGGAACTGTCAATCAATAAGTCAGGAAATATGCCTGTCCGGCAGGTTTCGCTACTGCATCCGTGCAATAATGGCGGAACCGTGATCTTTCAGCCATTTTCTCGGAATCCTGTAATCCGGCATCACCCGCTCAACCTCCTGCCAGAAGCGCGCGGAGTGGTTCAGTTCCTTCCGGTGGCAGAGTTCGTGTACGACAACATAATCCTGAACCTTTTCCGGGGTGAGCATCAGCAGGCAGTTGAAATTCAGGTTCCCATCCGCCGAGCAGCTTCCCCAGCGGGTTCTCTGATTCCGTATCGTGATGCGGCCGTACGAAACGCCTGCAAGGGAAGCAAAATGGCGTACCTTCCCGGGCAAGACGGTCAGCGCCTGCTCTGCAAGTGCACGAATCGCATCAGAATCAAGCTTTTCCGCGGCCTCGGCCTCAGCGCGCTGCCGCATCAGCTTTTCCTGCGTGCGCAGGATCCAGTCCTGTTTGGCCTGAATAAAGCGTGAAATTTCGGCCCGCGAACAGCGGTATGGTGCCCGGACCAGCACTTCGCCGCTGCTTTTGATTTCAATGGACAGGGTCCTGCGGCTGCTGCGGATGAGTTGATAGTCCATTTTCGGATCTCCCTGTGATATTGCGTGCAGTCTGAATGTGCTCTTCCGGCAGGGCTTCCGGGAAGCCTGCTCGGCGGAAAGAGGAATTGAGAAAATTATATCTGAACAATTACAACATTTTATCATATTTTGCGTGGACCGGCAATGCCTTTTCCGGTCTCAAAGGACTTGCACCGCATAGGCAGATATGTTAAAATCAGGAGAGCTGACGGTATCGCACCGCCTGTTTCAGCGAATGCATTGTAAAAAAGGAGTATTCTCCAACTGCCATGATAGAACTGAAAGCTTTATCCAAAACGTTTAAAACCGCGCAGGCGGATATTGTTGCCCTGCAGGATATCAACCTGAAAATAGAGGACGGGGAGATTTTCGGCATTATCGGCCTGTCGGGCGCCGGAAAATCCACACTCGTGCGCTGCATCAACCTGCTGGAGAGGCCGACCTCCGGGGAGGTGCTGCTGGACGGCAAAAACCTGATGAATCTGTCGAAGAAGGAACTGCTGGCGACACGGCAGTCCATCGGTATGATCTTCCAGGGGTTCAACCTGTTAGAGCAGCGCAACCTCATTCGCAACGTCTGCTATCCGCTGGAAATAGCCGGTGTAAAAAAGGCTCAGGCACGGGCCAGGGCAGCCGAGCTCCTGGAGCTTGTCGGCCTGGGAGACCGTCATGAATCCTACCCGTCCCAGCTCTCCGGCGGACAGAAGCAGCGCGTAGCCATCGCGCGGGCGCTGGCCACCAGTCCGAAGTACCTGCTCTGCGACGAGGCCACCAGCGCACTGGATCCCAATACCACGCAGCAGATCCTCTCCCTCTTAAAGGAGATCAACCAGAAGATGGGCGTTACCATCATCGTCATCACCCATGAGATGAGCGTTATCGACCGGATCTGTGACCGGGTTGCCGTCATCGACAACAGCCATATTGTGGAGGTGGGCAAGGTCAGCGAGGTATTCACCTCGCCCCAGTCCGAAATCGCGAAGGACCTGATCCTGCCGAAGGCGCTGAACGCGCATGTGGGCAGCAGGATGCTGCGCATCGTGTTTGACGGCCAGTCCTCTTACCGTCCCATCATCTCGAACCTGGTGCTGGAGTGCCAGGCGCCGGTAAACATTATGTTTGCCGATACCCGGGATATCGACGGCATTGCCTATGGCCAGATTGTGATCGCCCTTCCGGAGGACGAAAAGATGGTCAGCAAAATTTACGCCTGGCTGAGCGCAAATGAAGTGAAATTTGAAGAAGCCCAGACTGCCGGGAAGGCGTGAACCCCTGTATTGGGCGGTTGTAAGACCCTTCCACCGGTAGGCGAACCTGCCGTAAACCAGTGCTTTTAAACCTGAAATCATAAAGTAGGGTGGCTATTTTCAAATATATGGTTGACAAACGAACATATGTTTGCTATCATATAATCAATCTGTACAGAAAGGAGGAAAATACATCATCATCATCATCTCCTTATTGGAGTGATTACCATGGGCATCTGAAATAATAAAGGATAAACATGCCGGTGTTTCTGGGAAACTGAACAAACCAGAACATAGAATTCACTTCAATGGTGGCAAGGAGTATAAGAGTCAGTATTCCTTAGAAAAGTAGCCTGAGTAATATCAGGTAGAGGTATTAGGCTGGTGCCATTAAAGACCCTATGTGAAGTCGCATGGGAAATTTATAAACATCAACTATAAAGTTGAAAACAGCCAAGTAGGGTAACTGTTCAGAGTCAGACCTTGGATACGGAAAAAACATTCATTTTCGGAGCAGCGGCGTACCTGCCTGATAATAATCTCGGGAAATTCATGGATTTTAATTTGTTAAATTCACGATTCTGCGGAGATTGCAGCCCGGATCTGAACAGTTACAAATTCGGAGGAGTGACAGATGGTATCAGAAATGCTGACAAAACTCTGGAACAACGGAGTGCTGCAGCTGGGAGTCTGGGAAACGATCTATATGACGGTTCTCTCAACGCTGTTTTCCTATGTGATCGGCCTGCCCCTTGGGGTAGTGCTGTTTGTCACGGCAAAGGACGGCATCAGGCCCATACCGTGGCTGAACCGTATTCTCGGAGTCATTGTGAATGTTTTCCGCAGCATGCCGTTCATCATCCTTATGGTGGCCATGCTGCCCGTAGCCAAGTTTATTGTGGGAACCAGCCTCGGAAACAAGGCAATGATCGTAACACTTGTTATCGCGGCGGCACCATATGTGGCACGTATGGTGGAGTCCTCTTTAAAAGAGGTAAGCGCGGGCGTGATTGAAGCCGCGCAGGCCATGGGCTCTTCCACCTTCCAGATCATCCGAAAGGTTCTGATCCCGGAAGCGAAACCTTCCCTTATCACCGGATGTGTCATCTCCATGGTGACGATCCTGGGCTATTCCGCTATGGCCGGGACCATCGGCGGCACCGGTCTTGGCCAGATTGCGATCACCTACGGCTACCAGCGGAGCAACCAGGATATCATCTGGATCTGCATTCTGCTGATTATCGTGATTGTGCAGGTGATTCAGGAGGTCGGAACCAGGATCGGAAGAAAGACAGACCGCAGAATTCATTGAGTCTTCCGCATGCGCGCATCGGCAGTGGATTGCCGGTGCAAAAAAACGGGAGCGTATACCCTCTGGCCGCGCCGGAGCCTGGCCGCTTTCAGAGGAAAATGCCTCTTTTGCCCGCAGGGAAAAGAGGCATTTACTGTATTATGGCCACCGTCCGCCATTCCGGAAGAAATAGGCGGCGCGTAGAAGAAAAATGTCCGCCATTCCGGAAGAAATGAACGATGCGTAAAAGAAAAATGTCCGTCCTTCCGGGAAAAATGAGCAGTACGCAAAAGAAAGATATACGCCATTCCGGAAGCAATAAGCGGTGCCGAAAAGGAAAGCTGTCCTGTTTCCGTAAGAAAGAAATAAGCGGCACATAAAAGAAAAATATCCTGTTTCCCGAAAGGGAAACCGATTTGTTCCAGTAAAGGAGAAAACCCATGCCAGAATATCCATGCCTGATTTTTGACCATGACGACACGGTTGTGGCGAGCACTTCCGCAATACACTGGCCCTGCTTCGTGGAATATCTGAATCGGTATTACCCCGGGAAAACCATTACCCTTGAGGATTACTTTATCAAAAATTTTACGCCGGGTTTCATTGAGATGTGCCGGGAGGATTACGGCATGTCGGATAAGGACCTGGAGGTGGAAGTAAAATTCTGGCAGGATTATGTGCAAAACCATGTGCCGGAGGCGTATAAGGGAATCCGGGAGATCATGGAGGCACAGCGGGCCAGGGGCGGTAAGATCGCCGTGATCTCGCATTCCTTCGACTACAATATACGCCGGGATTATGCGGCCAACGGCCTTCCGGTACCGGATATAATCTTTGGCTGGGAGCAGCCCAATGAGCGCAGGAAGCCGAATCCCTGGCCGCTGCTGGAGGTTCTGAAGGCGCTTTCGCTGCGGCCCGAAGAGGCGCTCATGATTGACGATCTGAAGCCGGGGTACGATATGGCAAAGGCGGTAGGCGTACCCTTTGCGGCGGCAGGCTGGGCAAACGATATTCCCGAAATTGAGCATTTCATGAGGGCGAACAGCGATTTCTACTTTAAAACCGTGAAGGAGCTCGCGGACTTTCTCGGGGAAGGATGAAGCGGGGCTTTGTAAAATGGCAAGAAAAACACGCATTTTTGCATTTTCTTTTCGGCAGATGTCGTGTATACTGATATCATCAGAGCGCCGCCTGACGGGGCGGCAAATCCCGGGCGGAAGCTTTCGCGCGCAGCAAAATCTGTAAAAAGGAATTCTGCCGCTGCACAGCCGGCCAGCCGTCCGTATTTTTATAAGGAGAACAGCCATGGCAAACATCAAACTTGGTTTTGCACCGACCAGAAGAAGCATTTTCAGCGCGCCGGATGCACTGAAGTATGCGGGACTTACCAAAAAACGCCTGGAGGAGCTGGGCGTGGATTTTGTGGATATCGATGATATCAATGACGAGGGGCTTCTCTACAACGATAAGGACCTTCCGCGCATTGTTGAGAAGTTTCAGAAGGCCGGCGTGGATGGGCTGTTCATCCCGCACTGCAATTTCGGAACGGAGTATGTGTGCGCGAGACTTGCAAAAACGCTGAATGTTCCGGTACTTCTGTGGGGTCCGAGGGATGAGCGTCCCGATGAGAACGGCGTGCGCCTGCGCGACAGCCAGTGCGGTCTTTTTGCAACCGGCAAGGTGCTCAGACGCTTCCGCATTCCTTTCACCTATCTTACCAACTGCCGCCTGGAGGATCCGCAGTTTCAGTACGGTATCCGCAATTTCCTGGCAGTCTGCAACGTGGTGAAGACCTTCCGCCATACCCGTATCCTGCAGATCGGACCGCGCCCCTTTGATTTCTGGTCGACCATGTGCAACGAGGGCGAGCTGCTGGAGAAATTCAATATCCAGCTTTCCCCCATCCCGCTTCCGGAGCTCACCGACGCCATTAAGAAGGCGAAGGCGGAGGGTACCGAGGTAAAGAAGGTGATGGAGTACTGCCGTGAGCATATGTGCATCGCCGTTACGGAGGAGCAGCTCGAGACCGTGGCTGCCCTGAAGGTAGCCATGCGCCGCCTTGCGGATTTCTATGGCTGCAACGCCGGCGCCATCCAGTGCTGGAATGCCCTTCAGGGCGAGATCGGCATTATGCCCTGCGCCGCTAACTCCCTGCTGAATGAGGAAGGCTTCCCGGTAGTCTGCGAGACGGACATTCACGGAGCCATCACCGCGCTGATGCTGGAAGCTGCCGGCATGGATGAAGCCCGTACCTTCTTTGCGGACTGGACGGTCCGCCATCCCGATAATGAGAACGGCGAGCTGCTGCAGCACTGCGGCCCGTGGCCGATTTCCGTCGCCTGCGAAAAGCCCACCATCGGCTATCCGCTGGCCTTTGACCATCCCGGTGCCGTGGAGGCCGAGGCTAAGCACGGAGAGATGACCCTCTGCCGCTTTGACGGCGATAACGGCGAATATTCGCTCCTGCTTGGCCATGCGAAGGGTGTTGACGGCCCGAAGACCAAGGGAACCTATGTCTGGGTTGAGGTTGCAGATCTGAAGCGCCTGGAGAACAAGGTGGTCTGCGGTCCCTATATTCATCACTGTGTAGGCATCCACAAGGATGTGGTTCCGGTGCTCTATGAGGCCTGCAAGTATATCGGCATCAAACCGGATCTCTATGATCCCATCGAGGATGAGGTTCAGGCGGCCATCTACGACCCGCAGAAATAAAACATACGTGATTTCCGCCAGCGGAATCCATGATCCCTCACAGATTTACGCCTGGCTCTGAACAGGAACCATAATAACAGGAGCAGAACACCTATGGATAACTTAAAAGCGAAAGCGTACGAGCTTCGCAAGCATGTACTGGATATTATCATGGCCGGCAAGGGCGGTCATATCGGCGGCGATATGAGCGTTATGGAGATCCTTGTCACCCTCTATTTTGACCAGATGAACATTTCCCCCGAGAATGCGGATGATCCGGAACGCGACCTTTTTGTGCTCAGCAAGGGTCACTCCGTAGAGGCGCTGTACGCGGTGCTGGCGGAGAAAGGGTTTTTCCCGTATGAGGAAGTTCTGGAGAAGTTTTCGAGGTTTGGTTCGCCCTTTATCGGCCACCCCAACAACAAGCTCCCGGGCATTGAGATGAATTCAGGCTCGCTCGGGCACGGGCTTCCCGTGTGCGTCGGCATGGCGCTTGCCTCCCGCATGGACGGGAAGAAAAACCGTGTCTATGTGGTCATGGGCGACGGCGAGCTGGCGGAAGGGTCTGTCTGGGAGGGCGCCATGTCCGGCGGCCACTATAAGCTGGATAACCTCTGCGCGGTAGTGGACCGCAACCGCCTGCAGATCTCCGGCTCCACGGAGGATGTCATGTCCCAGGACGACCAGGTGGAGCGCTGGAAGAGCTTCGGCTGGCATGCCATTTCCGTACCCGGAAACGATATCGACGCACTTCACGCCGCTTTCGAGGAGGCGAAGGCCACCAAGGGAAAGCCTACGGTGATTATCGCGAACACCACCAAGGGACTCGGCTCCCCGGTGATGGAAAACAAGGCGAACTGGCATCACAAGGTGCCTACCGCGGAGGAGTACGAACAGATTATGAAGGATCTGGATGCGAGAAAGGAGGCGCTGCTTCATGAATAAGATTCCGAACAGACAGGCCATCTGTGAGGTGCTGATGGAGCATGCGAAGGAGGACCGCGATATTGTGGTGCTCTGCAGCGATTCCCGCGGGAGCGCTTCCCTGGCACCGTTCGCCTCCGCTTTTCCGGAGCAGTTTATTGAAGTGGGCATTGCGGAACAGGATCTCGTGAGCATTTCCGCGGGACTTGCAAAGTGCGGGAAAAAGCCTTTTGCGGCTTCGCCGGCATGTTTCTTAAGCACCAGAAGCTATGAGCAGGCCAAGATCGACGTGGCCTATTCCAACACCAACGTGAAGCTGATCGGAATCAGCGGCGGTGTCAGCTACGGCGCTCTGGGCATGAGCCATCATTCCGCACAGGATATCGCGGCCATGTCCGCCATCCCGAATATGCGTGTTTACTTGCCCAGCGACAGGCACCAGACAAGAAAGCTGGTTGAGGCCTTGTTAGAGGATCAGAAGCCGGCCTATATCCGTGTGGGAAGAAATCCGGTTGAGGATATCTATGAGGAGGACAACACCCCCTTTGCCATGGATAAAGCCACCGTGCTGCGGGAGGGCAGCGATGTGCTGATCGTGGCCTGCGGCGAGATGGTCCGCCCGGCGAAGGAAGCGGGAGAAGCGCTTGCGGCGGAGGGTATTTCCGCCACCGTGCTGGACATGTACTGTGTAAAGCCGTTGGATGCCGAAACGCTCTTAAAATATGCGGAGTCCGCAAAAGCCGTCATTGCCGTGGAGGAGCATTCTCCCTTCGGAGGCCTGGGCTCCATGGTAGCGCAGCAGGTAGGCGCAAACTGCCCGAAGAAGGTTGTCTGCATGTCTCTTCCGGATTCCCCGGTGATCACCGGAAATTCGAAGGAAGTGTTTGATTATTATGGATTAAACGCTGAGGGAATTGCGGCATGCGCAAAGGCAGCGATCGGAAAATAACAGAATAGAATTCAGGCGCAGGGGCAGCGGGGCTGTTCCTGCGCCGTTGTGTTTCGCAGGACGCCGGTTAAGGCGTTTCCCGCGCCGGAAATGAGGAAGCGTATGAAATACATTATCGGTATTGACCAGAGCACGCAGGGGACAAAGGCGATGCTCTTTGATGAGGGCGGAAAGATCCTGCTGCGCACGGACAAAGCTCACGCACAGCTGATTGATGAGAAGGGCTGGGTAGAGCATGATCCGGAGGAGATTTACCGGAATACCGTGTCTGTGGTCGGGGAGCTCCTGGAAAAGAGCGGCATAGACCGGAATGCGGTCTGTGCCCTGGGTATCAGCAATCAGCGTGAGACCGCGCTTGCCTGGTACCGGGAGAGCGGAAAGCCGGTTTACAACGCGATTGTCTGGCAGTGCGCGCGCGGTGCCGCCATCGCGGACAGACTGGATGCGCAGGGCAAGGCGGAGCTGATCAAGGCCCGCACGGGCCTGCAGCTTTCTCCGTATTTCTCCGCGGCAAAGCTTGCCTGGATTATGGAGAATGTGGAGGGCGTAAAGAAAAGCGCCGAACAGGGCGGCGTATGCTGCGGAACGATCGACAGCTGGCTGGTGTACAAACTGACCGGCGGAAAGGAGTTCCGCACGGACTATTCCAATGCTTCGCGCACCCAGCTTTTCAATATCTCCAGTCTTTCCTGGGATGAGGAAATCTGTGCGCTGTTCGGGATTCCCGTGTGCTGCATGGCCGAACTCACGGGGTCCGACGAATGCTTCGGCGAAACCGATTTTGAGGGTCTGCTGCCCCGCAAAATCCCGATCCACGGCGTGATGGGCGATTCCCATGCGGCGCTGTTCGGGCAGGGATGCCTGGAGAAGGGCATGATGAAGTGCACTTATGGTACCGGTTCCTCCATTATGATGAATATCGGTGAGGCCCCCATCTTCTCCGATCTGGGCGTTGTGACGTCGCTGGCATGGAAGACCCGCGGGAAGGTGCAGTATGTACTGGAGGGCAACATCAACTATACCGGCGCAGTGGTTACCTGGCTGAAGGACCAGATGGGGATGCTCGCATCCTCGGCAGAGTCCCGGGATGTAGCCATGAAAGCCAATCCGGCGGATCATACCTATCTGGTTCCGGCCTTCTCCGGCCTCGGGGCGCCTTACTGGCGCAGCGATGTCTCGGCGGCGCTGGTGGGCATGAGCAGGACCACCGGGAAGGCTGAGGTGGTAAAGGCCGGTCTGGAGAGCATTGCCTATCAGATCACGGATATCGTGAAGCTGATGGCGGAGGCAGCCGGAATCCGGGACCTGGAGCTTCGCGTGGACGGAGGCCCCACACGCAATGAGTGGCTGATGCAGTTCCAGAGCGACCTCTTAAACTGCACGGTCCGCGTGCCTTCGGCCGAGGAGCTTTCGGGAATCGGCGCGGCGTACGCCGCGGGGCTTGGCGCAGGCCTGTGGGACGACGGCATTTTTGACGGTATGCGGTATACTTCCTTCACGCCTGAGATGGAAGATACGGTCCGCACGGAAAAGTACGGCGGCTGGAAAAAGGCCGTTGATATGGTTCTGAAAGCTTAAAAGGAAACGTGTAAACGCTGATTGAGACAGTGTTCCTCCCGGGATCGCTGAGATAACCGGATGATGTCGGATGAAAAATATCGTTGCTGTTCAGAGCCAGACTCCAGAAATGGCGAAAAGCAGCCATTTCTGGAGTTGCGGCGTGCCCGCCGGATGCAAAGCTGCGGGAAATCATGGATTTCCGCCAGCGGAATCCATAATTTTTCCACAGCTTTGCATCTGGCTCTGAACAGTAACCAAATTTCGACGCCAAAACACAGGAGGTGCGAATGCTTCAGAAAACGATCTATCTTGCAGGAGGCTGTTATTGGGGCGTGCAGCGGTACATGGATGTAATCCGCGGCGTGCTGGAGACAGAAGTGGGTTTTGCAAATGGAGATACGGAAGCACCGACGTACGAACAGGTTAAACACGAGAACACGGGGCATGCGGAAACCGTCCGGGTGCTCTACGACGCGGACAGGCTGCCATTGGCCATCCTTCTGAAACTGTTTTTTGAAATTATCGACCCGGTCGCCGTGGATCATCAGGGTGAGGATTTCGGGCATCAGTACCGCACGGGCATCTACTGGACCGACCTTGCGGACGAAGCGGAGGTGCGTCATGCCCTTTCCCTTCTGGAAAAATCCGTGGGAAAGCCGCTGGCTGTGGAAGCCTGCGCATTGAAGCATTTTTATCCGGCCGAGGAGTACCACCAGAAGTACCTGGTCAAAAATCCGTCCGGATACTGCCATGTCAACCTGGAGGCAATCCGCCGGGCAGCGCTCACGGAAGTGCTGAGCCTGTATGACGAAAACGGAAATCCCGCGGGGAGCGCCATGATCCGCGGCTCGGAAACGCCGGAGGGCCTGTACCGCGGCGTGGCGGAGGTGGTGATCCGGCACAGGGACGGATCCCTTCTGCTCACAAGGAGGGATGAGCGCAAGCCCACCTTCCCGGGACGCCTGGAGGGCAGCGCCGGCGGTGCCGTGCAGTGCGGGGAGAGCTTTGAGGAGGCAGCCCGCCGCGAGGCGGAGGAGGAGACGGGCATTGTCTGCGGAGAACTGAAGCCCATGTACAATGTGCGCACCGGCGTGGCCTTCCACCAGGGCTTCCTTGCGGAGGTGGATACGAAAAAGGATGCCGTTAGGCTGCAGGAGGGGGAGACCACCGATTACCGTTGGGTAACGCCGGAGGAATTTCTGGAGATCGCGCCCGGCAAGGGCTATGCGGAGACGCTCTGGCGCCGGCAGGAGGAGAGCCTCCGCGCGGTGCTGGAGGGCGGTAAGAAAGAGAAAACCGATTAAAACCGGATCAGCCGGATCAATTGAAGAATGCGATCGAAGGCCGGAAATGGACAGCATAATGCCTGTTCATTTCCGGCCTTGATCAGTTACAAGCTGTCAGGGTTCTCGATGCGGAAGGGCTTCAGATCGCGGTCGGTCACCGTGATCTGCATATCGGCCGCGCGGCGCAGATCTGTCTGGGACATGCCTTTGGCGGCCACGAGTATCATTTTTGCGTACTTCCCGCCAAATCTGCGGGTTACCGCGGACAGCTCGTAGAGCGCGTTTTTGCCGGGACGGCCAAGCTTGCAGGAGATGAAGGTGGGAACAAAGCCTTTCAGGGAAATCACGTCAATTTCGTTGAGTACATCCTCACCGGAGCGGCGGTGGATTACCCCGTCCCAGTCCAGGTGGACGCCGACCTTGCTGTTTGGCGCTTCTCTGCGGAGCAGCTGGTAAATATGGAGCTCCAGGATGCTTCCGGCCTCGGTGAGGCAGTTGAGAACGGTTTTGTTTGCACAGGTAAAAGTCAGCGTGCCTTTTCGGATTCTCAGGTTGCAAAAGAGTCTGAGTTCCTCGCCGTCCTTCAGAAAGGCGCGGAGGGCATCCTCCGTGAAGATGCGCTGCTTTTTCAGGGAATCGCGGATGAGCCCGGCTTCCAGGCGTATGGTCAGCGTACTGTCGGCCGGCGCCTTCTGAAGCAATCCGGACATGGCGGGCCAGCCCTCCTCATACCGGGTAAAAAGCTGCCAGATGCGGTTGATCAGGCTTTCGGTCTCCCGGTTGTCGATACCCTTGATTTCCTTATGCATGCGGTAATTGATCACGCCTCCGCGCATACGGATCCACTTGTCCAGGTCCAGGTGCGCAGTTATCTTTTCTGCAATTTCGGGAAGTACGCCCGACAGCGGTTTGTTGAGCAGGATCAGCTGATCCGATTCAACCCGGTAGAGGTGGAGCGGAAGGGAGAGTTCCTGCGCGAGCATACCGAAAGAGAGGGAGACAAGGGTATCACAGCCGGTTAAATCCGCAAATACTTGATTCCCTGCGGAACATTCGGAAACCGCCGTCTCCCGGATGATCTCCAGAAGGGCGGGCAGCAGCTCCGGCTGACCGGATGGGTCCGGCTGACCTGCAGACCGTGTGTCCGGCCGGGCCGCGTTGCGGGAAGGGGCGGAAAGGGGCAGCTCATAAAAGCAGGTTTCCGTTACACCGCAGACATCCCTGAGAAAGCGTCCGGTATCCTGCCGCATGACGGCAAGATCCTCCCGGCTGCCGAAGAAAATCATTTTATCGATATGAAAATGCAGGGCGCTGATCAGATTTTCAACGTGTTCTCTGCTGAGATATTTCATCAGGACGATCATGGCGAAGCTCCTTTTGGCTGTTTGGGTATGCTGCCCGGATCACATCCGGAACGGAAAGACCGGCAGCCCGGCGGCGTTTTTGACGTTTACTTCGTAATAAGGCGTGCAGGCGAAGGCCACATGCTCCGGCCTGACCGCTTTGCCGTCCGCGGATAGGCTTATGCGTAAGGTTTCATCGCGGATTTCGGCATGGATGGTGCCTTCGGGTGATACGGAGAGCAGGGAGAGCAGGTTTTCCTCAGGGGAGAGCTGCTCCGGAACATCGGGATCGGAGAAGGAAGCGGCTTTTGCCTCCTCCGGGGTCAGGCCGCCGTTTTCGGGTGATGTCAGTGAAAGCCCGCGTGAATTCTTAAAAGAGA
Organism: uncultured Clostridia bacterium; assembly: GCA_946624325.1. Taxonomy (GTDB): domain Bacteria; phylum Bacillota; class Clostridia; order Lachnospirales; family Lachnospiraceae; genus Anthropogastromicrobium. The sequence goes on from CAMOSC010000005.1 coordinate 33,593, forward strand.
TCACGGCAGTATCGCCGTCGTACGTCATCCGCTCTGCCCGCGGGGCATCACACAGAATATCCTGCCCGTACACATGTCCCAGGGCCAGCAGTCCCAGACGTTCTCCGGGTTTGCGCTTATGCTTGGGATGAATATCATTGTACATGCCCGCATCGCCAATGGATGCCATCCAGGTATCGTGCACTTCGTCGGCGGTGCGTTCCTGGGCAGCCCGGATTGCCGGGAAATTGTCGGCTTCATTCCCGAGCCACCGGTAGAACGGCGCAAGCTGTACGGTGAGGAAGAGAAGGGTCGGGTCCTCAAAGTCCGAGCGCCATTTCTGAATGAGCGCGTTCATGAGCGCGGTGTAGAGCTCCGGATGCGCTTCATCGCTGCATCCCTGGTACCAGAGGAAACCGCGGAGCGTGTAGGGCATGAGGTTTTTCAGCATGGTGTGATAAAGACCCGCCGGTCTCCAGGGATGTGTGGGCAGAATGGGCGGCATTTCGCCCTGCGGGAACATTTTTGCGGCTTCCTCCTGCTTCTTCCAGGATAAGCCGGGGTAGAGAATCTCATCGAAGGGCGTGGGATTTGCGGGATCCGAGAGCACGTTCTGCGGACCCTTCTTGGAGGCTTCAACGGCAGCATCCAGATCCGGTACGGATTTCAGCGCTTCTTTATATTCCGTGATCCAGACCTCTGCGCCTGCTTCACGGATGGTCTCCTCGGGAATCCAGCAGCAGGCCTTCGTGCCGCCCCAGTTGCAGCCGATCACGGCTATGGGGGAGGAAATCCCTTCCCGGAGTTTTCTCTCAAAGTAGTAGCTGACAGCGGAGAAATAAACGATATTTTTTTCATCCAGACAGCGCCATTTTCCGAAGTTTGACAGATTTACGGCCTTTTCCATACCTTCCCAGGCAATTTCGGGATAATCAAAGAAACGGATAGAGCGGAGGTCTTCCGGGGAGAGCCCGGCAAGCCCGGCCCGTTCCCTGTTCAGCTCCGCATCCGAATTCATGAGATATTCCATGTTGGACTGACCGCCCGCAAGCCATACCTCACCGACTGCCACATCGATGATGCGTGCGCTGCTTTCCCCGTCCGTAACCGTCAGGATTTTGTCCAGCCCGGCTGCCAGAGGCGGAAGAACAGCCTGAAAATATCCGTCCTCAGCTGCGGTTGTACTGCATTCGGCTTCCGTTTTCCCGTCAAGATCCGCAAGGCAGACGTGTATGGCGGCAGAAGCAGCCGCCGTACCGAAAATCCGCACGGGCTTTCCCTGCTGGAGCATCATGTGATCGCTGAATACAAGCGGTAACTGAATCATGGTTCATTCCTCCTTAGATGGCTTTCAGGTGACATCGTGAGACGGTTTTGAAGGTCTGAAAATACGAATCAGGCCGATAAACAGGAAAAATGCGGCGGTACCTCCGTAGAAATACAGATACAGCGGATCCCGTATATTCATATTGAAATAAAACAGCCACAGAAGGGCAGCGGATACAGCCGCGAAGAAAAAGCAGCGGAACCGTTTTCTGCGAAGGAAAATGCAGACCAGTCCGGTCAGCGCGAGAATCATCCAGACAACCGCAGGCAGCAGGGACAGCGGCAGCGGGATACGCTCAAGAAGCTGTTCGCTGAAAGTGCGCAGTGAAGAAAGGACCGTCTGTAACACATTTTCGGGTTTTGTACGTCCTTTATCTCCGGTCTGGCCGGAATGATTCCCGGTCTCCGCCTCAAATGAACGGTCTATGCCCGCTATATTTCCGGGATTTTCCTCCGGTTTGTGATCCGGATCCTCGCCGGAATACTCCACTACCATATCCGTCGCTGCGTCTGCCTCGGAAGATTCTTCCACTGCATCGGTTACGATCCGGACATTTACCTGCCTGTACGGAATCGTTCCTTCCGCTTTCACGGAGGGCTCTTTCGTGCCGTCTTCTTCAGTGTCGGATTCCGGAATTGATTCGGAAAAAGGCGCTTCGGATTCAAGGGCGCTTTCGGCCTCCGACGGGAAATCGGTAGTTTCGGGAATCTCTTCTTCGGAAGAACTTTCCCGGACAGGCCCGGCACCCGCTTCAACTGAGTATGTCTCGGTCTCCGCTTCTGCGGAGAATGTTTCGCTTTCGACAGGGGTCTCGGTCTCTGTTTCCGCGGCAAAGGCTTCGCTTTCGAAACCGGTGCCGGTTTCCGTTTCTGTGACAAAGGCTTCGCTTTCGAAATAGATTTCGGTCTCTGTTTCCGGGGCGAATGCTTCGGTTTCGACAGCGGTCTCCGCTCCGAGCGTGCCGATCGGCGTTTTATTACCCGGGTTTCTCAGGGACGCAAGCAGAATTCCGACCCCAACTAACAGGGCGGACGCCGCGGCGAGCAGCCATCCACCGGTATGCCTGCCGGAAGCAGCCGGTTTGTCAGATGAAGAGGCGGACGTCCGCCGCTTGTTTGGATCCTCCGGTTTGGATGGGAAAGGTAAGGAGCTCATAGCAACGCCCTCCTTGAAAAAACTCTGTAACCCGCATGCCCCGCAGCCCGATGCACCGATATGGCACCCATCAAGGCTTTTTCAGAGTAAAGTATACCATTTCCGATAATATGCGTCAACACGGGGAATTATCTGTACACAGAGCCGGTCATGCACCGGAAGAGGTACAAGCCTGAGTGACGGTTAAAATATCTTTTACAAACCCCGGTATTTCATGGTATATTGTTACTGTTCAGAACCGGGCGGCAATCTCATAAAAATCGCGGAATCCGCTGACGGAAATCCGCGATTTTCCTGGAATTGTCATCCGGCGGGCACGGTACAACTCCCGGAAAGGACCGCTTTTCGCTATTTCCGGAGTCCGGCTCTGAACAGTGACGACATTTTTTATTTCGGAGGGAAGATATGATTACGGTGAATCTGTATTACACAGGAAAGGCAGGAGCAGCCAGAGCGTTTGCCGAAGAGATGGAATCATCCGGTACTGCGGATCAGATCCGGAAGGAGCCCGGCAATCTTCGATACGAGTATTTCCAGCCGCTGAACGATCCGGAAACCATCCTGCTGATTGATTCGTGGACGGATCAGGCGGCAATTGATATCCATCATGCGTCTCCGATGATGACAAAGCTTGCCGGACTTCGGGAAAAATATGATCTCCACATGCATGCCGAGCGCTTTGTATCCGAGGATCTCGGTTCGGATGACCGGTTCATCAGGAAGTAGCGGACAGGGAACCGTTTTCGGTGCAAAATGCTTGTTACTGTTCACAGCCAGACTCCGGAAATGGCAGAAAGCAGCCATTTCTGGAGTTGTGGTGTGCCCGCCAGATGCAAATCAGCGGGAATTCATGGATTTCCGCCGGCGGAATCCATGAATTTCCCACGGATTTGCGCCTGGCTCTGAACAGTAACAAATGCCGGCAGGTACAACCAAAACATCTATTGACAAACATGCCTGCTGTGCTATAATAGTATGGATTTGTTAGCACTCATGACTATTGAGTGCTAAGAAACTGACTTTGAATGATCCCCAAAGCATAGAGGGCATTCCGCATCAGTTTCGAAATCCGCCGAAAGGAGGCGCCAAGAATGATTACGGTTCCTGTTTACAATATGGTTATCCTTCCCGGAATTACCTTCTATTTCCAGGGAAGCTATTTTAAAGAACTTGCAGGCTGCGATCCGGAGGTGGGGGATGAAGTCCTGTTTCTGCCCCTGAAGGAAGAGAAGGAGCGCAAGGATATTGAGGCTGATGATTTCTGCCGGGTCGGCGTTTCCGGTACGGTGGAGAGCATCAATGAGGAGGGCAGCGTAGGCATCAGGACAGTGGGCCGCATCACCATTGAGTCCGTGGATGTGATGAAGCAGCAGCCCGGGGCCGATGAGAAGGAAGGCGAAAAGACCTTTGTCGTGCATTATTCCGACCGGCCCGAGGAGGAGGATCTGGAGCAGGAGGAGCGCAATGCCCGGTTCGTGGCGGCCCGGACTGCCCTGATCCAGTTTACCGCCGGCTTTCAGTGGGGCATGATTGTGCGCAGCTATATCATGCAGTGGAAGACCATGGGCGAGATGGTTGCCATGATGTCCTCAAGGCTTACCATCACCGCTGAAGAGAAATACGCCATCATTGCGGCGGATAAAATTTCCGAACGGACCGAGCTGATGGAGCAGGCCATCTATGAATTCATAGAGCTCTCCCGCATCAGCAATGAGGCCGAGAGCGACGCTGCCAGAACCAACGAGAAGCTTTACCGGGAGGATTCGCTGAAGAAGCAGATTTCCTTCCTGCAGAAGGAGCTGGATGCGATGCATCCGGAAAGCATCTCGGATGTACGGCGCTTTGAACTGGCGATCCAGGATTCCAAAATGAACGAGACCGCCCGCAAGGAGGCGACCAAGGTTCTCAACCGCATGAAGCAGGAGGGGCAGAACAGTCCGGAGTACGGTCTTCTCTATGATTATCTGGATTTTGTCACGACCCTTTCCTGGGAAGCGGAGGAATTGCCGGATATCGATCTGAAGGAGGCAGAGGCCGTGCTGGATGAGGACCATTACGGCCTGAGGAAAGCGAAGCAGCGTATTCTGCAGCAGATCGCCGTGATGAGTCTGAATAAAAAACAGTCCGGCTCCATTCTGCTGTTCGTCGGTGCGCCGGGTACCGGCAAGACCAGCATCGGACAGAGCATCGCCAGAGCACTGAAGCGCAAATATGTGCGCGTCAGCCTGGGCGGTATCCGCGATGAGGCGGAGATCCGCGGTCACAGGCGCACCTACATAGGGGCCATGGCCGGCCGCATTATGGACGGAATCCGCAAGAGCGGTGCAGCCAACCCGGTCATGGTGCTGGATGAGGTGGACAAGCTCACAAAGGATTTTGCGGGTGATCCCTCGAGTGCCCTGCTCGAAGTGCTGGATCCGGAGCAGAACAGCACCTTCACGGACCATTACATGAATGTCCCCTATGATCTTTCCAACGTGCTTTTTGTCTGCACGGCCAATACTACGGACACCATACCGGAGCCGCTGCTGAACCGCATGGAGGTGATCGACTTCCCGGGCTATACCGCCACGGAGAAATATCAGATTGCCAAAAAGCACCTGATCCCGAAGGCCATGAAGGCTGCCGGCATCAAGGCATCACAGCTGCGGGTAAGCGAGGAAGCGGTCCGCACCGTGATCTCCGATTACACCATGGAATCCGGCGTGCGGGGCCTGAAGAAATGCATGGATACCCTGTGCAGGGTGGCGGCCGTAAAACTCGTCACGGGGGAACAGAAATCCCTGACCGTGAGCACCAAAAAGCTGAAGGAATTTCTGGACCGCAAGCCCATCCGCCCTGACCGCATGC
>CAMOSC010000006.1 GCA_946624325.1 uncultured Clostridia bacterium
CGCCAGCTCTGCGGCCTTTTTGTATTCCCCGTCAAGCATTTTCCTGCGGATCAGCTCCAGATGATCCGCCATCAGGGGTGCCTTCGGAGGCTTTTTCCATTGAGGTGCCTGCAGCTCTTCGTGATCCAGCTCAATAAGCTCTGACTCCGGGGAACCGGTCATGCGCAGCAGCAGGGTTCCGTTCCCGGTGATGAAGCGGTTTACCGCCTCCGCGGCGGGCAGGGACTGGGTGATGATATGTCTTCCGGAAAAACCGCGGCGCTTTTCCTTCGGCATCGTCCTTACGGGTATTGACATAATAACTCCTTTCCGTATTGTCCTTTGCGGGTGAATTGGGTATAATAAAGCACAGGTGGTGCAGGATGTTTGTCCGGGTGCAGCAATCAGACAAGCAATATGTACTGGTTATGTTACTGTTCGGAGGCCAGACTCCGGAAACGGCAAAAAACGCCATTTCCGGAGTTGCGGCGTGCTCGCCGGATGCAAATCCATGAGAAACCAAGGATTTGGGCCGGCTGAATCCATGGCATCTCATGGATTTGCACCTGGCTCTGAACAGTAACCGGGTTATCTGCATACAGGTCCTTAACCGGGAGGGAACAGACCATGGACAGGAAAGCGGTACGGGAACCGTCTATAACCGGGATTGCAAGGCGGCTGATCCGCAATCTTTTTATCCCGATCATTTCCCTGATCATTCTTTATCTGGATGTATCCTATCTCTATTTTATGAATGATGCCCTGTCCTCGCAGCAGGCAAGGTTTGAGGCGGCCGCTCAGGCATCGGAGCAGATCCGGGATAATGCGGAGCAGTTTTTTTACTCGGTAGAGAGCATTCCGGAACTGACCTATATTCTGGATACCTATTCCGAGAAAAAGGACGTACTCTATGCGCTGTTAAAGACCCTGCGCCCCCAACTGGAAAATATGGTACTGAATAATCCGGCCATTTCAGACGTCAGAATCTACAGCATCCGTCCGCTGCTGCTTCGGGCGGAGCCGCTGCATTCCCCGGAGGAGCTTGAGCTGTCCGCGGCAGAGGCGGCGCGCCTTTCCTCCCGGTACGGAAACCGCCTTGCCTGGCGCTGCACGGCCTCGGGGGATCCGGGCGTTCTGCCGAAGATCTCCGCCATTTACCGCCAGAACGGGTACAATTATGTAAAGCCCATCGGATATATTGAGGCCGGGATTTCCGATGAAGCATTGGCTGCCTTCTGCAGGCAGTTTACGCATTCGGAAAGCTATCACGGCGGAGCCTTTTCCGTCTATCAGGATGATACGCTGATCTATACGGACGGTCTTTTGGATGCCCCCCTGACGGGGCGGGAGCTTGAGCGGGCAGCCGAAAAGGGAAGCCTGTTCCTGTTTCGCTCTCTGCGGTATGTAAACTGCGTGAGCTTTCCGGAGCTTTCCCTGCGTATCACGATCACGGGCTCCGTTTCCAGCCTTTCCGGCGGCATACCGTTGGTTCTCCTGGCTTTCCAGACCGTAATCCTGTTTATTGTCGCAGCGCTGCTGATCCGGTATTACAGGAACATGAAGAGCCTTGCCCTGCGGATTTCCGAATTTTCCGGCTTCATGGAGACAGCCAGCCCTGAAATGCTGACCGAATACCGTCCGGATGCCGCCGATGGGACAGGCTATATTGAACTGACCAAGCTGGTAGAGGCCTATAACCGGCTGATCTTAAACAACCGGGAGCTCCAGAGGAGGCTTCGGGAAATGGAGCATCTGACGGAGGAATCCAGATATCAGGCTCTGCAGGCACAGATTCATCCGCATTTCATTTACGGCACTCTGGAGAACATCCGGATGCTCGCGCTCCAGAACCATGACCGGGATGCAGCCACCATGATTTACGCGCTCTCAAACCTGATCCGCCGGACCATCTCCATCTCCTCGGATGCGGTGAGCCTGCGGGAGGAGCTGGATGCCGCTCACGATTACCTGAAAATCCAGCAGATCCGTTTTGGAGGGCGATTTACCTATGCAGAGAATGTTTCCGTTGACCCGGACGAGGTTTTCCTGCCCTCCTTTACCCTTCAGCCGCTGTTGGAAAACGCCATCATTCACGGCGTCTCAAAGACCGATGAGGACTGTCTTCTGACCCTGACCATAGCCCGGACGGAAACCCGGGTGAAGATCGTGGTTCATAATACCGGTCCTGCCGCCTCGGAGGACCGGCTCAACAGGGTAAACCTTCTGCTCGCGGGAGGACTGGCCCCCGAAGATTTTGAAAAGGACGGGCATGGCAGGGCGCTTTACAATATACGCGAGCGCCTGCGTATTGTGTCTGAGGGAGAAGCCTCGATCCGTCTGGACAGAGATTTCTCCGGAACAGCCGTGCTGATTTCGCTTCCGGCTGACCGGTTCACGTCAAAGGAGGAAGGTTCATGTTTCATATCCTGATTGTGGATGACGAGCCCATTATCCTGAACGGATGCAGGATGATGATCACCGAACTGCTGGAGCTGGATTTTCAGGTCAGTGTTTCTACTGCACAGAGCGTTTCGGCAGCCGAAAAGATCCTGCTGGAGCAGCCGGTTGACCTGGTCCTGGCGGATATCCGCATGCCTGTCCGTGACGGCTTTGACCTGATCCGTTTTGCGGGAGAGAATGCCCTCACGCCTGATTTCGTGATCCTCACGAGCCATGCGAGCTTTGACTACGCGCAGAAAGGAATCCGCCTCGGCGTCCGGGATTTTATTCTGAAGCCCATAAACGAAGAGCAGCTGAGGGCGGTCATAACAGCCTCCCGTGCCAGGAAGGAGCAGCGGGAGCAGGCGCTTTTAAAAAGCCGCTACCATGATATCCTGACCATGCTCCGCTATGACATCACCCCCGGTGAGCTGATGCTGGAAAGCAAAACGGTCGCGGCGCTTTTCCCGCTGCCCTGGTTTCAGGTGATTGCCGTTCAGTTTGCCGCGGAAATGCCGCAGGAGAAGGATTACCCGGGCATCCTGGACAATTACTGTCCGGTTTCGCATGCTTTTGTCCTGCGGGACGTACAGCAGTTTATCTGGATCTGCAACTTTAACAGCCCGGCGGAGCTGAGCGTAAAGGCTGAGCCGCTGCTGCGCGATGCTTTCCATGCCCCCTTCCTGTTTGCGTCGAGCATGTATACCGACCTTTTCGACAACCTGCACAGCCTTTATGTCAACGTACAGCAGAAGCTTTTTTACAGCAGGGTTTTCGGGGAAAATGCCAGCGCGGTTTCGGCTTCCCTGTTTTCCTACCAGGACTGTCTGGCCGTATTGTTTTCCGAACGGGAGGAGACGGAGCGTGCCGTTTCGACACTGCTCAGGCGCCTTTCCGTCCGCAGGGACGATACCCCGCAGGCGTTTTCCATGATTCTGGAAAGCTTCCGTCAGAATCTGGTGCTGTATTATACGAATTCACAGCTGACGGTTCCGGAGAAGCTGCAGGAAACGCTGCCGGTGCCGGCATCCTATGCGGAACTGAAGCAGGCTGTCATCCGCCTGACGGATACCGTGCGTGAACAGACCCGGGACAACCGGAAGGAGGATGGCGACAGGCAGGTTATTTCCCATCTGCTGAAGTATATACGCACGCATTACAGGGAAGACCTCTCCCTGGACGATCTGGCGAAGGCGGTCGGCCTGCAGCCCGGCTATATCTGCACGCTGTTCCGCAGCCAGACCGGGAACTCCTTTCTCACCTTCCTCCATCAGGAGCGGATCCGTGAGGCAAAGCAGCTGCTGGAGAGCACGGATGACACGATGGAAGTGATTGCCGGGAAGGTGGGTTATAACAGTACGACACAGTTCAACCGGGTCTTCCGCAAATATACTCAGATGACGCCTGCGGAATACCGGAAAAGCCATAGCGGGTAAGCCTCAGGCCTGCGGAATACCGGAAAACCATACCGGGTAAGCTTTAGGCCTGCGGAATACCGGATTAGTCATACCGGGTAAGCCTCAGACTTCCTCGGCGGACAGTCCCATGGGGAAGATGCGCTGCCGGCTTTCCGGGGCCCGGAATACCAGGCGGTAGCGCTTTCCGGCTTCGGCAGGGAAGGTTACGATGGACCGACCGCCCTCTGCCGCTGCGAGTCCCCTGCCGTTCGCCGCATCCGACACCGCAGGCAGTCCGTCCGCCGCATCGGTCACCGCAAGCAGTCCGTCTGCCTGCAGCCTGCACGGCCCGCTCTGAGAGGCGGTGATAAAGCCCTCCGTAAGATGGCTTTCCTTCCAGGCCAGGTCCACGGTGTATCCGCCGCGGGCCTTCATGCCCTTCAGGCAGCCCTCCTGCCAGTCCGCGGGAATGGCGGGCAGCAGACGGATCACACCGTTCTGGCTCTGCAGAAGCATTTCGGCGATTCCGGCTCCCAGGCCGAAGATGGCGTCGATCTGCTGCGTGTTCTTTGTCAGCATGCCGCAGCCGAAGCCCTTGCCCATGCTCTTGATCAGATGGCCGCATTCCAGTGCGTTTCCGAAGCGTGCCTCCAGGCAGATGCGCCAGGCGGCCGGCCAGCCGCCGGATTCCGCGGCATGAAGCTGCCTGCGCTCAAGGCTTCTTCGGGCTGCCTCAAAGAGTCCGGGCGTCTTTTCGGAAATCAGGCTTCCGGGATAGACCGGGTACATATGGGAGATATGGACCATGCCCGGCGAGCACTCCTCATAATCCTCCTGCCATTCCAGCAGCTGACCGTACTTCCCGGTTTTGTAGGGCGGGAAACGCCGGCCGGCTTCCTTCAGCTTTTCCGTAAAGTCTTTATCCCCCATGTTCAGGAGTTCATCGGCCCTGCAGACGTTTGCAAACAGCTCGCGCAGAATGCTCATATCCATGGTGCAGGCGGTGGTCACCGCGCTGATGGAGGGGTGGTTTGGCGAGCAGCGGCTGCCGGAAGCGATTTCCTCCGCCAGTGAAGCGGTTTCCTCCGCGCTGCCGGTGAGGAAGCGGTTTTCCGGGGATATGGACGGCGCCGTGACAAGAAAACCCTCCGCGTTTTCCGTCAGGAAGCCGAGCATAAATTCCGCCTGCTCCCGCAGAACGGGATACATTTCCCGCAGAAAATCCAGATCGCCCGTGTACTCGTAATGGGTCCAGATATGCTGGCACATCCAGGCGCCGCCGAAGGGCCACCAGGACCAGGCGGCATCCTCGCAGGCAGGCTCGCTGCCCCGCCAGAGATCCACGTTGTGGTGGGCGGTCCAGCCGCCCAGATGATAGTAATGCTCCGCGGTTTTCCTGCCTGCTATGCGCAGTTCCTTCAGCATTTCCATGAGGGGCAGGTGACATTCCGGCAGGGCCAGCGGCTCCGCGGGCCAGTAATTCATCTCCACGTTGATGTTGGTGGTATAATTGCTGCACCAGGGCGGGGCGGGCTGATCGTTCCAGATACCCTGCAGGTTGGCGGGCTGTGAACCCGGCCTGGAGCCGGCAATGGTGAGATAGCGGGAGTACTGCAGATACAGCGCGTAGAGCGCCGGATCGTCGCAGCCGCGGGCGCAGCACTCCATCCGCTTTGAGGTGGGAAGGCTGCCTGTGAGGGCTTTGCCCAGATCGATTTCCACCCGGCCGTAGAGGGAGCGGTAATCCTCGATATGCTCGGAGAGGAGCGCTTCAAAGTCTTCCCGCACCATCCTGTCCTTCATGCGCGCCAGGTCCCCCAGGACCGAGCGGGCGAGGCTTTCCGTGCGGTTATCCCGGGGTATCCCGAAGCCCGCATAATTGGTTTTTGCCTGCAGGGCGATGCAGGCATGGCTCGCGTGATTCACATAAATGCGCTGGCCGTCGGTCAGTACGGTTCCGTCCGTAGACAGAATGGATGCGGCCGCGGCAAAGCGCAGGGCCTTCGACGCCTCTTCGGGTCCGTAAAAGGCGGCGGGCGTCACCGGCGTATAGCCGGGCTCGCAGTGGTCCGGTGCAATACCGGTCAGAAGGAATGCGTTTTCGGTTACCCGGCTTTCGCTCTTTAATACGGATTCGAGGTCCAGGGCAAAACACAGGGGCTTCGGATCATTGTCGGAGGATGCAAAAAAACGGATCAGTGCGCAGTCCGCCGGATGGCTGACAAAACAGCTGCGTGTATAGCGGATTCCGTTCGCATCCCAGCTGACGGTTTCCACGGCTGTTTCAAGGTCCAGTATCCTGCTGTAATCCGCATCGGCAGCGGGCTTTTGCTCTATGATATTTTTCAGAGCCATGTTCCGGGTGTTATCCGGCATGCCCGTCATAATGTGGAGGCTGGCCATGGGCAGATAGGTCTCCTGCCACCTGCCGGCCATCTCGTCGTTGATGATGTTGTTGGCCTCCTTGACCTGTCCGGAGAGGGAGAGGCGTCTGACCTCCATCAGCTTCTCATAAAAATCCGGCCTTTCGGCAAAGGATTCGCTGCCGGACCAGAGGGTATCCTCGTTGATGAATATTTCCTCCCGCGGTATCCGGCCCATGACGGAAAGGCCAAGCCTCCCGTTGCCGAGATAGTGGGCATCCCAGAAAGCCTCCGCCGGTTTCTGCTCATAAAGGTAATAGGATGTGTGCCTGTCTGTATGCATAGCTTTTTCCCCTGTTTCTGACCAGTAACTTATACTGTGAAAAATCCGGACTTTTTATTTATGGTGCTGCCCCGCCGGGTGGGGCATGAAGGTTTTGTTACTGTTCAGAGCCAGACTCCGGAAATGGCGAAGAGCAGCCATTTCCGGAGCTGCGGCGTGTCTGCCGGATGCAAATCCGTGAGAAACCCTGGATTTCAGCCAGCTGAATCCATGGTTTTTACGGATTTGCGCATAGCTCTGAACAGTTACCATAGTTTTAAAAAGAGGGGAACGGTTTCCCGTTCCCCCAGTGCTCAAAAGTGTCGGAATGGTGCCGGCTGACGGTTTCCCCGCATCAGAAGCCAAACTGCTCCTTCAGCTGCGCGGCCCTTTCGGTCATGTAGGCGTCAAGCTTTTCCACGCCGATCTGCTTGATGATGCTCATCCAGTTCTCGTAGGCAGCCTCAAACTCCTCATCGCTTTCTGCGGTGTAGATCTTTACAAGCTCGGCGTTTCTCGCGTCGTTGATCTTGCTGCGGATAACCGCCTCATCGGATCCGCTTGCGGGCAGGGCTACGGCCAGCTCCGGATAGGAGACAATCTTATCCAGGTTCTTGGTGAAGTCGGCAAGGTTCTCTTCGTCCAGACCGGAATAGTAGGTGTATGCCTCATCCAGCTCGGTGGTGCACATATACCAGTCGTTCGCGTAGTCCGTGGTGAAGGTGTCGCCCGCGCGGGCTGTCAGATATTCCTCGGTAAACTGCGGGGCGCCGTTTTCGTCGGCAACCCAGTCGATGCCCTCTCTGCCCCACAGTGCCAGATGACGGCCTTCCTCGCTGTTCATGTAGGCAACCATCTTGATGGCGGCTTCCGGATCCTTGCAGTTTTTGGAGATAAAGAGTCCCGCCCAGCCGGAGTTGGCGCGCTGCTGTTCAACGGCATCATCCGGAATCGGAACCAGGGCGATCTGACCGTCCGGGAATTCCTTCTTCAGGTCGCGGTTGAGGTTCTCCATCTGGGGCGTGGGCCTTGCGTTCCACTCATACATGAAGGTCAGTCCGGAGATTTCCTGCTGTCTTGCGTCGTCTTCCACGGTGAGGGCAAGGTTCTCTACAGAGAAGTATCCGGCCTTGTACATCCTGTTGACAAACTTCAGGTAGTTGTAGAAGCCTTCGGTCTCGTCGCGGAGCTGTACGGTGCCTGCGTCATCGGTATAGAGGAATTCGTTGCTGCTGGCGAGCCAGTCGCAGAAGCAGGAGAGCCTCCAGACATTGTTTCCGGCGTTCAGCGGCATCATATCCGGATAGGCTTCCTTGACCATGCCCATAACATTGAAGATATCCTCCAGGGTATCCATGGACGGGGAGCCGAGGGCCTCCCAGATATCCTTCCTGTAGTACAGGCCGGAAACGCCGGGGGCTACACCCTTTGCGTTTGCCCATTCCTCCTGGGTATTGTAGTTCTGGACGATGGTATAATAGTGCTCATCCTCGGGATCGATATTGTGGGTCTTGGCGATGCCGATGCGCTCGGAATCCGGCTCCCAGTCAATACCGTACTCGGCGATCAGCTCGTCGTAGGAGTACACCAGCTCCGGATCGCAGAGCTTGGAAACATCATCGGTCCAGACGAGGTCCGGAAGCTCGCCGGATGCGATCATCAGGCCGAGCTGGCCGTCGTCCGCGGCGCGGGTCACTTCGAAATTAACGCCGCCGTTTTTGGTCAGCTCCTGCGGGATAATGCCCTGCCAGGAATCCTGCGGGAACCAGGTGAAGTCCACAAACAGATCCAGGGTAACCGGCTCGGCCTCCGCTTCCTCAGCGAATACGGCCATGGGGGCGAGAGTCATGCACATAGAGCCTGCAAGGACAAGTGACAACAGCTGCTTTTTCATGGTTTTTACCTCCTGTATGGATAGTATTTGAGTTACTGTTCAGGAACATATTGAACACAGCTTGTCCGGGAGACGGATAAGTCTCTCCGGAAACGCTTAAATCAGCGCTTCCCTGATGGACGGGGCATTTATGACGCCCCGGTTTTCCGTAAACGGTTTCACAGGGAACGCGTTCCGGTGCCGCGGCGGGAAGAAGCCCCGGCATTATTCCTTCACGGCTCCGACCATCATGCCCGTCACAAAGTACTTCTGCAGGAAGGGATAGATCATGATAATCGGGACAACCGTAATGACCATGGCAGAGGTCTGGACAGACAGGCTGGTGGTATTGCCGGACTGGTGCAGGGATGCGTTGACATTCTGCGACGCCGTGGTATTGTTCTGGTTGATGATCTCCATCATCAGATAGGGGAGCGTGCGCAGCGTCTTGGTTTTCACAAAGAAGGTGCTGTCATACCAGTTGTTCCAGTGGCCGACGCCCACAAACAGCGCCAGGGTGGCCATGAAGGGTTTGGAAATCGGCATGATGATCCTGGTAAAGACCTTCAGCTCGGAGGCGCCGTCCAGCTTGGCGGACTCGCGCAGGGAATCCGGAATGTCCTCAAAGAAAGCCCGTCCGATTGTTATATAGAAGAGGTTGAGCGCTCCGGGAACCACATAGACCCAGAAGGTATCAACCAGCTTCAGCGTCCTGAGCACCATGTAGTACGGGATGATGCCGCCGGAAAAGTACATGCAGATGATGATGAAGATCATATAGTACTTTTTCCCGATCAGTCCCTTAAAGGACATGGCGTAGGATACCAGGGTGGTGAAGAGAACCGTAATAACGGTTCCGACGATTGTACGCGCAACGGAGAGGCCCAGCGCCCGCACCCATTTGATATCCGTAAAGAACGAGGAATAGTTGCTCAGCGTAAATGCCCTGGGAACCCAGTAGATCCCGCCCTTGCTGGCATCCACGCCCTCATTGAAGGAGATGATCAGCACATAATAGAACGGATAAACCGTGGCAAACAGGATCAGGATGCAGAAAACCATGATGACGGTATCCATGATCCAGTCTTCCCTGCTGCGTTTTCTTTTTCTTCTGATGCGTTCCGCCATATACTCACCTCATTGATAATCCGCTGCCTTTTCGGCGCTGTCCGTTTCATGCCGCACTTTCCGAAGAACCTTAGAACAGGCCGGAGCCCGCCAGCTTCTTGGACGTGAAATTGCTGGCAAAAATCAGCAGCAGTGAAATAATGGACTGCACCAGGCCTACGGCGGTGGCGTAGGAGTAGCGCCCTTCCTGGAGACCGACCCTGAAGACATAAGCCTGTATGATTTCGGAGGTATCCGCGTTGACGCTGTTGCCGAGCAGATACGACTGTTCGAAATTGGAACCGGACAGACCGCCGCCGAGCAGGTTTCCGATGGTCATAATCAGGACGATCACGATGGTGGTCTTGATGTTGGGCATGGTGATATAGCGGATCCGCTGCATTCTGGAAGCGCCGTCGATCTGCGCCGCCTCGTAAAGCTCCTGGCTGATACCGACAATGGAGGCCAGGAAAATGATGGTCCACCAGCCCATCTCTTTCCAGATATCCAGCCCTACGGCCAGTCCCCAGAACAGCTTCGGGTCGGTCAGGAAATTGATCGGAGCCGAAATCAGGTGCAGGGAGGAGAGCAGGGTGTTGATGATTCCGTTTTTGGACAGGAACTGGAAGGATATTCCGGAGATAATGATCCAGGATATAAAGTGCGGCAGATAGCTTGCCGTCTGAAGGACCTTCTTGAAGCGGAGGTTGCGCAGCTCATTGACCATCAGGGCGAAGAGGATTGGCATGGGGAAGGTGAAAATCAGCTTCAGCACGCTGAGCGCTATGGTATTGCGGACCAGTCTGTCGAATTTGTAGTCGTTGACAAACTCCATGAAGTATTTGAATCCCACCCATTTGCTGGTGAACATTCCGCTGATGCCGGTGCTGATGCGGTAATCCTTAAAGCCGATGATCAGGCCGAACATGGGAATGACATTGAAAATCACCAGGTAAAGAATACCCGCCCATACAAAAGCCTGTATGGCCGACTGCTTTTTGAACCTTTTCCAGAAGCTCTTTTTTTCGGTCATAAGCATCTTCCTTCCTGCCCGATAGGATCTTTTCGCACAACCCCTTCCCATCGGCTGTTTATGCCGGGGCGGGACGTAAAGCCGTTCCTCTGCCGGCAGACCGGGCTGCCGGTGGTCCGGACCTTCGGTCCTGTGTTTATATGACCATCATAGGGCATCCGCGAAAACATTTAAAGATACAATTTTTCGGGGACAGCACAAAAATTCTGTAATCGGGAATGCGTATGGTTACTATTCAGAACCGGGCGCCAATCGCGGAAAGAATGCGGACTCCGCCGGCGGAAATCTATGTGCGGCAGGCATGTCGTATGGCCGGGAGAAGAGAGAATATTTAAAATGCATAACATTTGACAGGATAAACTTCCATCTTGCCTGAAACTGTGCTACAATGAGACCATACAAGGTGCGGCTGCGGGCAGCGGCCGCCGCCATCCGCAGGGGAAATTGTTCAGAGCCCGTATAACCGGGAGAAAGGAAGGTTTTATGAGAAGGAAAGTATTGCCCGCCGTCCTGACATTTGCGTTGACTGCCCTCATGCCCTGGAGCGCATCGGCGGGGGCCGTCGGCGCAGCCGTAGAGGCTGAAACCGAAACGTCCGGGGAAGCAAGCCTTGAGGATATTGAAGTGGGCGAGGCCGTCATCGTCGGCGGCGTCAGCACGGGAGAGGATATTCTGGGAATTCTTCCCCCGGTGGAGGAGGAAGAAGAGGAGGAAGGGTATGTCATTGCGCTGGATGACCTGAACATTTCCATCCGGCTTAAGGATTTTGTATCCGTCAGACAGGATGAGGACGGTTTCGTGTATATCCACACCCTCAGGGACGGATCCATCCCCTATGTGATTGTCGGCAGTTATGATATTCCCTATGAGAAAGTGGCGGATGCCTTTACGAACCTGATGTCGGATACCTATGAGGATCTCGATGTGGATGCCCTGATCGAGGGAATCGAGATCGGGGATCTGGAGTTCACCAAGGTGATCTACCAGTATACCATCAGCGGATATGACGCGGTTGACACCCGGCTTTTCTGCGATTACAGGGGAACCTCCTATATGTTCGGCATGAAGGAGGTTGAGGATCTGGATTTCACGGTGGGAGAGGATTATCTGAAAGCCGTGGCGGGGAGCATTGAGCAGCTTGCCGGCGGCTTTGGGGATTATGAATACCATGTGGATGCGGACCATGACAGCCTGCTGTTTGAGGACCTGGACCAGGGCGGTGTCGGCGGCGGAGGCAAGGATATCATCCTGAGGCCTGAGGAGTCCACGGAATCGGGTGAGGATGCGGGAAAAACCTTCAATGAGGAGGATGCCCCGTACGAAGGCATCTGGATTCCCTTTGAGGACGGCTTTATGCTTTATCTGCCGACGGACTGGAACTGGCTGGAGCTGACGCAGGAGCAGCAGCAGAGCGGCGTGCTGGTCGCGGCCGGCGATGCCTCGGTGGGCGAACCGATGCCCTTTATCAACGTCGCGGCAGCCTATGAAGAGTCTGTCAGCTCCATGGAAGAACTGGCCGAAATCATTGAGGCGGGCGGATATACCGTGGAGGAAATCGGCATGGTCAACGACCTGGAATGCCTGGTATACCATGACCCGACAGGCGTGGTCCGCGGCGAGATGTTCATGTACCCGCTGGATGAGGAGAGCGGATACTTCTTCGCCCTGGTGGCCAACAACTACGACCGGGATGAGGAGACCTTTGATTCGATCCTTCTGTCCCTCTCCAGGTATGAGGAAGAATAAAAGCGATGAAGCGGTTCTGAAACAGCCCGCCCCGGCATGGTTCGGGAACGGCCGGAATCATGGGGAAAGCCGGAATAAAATACCCCGTTATATCGCGTAATGTCCCGTAAAAAACGGCTTCACGGAGGAACTGTCCGTGAAGCCGTATTCTATTCGCTGAAATTGTAATCGGCATCCCAGAAAGCCTGAGCGGTGAGCCCGGGATGCAGGGCCTCTACTTCCGAGGTGATTTCTCTGCACAGGCCCTCCGGGTCCGTGGTATCGAAATCCACTATGACGTCAAACTGGATGACATTGTTTTTCAGATAAAAGCCGTGAACCTGAAGGACGTGCTCATGCTTCATGGCGATATCCGTGATCTCCTTCCTGAGTTCCCCGGCGAATGCATTCTGGCTGTTCTTGGAGTAAATGCCGATGGCCGAGAGCAGCACATGGTGATCCTGATAGACCTTTACGCTGATCCGGCGGATCAGGTCGCTGATCTCATAAGCCGGCATCGTGTCAATGACTTCAACGTGCAGGGAACCGGTGATGCGGTTGGGACCGTAATCGTGCAGCATCATATCATAGACGCCGTACACCTCGGGAAAGGACTCTACCGTCCTGCGGACTGCGCGGACGATGTCCGGACTGACCCGCTGGCCGAGGATTTCCGAGATGGTGCTGTACTCCATTTCCACACCGGTTTTGATGATAAGAACGGAGATCAGGGCGCCAAGCCATGCCTCCAGCGCAAGACCCGAGGATAGGAAAATCACGGCGGCCGTAAAGGTGGAGGCCGAGATCAGGGCGTCCATGAGGGCGTCCTTTCCGGAATTGATGAGGGTTTCGGAGTTGACCTGCTTTCCCGTGGCGGTGACATGTCTGCCCAGCACGATCTTCACCAGGATGCAGACAGCCACAATGACCAGTGAAAGAACGGAGTACTCCGGGACCTCCGGCCAGAGGATTTTGCGGATGGATTCGATCAGCGAGGAAATTCCGGCCGAAAAGATCAGGGCCCCTAACAGCATGGCGCTTAGATATTCCATACGTCCGTGGCCGTAGGGGTGCTTTTTGTCCGGCTTTTTTGCGGCCAGCAGGGTTCCGATAATGGTAATCAGGGAGGAGCCCGCATCCGTGAGGTTGTTGACGGCATCCAGCGTGATGGCGATGGAGCGGGTGGCGAGTCCCGTGAAGGCTTTGATCAGGGCGAGCAGGGTATTGGCCAGAATCCCCGTAATGCCGGTGCGGACGATCACGAGGTTTCTGTCCGCCTGCGGGTCAGACGGTGATGTCGGAAGAATCCTGGAGATGAACTGTACAATCTTATTCATAGCTGTATATCCTGAAGTATGTTGACTGTTCAGAGCGAGTAGGTCATTCAAAAATAACTGCACCGAATGCCCGCTTGTTTTTCCGAACAGCACAGGTCAAAAATCCTCGGCGATGCCTGCATCGCCTGTGTTTTGTGCCATTTCCGGAGTCTGGCTCTGAACAGGAAACCATAAAAAACCAGCAGGCCAAATCCGAGAGGAAAAATGTCGTGCCCGGCCCGGACCGCTTCGGGCGGAAGGCTTTGTCAGTCCGAAATATCGGTATCCAGTACAATCCGGAAGCTGTAATCAGGGTATGCCTCCTGAACTTTCTGCAGGATGCTGCGATAGACACTGTTCCTGTCCTTTACATCAAAACCGATGATTACGTCAAACTGTGCGCGTTTTGCGGCTTCATCCAGATAAAAACCGTGTACCTGCAGGACTCCGGGGAAGCTGCCCGCAATTTTGCGGACAGCCTTTTCCATGGAGGCTGCCGCATCATTTTTGCTGTTGACGGCGTAGACGGAAATACCGGTCATGATGACGGCGTGGACGGACAGGAAAACATTGGCGATAATCCCGATCACGCTGGTTCTGATAATTACATGATTCCGGTCTGTATCCATATTCAAGGTGCCTCCTCTGCGGGCAAGCTGCCCGAAATATTTCCCCTAATTATAAGCCTCCGCCGGCTGCTTGTCAATGCGCGGGGGAGGAGCTGCCTGAAACGGGAGAAACAGGCTTTACACGGCGCCTGATTTGGGGCATAATATAGATAAGGAAATCGAGAGAAGACAGAGGAGGTTTATGATGGGACAGAAAATGACATCAGCGTATGCCAGCAAACTGATCAGGAAGCTGAATGAAGATAAAGAGTACTGGCTGGAACTGGAAAGAACCGGTCATCTCTATACGGCGGCCGTAGGCGAGACACCGGTGATTCCGGATTATGATTACGGCAAAGTGGCATCGCGAATTGAGGAGATAGACAATCAGATCTGCGTCCTGAAGCATGCCATCAACAAGGCCAATGTGGAAAGCGAAATTGATGTGGAGGGAAAAATCCTCAGCGCCGATCGGATTCTCGTGCGCATGGCACAGCTCAATGGCCGTAAACTGATTCTGGATAATATGCGCAAGCAGCAGCCTCAGAAGAGGCTTCCGAGCGGTTATGGGGCCAGAACCACTGTGGCGGAATATCAGTATATCAACTATGACCTGGAACTGATCCGCAATGAGTATGACCGCATTGACCGGGAAATATCCGCCATGCAGCTGGCGCTCGATCATTACAACCAGACAGAGGAATTTGAAGTGGAACTCTGAGAAACCCACTGTCCTGCCGCCCGGTACAATGCCGGAGGCAGCCTTTGGGAGCGGCTTTCAGAGTCGGTATTTTCCGGTGCAGACCTTCCGCGCTTTGCGCAGCCTTTTGGATTCCGGTGACAGATAGCGTGAAATGTTAGGGTTATTGATTATCTGTTATTCTTTTATTGGATCAGGGTTTAATGTTCGGAGGCATCTTGAGGAGGTATCTCTTCTACACCGGTCTGCACGAAAACCGGTCCTTCGGGACAAGGGGCATGGGGGTTCGGTTTCCCATGCCCCGTTCCTTGTCGCGGCATTCGCCGTATGCAGAAAAACTGCCAGACTGTCCCGCGTGAACCTGAAAAAACGGTTCCCCCGTGCCTGTCTGGCAGTTTATCTGCGCATAAATCGGGTGATCTCCCGTCAGATTACCGATGTGAAACGGCAAATTGCTCAGAACATCCCTCAGAACGCTGCCGAAATGATTTTCTGCAGGGAGAAGCCCAGGAGGTTCAGAATTTTCTGATAGAGAACAGGATCGTCGTAAACCAGGATATAGTCATGAGGCACAAGGGTTTCCTCGGACAGCCTGTTCCTGAGCATGTCTGCGAAGGTTCTCTTGTCCGCATAGCTAGTGGTGACGGCTACAGGCTCGGAAGTGCCGTTTAAGTTCAGGGCAATATCCACCTCGTCAAAGCCGATGTGCCAGCGTTCCGCCTCCCGGCCCACAAAGACAAACTCCCGGCAGCCGGCGAGAAAGAGCTGCCGCGCCTGGCTCCGGATATACTCTTCATTAATAATATGATCCACCAGAAAACAGCAGGTAAAGCGGTGCGCAGGCTTCAGCTCAATCTGTCCGTAGACCAGCGGGGTACTGGATAAGTTATATGATAAATGTTGATTATATCTCAAATGATACTCCTTTTGAATGATTTCCTTCGGGTTTCCCCTACTTTACGCTTTTTGAATCCATTTGTCAAGCCTTTCACAAAATGTTAACAGAAACGAAAGTTTCCTTTCGCGGCGGGAAGGGCCGAAATTATGATGCACCAATCCGGCCGCAGATACCGTAAGCGCGGCGGAAGGAAAATGTCTGAAGGCGACTTCCCCGGAGCCTGAAGACATTTCTCCTGAAGCCACGCGAAGGGTTGAAATCATGATGCAGCAATCCTGCCGCCGCTGCGCAATACAGCAGGCACAATGAAAGGGATTGCATAAATCATATAAAAAAAGTATAATGGAAGCAGTAAAGTCCGCCATAGAGTTTTATGCTCTGCAGACAGCATTCTTCCGCCGGGAAGAAAGCGCCTGCAGATTTCCGCGCGATCGGAGGTAAGCCATGGATTTTCGGTCGATCCGTTACTTTGTTGTGGTAGCCCAGGAACTGAATTTTACCCGGGCAGCGGAGAAGCTGCATATGAGCCAGCCTCCGCTGAGCAACCAGATCCGTGATATGGAGCTGGATCTCGGTGTGCAGCTGTTTGTGAGAGGCAAGCGCCATCTGACCCTGACGGAGGCGGGCTGGGTTCTGTACCGCCGTGCACAGCAGATGCTGGAGCTGGCCGATAAAACCCGCGAAGAGGTAGGCGCGCTGGAGAAGGAGCTTTCCGGAAAAGTCTGCATAGGGCTGGTGGAAGGAAGGGCCCCGTTTCTGGCAGCCAGATGGGTGGCGGGCTTCCATGAGGAGTTTCCGCTGGTCCGCTATGCCATGTGGAACGGCAGCAGCGACGATGTACTGGACCGTCTTGAGCAGGGCCTCGTGGATCTTGCGGTCATTGCGGCGCCCTTTGACAGGGAGCATCTGGACGGCTTTACGGTCGGCTCGGAGCCCTGGGTGGCTATTATACCGGGGAACCACAGGCTGGCGGAGAAACCCGGTGAGCCTCTGGCGCTGCGGGAACTGGTCGGGGAGCCCCTGATTGTGCCGCAGCGCAAATCCCGCATTGAGGCGATTGAGCGCTGGTTTTCCGGAATCGGGGCCGGCGTGGACATCCTCTGCACCCTGTCCAATTATCTGGATGCGGTGGCTCTGGTGGAACAGAATGCGGGGATCGCGATCTTTCCGCAGACCACCTATACGCCGAACCGGCATGTGGTCTCCCGCGTGATCGTGGAGCCTGCGAAGATGGCGGAATATGTGCTGGTGTGGAACCGCGGGCAGCAGCCGACGGGCGTTGCCGGGGAATTCATCCAGTATGTCCAGGATTTCCTGGAGGAGGACCGGATTCATCAGGAGCGGTTCCGCGTGAAGGAGCAGGAATTTGTTATTCCGGAAGGCGCGCAGTTGTTATAAGGAGCAGTGTTATGACATTTCAGGAATATCTGGAAGAGGACAGGGAACGGTTTACCCAGGCGTTGATCAAGGCGGAATCCCCGGAGCGGGCCGTGGCGGTGGTAGAGGCGGAATATGACCGCCTGCTGCTCCGGTATAACGACGGCTGCGGCGACAGCGGACTGCGGGAACAGGCCGCCATGATGATTCAGGCCGCCAGAGCCGGAGCGATAGTGGACTGTGTCGGGGAAATCCGGGTCTGGGAGCGAAGCGCACAGACCGCGGAAGCGGAACAGAAGCGCAGGCGGAGCTTTGGCGCGGCGGGACTTGGGTGCATCGCGGTGTCCGTGATCGGAAGCATTCTGCTGCATCCGCTCGGGGTGGGCATCAGTGCCGTCATTCCCGGAGTGTTTTGCGCGGCTTCCGGTGTCCTGTTGTATCTGGCGGGCCGGAGCGCGGGACAGGGAGGCGGAACAAACCGCATTCTGCGTCTCCTGCGCCTTCCCGGGAGCAAAAATCCTGCGCTTCCCGCTCCCGGGGCCGGTGAGGAGGTCCTGCCGGACGGGTCTGTCCGGCGGCTGGAAAAGCTGGTGGATCCTGCAAGGATTTACCGCTCGGTCCATACTGCCCTTCTGATTGTGGACCGGAATCTGGAGGAGGCAGCCTCGAGGGCCCGGTGGACCGAGTCCGGAAGCGGCGACTTTGCGCAGGATACCGACGAGCAGGAGCTTACGGTTTTTGCGGATCTGCTGGAAGCGGTCTACAGCGGCGACGGACAGTTTGCCCTGGACAGGCTGAAATCCCTGAAATATTACCTGCACAGAAGGGGAATTGAGACGGCGGATTACCGCGAAGAGACCAGGGAGTATTTTGACAGGATGCCGTCCGCGGACGGTCAGGCCCTGACGATCCGCCCGGCCCTCCTGAAGGATGGGAAGCTGTTGAAAAAAGGTCTGGCGGCAGGCTGAGGAATACGGAGGAAAGTATGGATCGTTTTTTCGGATTTGACCTGGGCGATGCGGAAAGCGCGGTTGCCCGGCTGGAGAAGGGAGACCAGGCCGCGCCGGAGCTGATTGCCGTCCAGGGGGAGAAAAGCTTTGTTACGGCGTATGCCCTGCTGCCGGAGGGCGGCTTTGCCCTGGGTGAGAAAGCCTGCTACAGTGCGGACGCGCTCCGGCGGAAGATCCGCTTTAAGAGCCGTTTCCTTAAGGATCCGGGGAGCCGCGCGGATGTGAAGAGCTTTGCCGCCGGGGTGCTGGGCGAGCTGTACGGGAGCGGGGATCTGGTCAAAAATGAAGACTGCTGTTTTTACGTCGGTTGCCCCGCCGGCTGGAATAAAAACACCCGGGAGGAGTACCGTGAGCTGTTTGAGCGGGCAGGTTACCCGCCCGTAAGGATTGTGTCGGAATCCAGGGCCGCCATGGTGAGCGCCTGCCAGTCCAAGCACCTGCAGGTGGGCTATGATATCCTTTCCAGACCGGTGCTGGTGGTGGATATCGGGTCGTCCACAACGGATTTTGCCTATATCATGGGCGGACATGAGGTGGAAATGCAGACCGCCGGCGAGGTGGTGCTGGGCGGCGGCGTCATGGATGAAATTCTTCTGGAGGAGGCGGTGAACGCCTCGGAGAATGCCGAAGCCATCCGGAAGATTTTTGCGGAGAGCGAGCCCTGGAAAAACTTCTGCGAGTTTGCCATGCGGCGCCTGAAGGAAAAGTATTATGCGGACGAGGAGTACTGGCAGGAGCATGAGTGCGCGGAAACCTTAATGATCTACTACCGGGGACGGGAGCGGCTGAAGCTGTTCATGAACCGGGAAATGGCGGACAAGGCGGAGCGCCGCGGGAGCGGGACGCTGTCCGGAAAATCTTTCTATGAGGTATTCTCCGAGAGCCTGCTGGCAGTGAAGGAACATATCCAGGGCCGGGATCCGGAGCTGATTTTTCTGACGGGCGGTGTATCGAAGCTTCCCGCGGTTCGCGGATGGTGTGCCGAGGCCTTCCCGGATTCCGTGGTAATTGCCGGAATGGAACCGGAATTTGCGGTCGCAAGGGGGCTGGCCTGGAGCGGAAGGATTGACGAGGAGCTGCGGGAATTCCGGGCGGATCTTGAGCAGCTGAAGCAGTCCAGCTGTGTGGAGGATATCGTGAGCAGCCACATGCCTCAGCTTTACCGGGATATCGTGGACGTACTGGTGGAACCGCTGCTTTCCAAAGCCGCTGTCCCGGTATTTGAGGGGTGGCGCGACGGCGCGATTGAACGTCTGAGCGATACGGACGGGCGTCTGCAGGAGGAAATCGGCGCATATCTGCGAACGGAGGAAGCACGGGAACTCCTCGGGAAAACCATCGCGAAGTGGCTTAAGCCCATTGCCGATGAGCTGGAAGAGCATACGGTTCCGATCTGCGTCCGGCATAATGTCCCATACAGGGCACTGAGCCTCAACAGCTACTTCGCCGCGTCGGATATTGATATCCATGTAAATGCCCGGGATGTATTTGCCGTGGAGGAGGTGACATTCCTGATTGATTCGATCATCTCCATTTTCGTGGCCCTTCTGTGCGGCGGCGGGGGAATTGCGCTGATATCCAGCGGGCCCAGCGGCATTGTGGCGGGGGCCATGCTGTCCCTCCTGCTGCTGTTCCTCGGAAAGAAAAAAATGGAGGATGCGCTGCTGAAGGCAAAGCTTCCGAAGCCCGTGCGTAAACTCGTGCCGAGAAATGCATTCCGTTCCCGCATGGAAAACGTCACCGGCACCGTGAAGGCCCGTTTTTATGAGAATCTGGAAAAAAACAGGAATGAGGAGATTACCGCACGGCTTGTGGATGAAATCTCGGCCCAGATTGAAAACTGCCTGACCCGGATGGCCGAGGTCGTTGAAATCCCGCTGGGATAGAGGGAAACCGGTACGGATACAAAGTACAACTGTGTTTTGTGAGGAGGTTTAAAAGATGCTGAAAAACAGACGGATGAAAAAGCTTGCGGGTTGGATGGGAAGCGGTATCCTGGCTTTGAGCATGGCTTTTGGCTGCGCCGCACAGGCTGAAGACGGAACGGATCTGACGGTTCAGGGCGATGTGATCGAGGTGGAAAAGTACGGCCATGCCGTTCTGGATATTACGGTGGAGGATTTCCTCGAAGCCGGTTTTGCCCTGGGCGATATTGTCACGGTGGAAGCCGGAAGCTACAGCGGCGATATGCCTTTCTTCAACGGCTATTACGTGGACCGCGGGGAATATATGCTGCGTGCCTACCCGGGTTATGAGAATATCGCTGTCTGCATCAATTACGGAAACTTTGCCGAGACTGCAGGGATCGGCGAGGGGGATCCGGTGACCGTCACGCTGAAGGAAAAGGCCGGCGCGCTGGATCTGCAGGAGATCAATAATCTGGAGTATTCCAAGGTCCGCAAGGATTACGACAGCGACGAGATTTTTGCCAATTTCCGTCCGGTTACCGTCGGCCGAATTGGGGAAGGGAAACTGTACCGCTCCGCTTCGCCCGTGGATGATGCGTTTAACCGGGCGTCATACGCGTATGCGCTGATGGAGCCCCTGGGCGTGAACGGAATAATGAATCTGGCGGATACGGAGGAGGAACTGACGGAGCGCTTTGAAGCGGAGGATTTCAAATCGGATGCCTATCGTGAGCTCTATGAAGCCGGGGGCGTTATTGCCCTTGGACTGCCGGCGGATTTTTCCTCGGAAGAGTTTCAGGAGGGGATTGTGAAGGGGCTGACCTTCCTGTCGGAGCTTGATCCCCCCTATCTGGTACACTGCACCGAGGGGAAGGACCGGGCCGGCTATGCCAGTATGATGCTGGAGGCCCTGCTCGGCGCCGATATCGATGAAATTACCGAAGATTACATGCAGAGCTTCGTAAACTACTATAAAGTGGAACCGGACACGCACAAATATGAGCTGATTATTGAGAAAAACCTCATGGAGATGTTAAAGGAAGTGACAGGCTCCGACACCCCGGAGGAGGAAGACCTGCAGGAGGCCGCGGAGCAGTACCTGATCGGCTGCGGCATGGAAGAGGAAGCAATTGAGCGTCTGCAGGAGAAGCTCTCGGGGGAATCCGCGGAGAACGAAGAGGAGAGCGGATCCGCGGCCTGATCCGGCGCGAGTTCAAATAACCGTTTTGCCGGAAGCTTTATCCGGGAGAAGCGGGACAGACTGAAGGAAACCAGAATTATGAAATACGATGTTATTATTATCGGCGCCGGGCCCGGAGGCATCTTCTCGGCCTATGAGCTGATCAGGCTGAAGCCTGAAACGAGGATTGCAGTATTTGAGAGCGGAAATCCGCTCGAAAAGCGGCGCTGTCCCATAGACGGCGTCAGGGTTAAGAGCTGCATAGGCTGCAAACCCTGTTCCATTATGAACGGTTTTGGCGGGGCGGGGGCCTATTCGGACGGCAAGTACAATATCACCAATCAGTTTGGCGGAACGCTGTATGCGTATATCGGGAAGCAGGAAGCCATTGACCTGATGAACTATGTGGACAGCATCAATATGGCCCACGGGGGTGAGGGCACAAAGCTGTACAGCACCGCCGATTCGCAGATCAAAAAGCTGTGCCTCCAGCATGATCTCCATCTGCTGGACGCCCAGGTGCGGCACCTCGGAACCGATATCAACTATGTGGTGCTGGAGAATCTCTACCGTGAGCTGAAGGACAAAGTGGACTTTCATTTCCTTTCCACGGCGGAAACGGTTGAGAAGACGGAGGGCGGGTACCGGGTTCTCGTAAACGGACGGTATTATGAGGCGAAGGACTGCATCATCTCTGCCGGCCGCAGCGGCAGCAAATGGATGGAAAGCGTCTGCCGCAGCCTGAAGATACCGACAAAATCCAACCGGGTGGACATCGGCGTCCGCGTGGAGCTGCCCGCGGCCGTCTTTTCCCATCTGACGGACCAGCTTTACGAGAGTAAAATCGTATACCGTACCTCCCACTACGGAGACCTGGTGCGGACCTTCTGCATGAATCCGAAGGGCGCCGTGGTCAATGAGAACACCAACGGAATCGTCACGGTCAACGGACACAGTTATGAAGATCCGGAAAGACAGACGGAGAACACCAATTTTGCCCTGCTGGTTGCCAAACATTTTTCCGAGCCGTTCAAGGACAGCAACGGATACGGAGAGAGCATTGCCCGTCTTTCCAACATGCTGGGCGGCGGCGTGATTGTACAGCGCTTCGGCGACCTGGTAACCGGACACCGCAGCACGCCCTCGCGGATTGCGGAAAGCTTTGTGACGCCCACGCTGTCAGCCACGCCGGGAGATCTGAGCCTGGTTATTCCGAAACGCATTCTGGACGGCATCATTGAGATGATTTACAAGCTTGATAAGATCGCGCCCGGAACCGCCAATGACGATACGCTGCTCTACGGCGTGGAGGTGAAGTTCTATAACATGGAGGTGGAGATCGACAGCCACCTGGAGACCCGGCATAAGGGCCTGTTTGTGATCGGGGACTGCAGCGGGATTACCCACTCGCTGTCCCATGCTTCCGCCAGCGGCGTACATGTGGCGAGATATCTGGCGGGAACGGCTGCAGAATAGTCATCCATGGTCATCAGGACAAAGTACAAAACTGCGTTTTGGGAGGAGCAGGATATGAGACAGGGAGAAACAGAACTTACGGACCTTTCCGGACGCTGGCATGTAAGGCTGGCGGATGGTTCGGAATACGAGGCCGTACTTCCCGGCACGCTGGATCAGAACCGGATCGGGTATCCGGACCGGATGGATCACCCCATCCATCCCGATGAGGATTCGGGGATGAATGTCCGCGACGAGGAAAATGCGGACACCATCGCCACGCGCTTCACCCGGAAATATACATATGAGGGAGCGGCGGTTTTTTCAAGGACGGTTGCGTACCGGGAGAAGTCGGGAAGGCGGCTTTTTCTGGAGGCGGAGCGCGCCAGGTGCCTGCGCCTGTATGCGGACGGTACGGAAATTCCGCATTTTATTCCGGGAACGCTTTCCACGCCGCATGTTTTTGAACTGACCGGGAAGCTTAACGGGGAGCACAGGCTGGAAATTGTTTCCGACAACAGTTATCCGGGCCTGCCCCATGACAATATTGTCTATTCTTCCACGGCGACGGATGAAACCCAGACCAACTGGAACGGCATTACCGGGTATTTCCGCCTCCGGGAGGAGTCGGAGATTTTTCTTTCCGCCCTGAGGGTTTATCCGCTTGAAGAGAGCACAATGCTCCGCGTTGAAGCGGAGGTGAGCGCACCCTGCCCCTGGACCGGAACGCTTGCGTGCGAGAGTACGGCCATTGCGGGCCGGAGGGTTTCGCGGCCCGTCCGGGGACGGGCAGGAACGGTTTGCCTGGTTTTTGAGCGGATTCCTGTCGAACAGGGCGCTGATCTCTGGGATGAAGACGGCGTCATGCAGGAGCTCTGTGCCAGACTGGACTTTGAAACGGAATCCGGAGAAAGCGGGCAGCCGGCCGGAGATATGTGCGGTAGCGGCATTGCCTGTGCCGCAGCTGGATATGAAGGTCTGCCGGATCAAACGGAAGCGGAACCCGGCAGCGGGAACTGCCATACCGGAGCGGGAACCAGTGAAAGGGCGGTTTCCTTTGGTCTGAGAACCTTCGGAGACAACGGAACGGGAAGGCTTGCATTAAACGGCCGGACGATATTTCTGCGCAGCGAAGCAAACTGCGCGGAGTTCCCGGAGACCGGCTGTCCGCCCACGGATAGCGCTTCCTGGGAAGAAATCCTTAGGCGCTACCGGGCTTACGGCATCAACTGCATGCGGTTTCACTCCCACTGTCCGCCGGAAGCGGCCTTTGAGGCGGCGGACCGCCTGGGGATGCTCATGCAGCCGGAGCTCTCCCACTGGAACCCGAAAAATGCCTTTGAGACGGATGAAAGCTTCGTCTATTACCGCACGGAGATGCGGGAAATCCTGCGGACGCTGGCAAATCATCCTTCTTTCGTCATGCTGACCTGGGGAAACGAGCTTGCCTGCGGGGAGACCGGGCATGAGCGCATGCGTGAATTGCTTCGGGAGGCAAAGGAGACGGACCCGACCCGGCTGTACGCCGAGGGCTCCAACGCGCATTACGGCATGGCCGGGGCGGAGAAGGATGCGGATTTCTATGCCAGTCAGAACTGGTACAGTATGCCGCTTCGCGGGACCGCGGCCGGCGGCAGGGACGGAAGCGGTCTGAAGGGGTATATCAACAATGCGTATCCCGGCAGCCGCACGGATTATTCCGATACCATGAAAGCGCTCAGGGAAACCTTCAAAAAGCCTGTTTTCAGCTTTGAGGTGGGACAGTTTGAGGTCCTTCCCGATTTCGGTGAGCTGGCGGATTTCCACGGCATCTCGGATCCGGCAAATTACCGGCTGATTCAGAGGAAGGCAGAGCGGCTCGGATTGATGGATGTATGGCCGGAGTATGTGCAGGCTACGGGAGAGCTCTCCCGGCTTGCCTACC
This sequence comes from uncultured Clostridia bacterium, assembly GCA_946624325.1. Classification (GTDB taxonomy): domain Bacteria; phylum Bacillota; class Clostridia; order Lachnospirales; family Lachnospiraceae; genus Anthropogastromicrobium. The sequence continues at coordinate 24,614 of CAMOSC010000006.1, forward strand.
GGGAGGAGATTGAGGCTGCCATGCGGACGGAAGCGCTTTCCGGCATCTCGCTCCTGGGCCTGCAGGATTTCCCGGGCCAGGGCACAGCCCTGGTCGGCATGATGAATGCCCATCTGGATCCGAAGCCCTGGCCTTTTGCCAGGCCCGAAGCCTTCGCCCGGTTTTTCAGGGACTGTCAGGTGCTGATCGGCCTTTCCGGATATACCTGGGAGAATACGGAGACGCTGTCGGCCGTGCTGACGGTGGCAAATTACGGGAAAGAAAGGCTGGAGGGGGAGGTTGAGGCGTGGCTTCTGGCGGAGGAAGGCGATGATCTGAAAGGGCTTCCCGAAAGTCTTAAGGAGGAGGCTTTCCTGCGATTCGCCGGGCTTGAAGGAAATCCGCAGGAGGATGTCGGAATCCGCTGTGTATGGAAGTACCGGTCGCAAAACCGTATCGTCTGTGAGGCGGGAAAGCACACGAAAGCGGGAGTGCTTTCGGCGGAGCTTTCCGGTATCCGCCGGGCATCCCGCATGGAGCTTGTGGTGCGCATCGGGGAGGTCATGAACGGCTGTCCGCTTTGGGTGTATCCGGCCGAAAACCCCCAAAAGCCCGACTGTGTCTTTGAGACGGAGTCGATGGATGAGGCGGCAGGGCGCGTACTTGAGGAGGGCGGGATTGTCTACCTTTCTCCGAAAGCTTCCGCCGCTGCCATGCCGCGCTCCGTCAAAACGCAGTTTACCACGGATTTCTGGTCTGTGGGCACCTTCCCGGGACAGCCGGGCGGCATGGGCCAGCTGATTGATGTGTCTCACCCGCTGTTTAAGGACTTCCCGACGGAGTTCCATACCAACTGGCAGTGGTGGCCGATGGCAGGCTCAAGAGCTGTTATCCTGCCGGATTCCGTCATCTGCGGGAGAAATGACCGGGCGGCTGCGGACAGCCCGGGACGCGGGAAGGAAGTGCCCGAAGGAAAGCCGGAAAAACCGGGAAAGCCTTTCAAAGCCATTATTACAGAAATGGACAGTTATGCGTATATGCGTCCCATGGCGCAGCTTTTTGAGTGCCGCTGCGGAAAGGGCCGCGTACTGTTTTCCTCCATGGGTCTCCAGGATCTCAGACAGTATCCGGAGGCCAGGGCCCTGCTTGGAAGCATATACCGTTATCTCGCTTCCGACGCTTTTGCCCCGGAAGCGGAGCTTACTCCGGAGGAACTGGAAAGCCTGGCTCCCTGCCGGCAGGAAGTATAAAACAGAAAACGTATAAAAAGAGCCATGTTGACAGGCTCACGGCATAAAGCGGCCGTTCGCTGGCACGGCTCTGCCATATGGCAGAAAATAGCTTATTGCTTCGATCGGATGGGCGGAAAAACCATCCGCCCACCCGATTCCGCAGGCGGACATGCTCAGCCTCCGGCTGCTCATGTTCAACACCCGGCAGATGTGGAAGCTCGCGAGCGGCTTCCACGCCTGCCGGGTTCCTGCACAAAGAAAAAAAGCTTTCAGGCGTCTTGCCTGAAAGCTTTTTGCATGTTTGTTATTTTCCTTCCAGAGTCCTGTATTCCAGAGGCGTGAGGCCGACATGCTTTTTGAAGGAGCTGCAGAAAACGCTCTCGCCGGAAAAACCGGTGGCAGAACAGATTTCACGGATGGAGAGCCGTGAGTTCTTCAGCAGATATTTTGCGGTATTGATGCGGACATGGATGATATACTCATGCGGCGTGAAGCCTGTATCCCGTTTGAAGGCGCGGATGAAGTGGAACTTGCTTAAACCGGCCAGCTGAGCGAGCTGCTCCACCGGGACATCCTCCGCAAAATGCTCCCCGATATAGGAGATCACCACGTCGCTTGTCTGAAGCATCTGGGAACGGCTGCTCTGGCCGGGAACATAGAGGCACAGCTCCGTGAGGATATCGGTGATGTGTTTTGAAAACAGCGCCTCATGAATGACTTCGCCGTTGTGGAAGGTATCGTAGATGGCCGTCAGGGCTTTTACGGCGTTGGCCGGTTCGCGAAGAACCACGGAGTTTCCGCCGATGCGCTGGACGATCATCTCGTAATAGGCCCTGGCACTCGGGCCGTCAAAATGACACCAGAGCGCTTCGCAGCCCGTCTCGGTGCGGTAGGAATGCGGCTTGTAGCAGTCGATCAGAACAAAGGAGCCCGCCGTGATGATGTCTGCCTGATCGTCCAGCTCCACGGTCAAACGGCCGGAACGGATATAGATCAGGAGAAAGCTGTCATAGGAATCCCTCCTGAGGGAATATCCCGGCTCATAGATAAAACGACCGGTATAGAGCGGGTAGAAGAACATGTCTTTGGCGACACGGCTCGGAACATACACATAATAATCCGATTCGGCAGAGACAAAGGATTCACGGGATTTCATAGATCACACCTCGCTAAACATCCAAAATTGAATATATTCACTGAAAGGGAAATGCATATCGGGATATTCATATAACATATATAGACATATTTTAAAAGAAAAAAATGAAAAATGCAATAAAAAAATGAAAAAAATATGGGTACTTTTCGGGGACGGAGCCCTGAAATGACAGAAAACAGCTGCCGTCCCACAGCGGAATGCATGATATATGCCCGAAAAAAGAAAGCCTGAATACCCCGCGGGCCGCGGCACGGGGCAGCGTACAGATGTTCAAATCGTTGCATTAAACGTCCGGGAGAAGAATATTCGGATTTCTGTGATCTCCCTCCGTAGCGTATGTCAGAAGCTGCGTCCAGATATTCCCGCCGCGGATATGCATGACATAGCGGTATCCTTCCGTCTCGAAAGAAACGACGGCGCCATCCACACTGCCCCGGTCGGGGCGGATGCGCAGCAGCGTATCGGAACAGATGCTGATGGTGAGAGGGGCGTCGGCAAAGGATCCAGGGAATAAGGGGCTGGCGCAGTCCTTGCGCAGCAGCATATTCAAGGCCTTGTAGTTTTCGGGAAGAACCACATAACGGCTTCCGTTGTACTCCGTGATGACCGCTTTTTCCGGTTCGGTAAAGGTTTCTGCCCCGTTTACGAGACTTGCGGCATTGAAGGAAGCCCCGAGCCGGAGAATATAATTATTGGAAGCATATTTTGCACGGATGATGTAGACCAGGAAAAATATACCGAAGGCCAGCAGGAGAAGGGAGGCTGTGATGAGAATCCTGCCGCCCCATCTGCGTAAAAATGATTTCATGACTGAGGCTCCTTTCCGGTACCGCAAACGGGTCAAAGTGATCATACTGCCGTATGCGGAAATGGTATCTGCTGCGACGGGGAAACGGTACGGCGGGAAACGGAAGGAATCAGGGCTTTTCCGCATCTGCGGGCACGACGGGCCGGTCTTCTTTACGGACAGGCTCAATTCCGTGCCAGATTTTCCGCGAGCGGACAAAGACCATCAGAATGCCCGCAAATGAGAGAAGAAACAGGCATGCGCAGGCCCACTCGCCGTTCCGTGCATCGCTGTTTAGCAGCAGGAAAATCAGATCCCCCGCCAGGGCCGCACCGGTTAAGAGCATGCAGCCAAAGCTGCTCCTTAAAACGCGGCCGATGCCGGTTTCTTTCCGGAGCTTTGTCATGGGTGACGGCGCACCGTACATCCTGAAAAGCCCGCCGGCCAGATATACCGCGGGAAGAAGGGCGGCTATGGCGGGAATAAGCACATACAGGCAATAGGTGGAGGGGGATGCTCCGAAGAGGTAGATGATGAGCGGGATCAGGAACAGAAGACTGCCCGGGATAAGGGAATACAGCGCACTCTTTGACGATTTTTCCTTCAGGATGAACCACTCGCCCCGGTATACGGGAACCTGTTTCTCGCGGCCTTTTTCGTCAATCTGTGTCTGCAGACCGTAGTCTTCCTTCAGTTTTCGCTCTTTCATCGGTGAATATCCCCCTGATTTTCAGCCATATCCGGACTCCGGCTCCAAACATCCTGCAAGTATGTCTCTGCTCCGGAAACGGCGTGACTTGCGGGCGCCGGACTCCGGCTCCGGACATCCGGCAGGTACGCTTCTGCTCCGGAAACGGCGTGACTTGCGGGCACCGGACTCCGGCCATGAACAGTTCAGTTATCGCGATATATGAAAAATGATTCCGCAGGGCGTGCGCACACACCGGTACAGGTGCGGGAGCATGCGGGAAAAGCTTCGCGGAAATTTCCCGGACCAAGCGGAACCGTACCGGGTTTCTATTGGAAAAGTGTACCAGAAAAGCAATTCCATGGCAAGTGTAAACCTATGAATTTGCACACCGTTCCGATGGCACGCGCTTTGCATGCGGACACGCCTCAGGGTGCGGAAACCCTGTAATGATGGAACACAGTATTGTGGTAAAGTGCTTGACACACTTGTATACTTACGGTATAATTGAACACAACTGGTGTTTTTTTGTAACGATTCAAAACTGTTTTTTGAATGGTTACGCTTTTTTCCAGACATATCTACAGGAGGAGAATGGCAAATGAAGAAACAGCTTGCTTTGCTCATGGCTGCATCCATGGTACTCGGTACCGCTGCAGTCGCCTACGCCGAAGAAGCGGCAGACACGCCGCTGGTTGTTGCGACCAACACGCTTTCCCAGAAGTTCAGCCCGTTCTTTGCGGATACCGCGTATGATCAGGACGTGGTAGCGCGCACCCAGATGAGCATGATGACCACCGACCGTGTGGGCGGCATCATCTACAACGGCATTGAGGGCGAAACCGTCAACTACAACGGCACCGACTACACCTACTATGGTACCGGCGACCTGTCCGTTGAGTACGACGAAGCTACCGACATCACCACCTACGGCTACAAGATGCGTGAGGACCTGGTTTTCTCCGACGGCGTACCGGCAACCATCGATGATGTCATTTTCAACTACTATGTATTCCTGGACCCCGCTTACAACGGCTCCACCACTCTTTCCAGCTACGACATCGTAGGTCTTCAGGCTTACAGAACCCAGATTCCGGAAGCAAACCTGGAAGAGACCCAGGCCGCTGCCGATGCCATTATGGCTGCTTACACCGCAAACGGCCCCGAGTATACCGTGGCTGAGAGCGACGGCTTTACGCAGGAGCAGTATGACAGCTATGCACAGGCTGCCACCGCTCTGTGGAAGGAAGACGTTCAGGGCATCGTGGATTATGTCTACGCGAACTATGCTGCGGACTACGCTGAGGATATGCTCGGCAAAACCGCCGAGGAAGTCGGTGAGGATGAGGGCCTGAAGGTTGCTCTGGGCATGGCTTTATGGGGCTTTGCAAGCATTGAAGACGGTGTGCTCACCACCAGCGACGGCAAGGAATTCAAGCTCGATGAGGCTGCGCCGACCGTTGATGATTATTATGAGGCTACCTATGCGGCTTACGGCGGCGATATCGACGCTTACCTCGGCACCGAGTCTGCCACAGGCGCTACCTCCGATGCCATCAAGAGCGAACTCCTTCAGAAGATCGCAGAGGACGCCGGCGTAGATATGGAAGCAGGCGTTCCGAACATCTCCGGTATCACCCGTGTGGATGATTACACCCTCGAGGTGAAGGTGAACGGCTTCTCCGCTCCCGCGGTTTACTCCATTCTCGGCTTAAGCATCGCTCCGATGCACTACTATGGCGACGAGGCTCAGTACGACTATGAGAACAACCAGTTCGGTCACCCCTTCGGCGACCTGAGCACTGTTCAGGCAAAGATCGACGCTCCCATGGGCGGCGGCCCCTACAAGTTTGTGAAGTATGAGAACCGTGTGGTTTACTACGAGGCAAACGAGAACTACTACCTTGGCGCACCGGAAATCAAGAGCTTCCAGTATAAGGAGACCAACGCCTCCGAAGTTGCAAGCGCGGTTCAGACCGGAGCTGCAGACGGCGGCGAGATGACCGGAAACAAGGCAAACTTTGAGATGCTCCGCGGCTTCAACGACAACGGTGAGGTTACCGGAAATGTCGTTACCACCTACAGCGTCGCAAACCTCGGCTACGGCTACATCGGCATGAACGCCGATACCATGAACGTTGCCGGAGAGCCCGGAAGCGAGGCCTCCAAGAACCTTCGTAAGGCATTCGCAACCGTTCTGGCCGTATACCGTGATACCGCGTATGACAGCTACTACGGCGACGCCGCAGCTGTTATCAACTATCCGATTTCCTCCACCTCCTGGGCAGCTCCGCAGCCGTCCGACGAAGGCTACCGCGTAGCGTACTCCGTTGATGTGGACGGAAACCCGATCTATACCGCAGACATGAGCACCGAGGACAAGTATGCCGCCGCCCTTGAGGCAGCAAAGGGCTTCCTGATTGCGGCAGGCTATACCTACGACGAGGCATCCGGCACCTTCACCGAGGCTCCGGAAGGCGCTTCCCTGTCCTATGAGGCCATCATCCCCGGCGACGGCACCGGCGACCATCCGAGCTTCGCAATCCTGACCGACGCCCGCAATGCCCTTGCCACCATCGGCATCGAACTCAAGATCAACGACCCGGCAGACTCCAACGTTCTTTGGGATGCGCTTGACGCAGGTACCCAGAATATGTGGTGCGCGGCATGGGGCTCCACCATTGACCCGGATATGTATCAGGTATATCATTCCTCCAATATCGTAGGTCTCGGCGGCTCCGATTCCAACCACTATCACATTCAGTCTCCGGAGCTTGACGCCATGATCCTTGACGCCAGAAAGTCCGCTGATCAGTCCTATCGTAAGGAAGTTTACAAGGCTGCCCTCGAGGAGATCATGGACTGGGCCGTAGAGATTCCGGCTTATCAGAGACAGAACATTGTCATCGCTTCCACTGAGCGCGTTGATATCGACACCGTGACTCCGGATGTTACCACCTATTGGGGATGGCTGTCCGAGGTTCAGACCATGAAGATGCGCGAGCAGTAATCCGTATTCCTGCGGATCTGCCGGTTTTACCGCGCATATCATACAGCTTTTCATTCAGCCGCCCTTTCCGGGGAACGGAAAGGGCGGCTTGTTCCTATCAGTGCAGGCGTCCCGGATTACAGGCCGGGGCATACTTCCTCTGATCAGCCGGAACTCCGGAAACCGTGTTTCCCAGTGTCTCCGAAGCCCGGCTGAACAGAGGAAATCTGCGTACATCAGAACGGAAGGAAATAAACCCATGTGGAAATTTATCGTCAGACGTGTGGCGCTGGCAGCCGTCATCGTTTTTCTTGGGTCCTTTATTATCTACGGCGTCATGCGTGCCATGCCCACGAGCTTTGTGGAGGCTATGGCAAGGCAGCGCGCCGCTGCCTCTGCCACTACGGGCGGTCCTACCTACAAGGAATGGCTGGATCAGCTCAATGCCGCCTATCATCTGGATCAGGGCGTATTCCTGGGCTTTATCAGCTGGTTCGGCAGCGTCATCACAGGGGATTTCGGGGACAGCTGGAAATATGGCGTACCCGTTATCCAGAAATTCAGCGAAGTCATCTGGTACTCCGTCGTTCTCAATATCATTTCGCTGGTGCTTGAAGTGGTCATCTGCATCCCGCTCGGCATCCAGGCGGCGCGCCGCCAGTACAGCGGCTTCGACTACGGTATCATGGTTTTCGCCATGCTCTGCATTTCCCTGCCGACCTTCTTCCTGGCGACGGTGCTGAAGTATATCTTTGCCGTTCACCTTGGATGGTTTGACCTCTACGGCATTGTAGGCCGTTATCATGAGCAGCTCAGCAGCACGGGCAAGATGCTGGATATGGTGAACCACATGTTCCTTCCGGTGCTGACCCTGGCCATGCTGCACATCGGAGGCCTGACCAGGTATACCAGAACCAATATGCTGGAGGTGCTCAACGCGGATTATATCCGTACCGCAAGGGCGAAAGGCCTTTCGGAGCGCGTGGTCATCAACCGTCACGCATTCCGGAACACCCTGATTCCGCTTGTCAGCTACATGAGCTATCTGATCCCGAGCCTCTTCTCCGGATCGATGATCACGGAAACCCTGTACCAGATTCCCGGTATCGGCTATATCTCCTATGATGCCATGGTGGCGGGAGATCTCCCCTTTACCATGTTCTATTCGGTCTTCCTGCTGATCCTCACCCAGATCAGCCTGATGGTGGCCGATATCATGTATGCCGTGGTAGACCCGCGGGTACGCATCAACTAAGCGCGGAAGGAGGAAAGAGAAATGAGCGAGGAAAAGAACAAGAACACTTCAAATGAACAACAGCTCTCTCTGGACGACGGCCGCCGCGTAAAGGTGCTCTCGCCGGGCATGATGGTTTTCAAGCGCTTTATCCGCAACAAGCTGGCCATTGTGGGCATCTGCGTGCTGATCTTCATGTTTGTCTTTTCGTTTGTGGGCGGAATAGTTTCACCCTACAGACAGGACCAGGTTTTCTACAAGAACGATTTCGCCAACAAGGAATACGCCAGTGCCGTCATCAACAACGAGTACCGTTTCACGTCGGCGACCGGCACGCCCCTCTCCACGATGGTGCGCGCCACCTTTAACAGCAAGGTGAAAAACGCATCTGAGGAAAGCGTCAGCTTCACGGCGGACGGAAACACCTATATCGCGACAAAGCTGGATGATGATTTTTACACCATCTCCTCCGGACAGGATCTGGCGACCATCGCACTGCTGGGCAAGATGACGGATATCAAACCCATCGGCGATGCGGAGATCGGAAAGGATCTGAAGGACGCCGCCACAGAGGCCATCAGGGAGAATGCCGCATCCTTTGAGCTGGACGGCGTGGAGTACAGCATCACCAAGGGAGCCGCCAAGAGCTACACGCTCGGCGCGCTGGCTGAAACGGGCCTCGCCAGCAAGCTTTCCTTTGACGCCCACGACAATGCCTACACGAAGCTCATCGCGGACTACGAATTCCGCAAGGAAGCGGAGACTGCCATGCACGCGGAAGCGGATTCCTTTACGGCCGGCGGGGTGGAGTATATCCTGGACACCGACGGAGAGAACAGCGCGGTGATCTATGAAAAGGGCAGGGACGAGGCAATCGCCAGCGTGAGCAACGTGATTGTCAGCCCGGTCAATTCCGACGTATTCCTTCCGATCGAGTATAAGGACGCGGCTGCGGAGGCCATTGCGAACCGTGAGACCTCCTTCACCTATGTCAATGCGGACGGCGAGGAGGAAACCCACACCATCACCATGCGCGGCAACAACTACATCATCAGTACCATGCAGAAGACCCTGCTGATCGATATGTACGCCTATCCCAGCTTCGCGCATCCCCTGGGCACCGACGACCACGGCATGGACGTGCTCACACGCCTCATGTACGGCGGCCGCATCTCCCTGATGGTGGGCTTTGTGGTTATGATTCTGGAAAACATCATTGGTATCATCATCGGCGGTATCTCGGGATATTTCGGCGGCTGGACCGATACGCTGCTCATGCGTTTCGTGGATCTCTTCAACTCCATCCCCTACTACCCGATGATGATCATCGCCGGCGCCATCATGGATTCCCTGGAGGTGGATCCCTACAAGCGCATATTCCTGCTGATGGCCATCATGGGCATCATGGGCTGGACCGGCGTGGCCAGGGTGGTCCGTGGCCAGATCCTCTCCCTCAGGGAACAGGATTTCATGGTCGCAACCGAGGCAACCGGCATCCGCGTATCCAGACGTATCTTCATCCATCTGGTGCCGAATGTCATGCCGCTTCTGATCGTGCAGGCCACCATGGGTCTGGGCGGCATTATCCTGACAGAGGCGACCTTAAGCTTCCTGGGACTCGGAATCAAGTATCCGCTGGCTTCCTGGGGTTCCATTATCAATGCCGCCAGCCAGATCTATGTCATGACGAATTTCTGGTTTATCTGGATACCGGCGGGACTCTTAATCGTTCTGACGGTGCTCGGCTTCAATTTCGTGGGCGACGGTCTGCGCGACGCGTTTGACCCGAAGATGAAGCGGTAAGGGAGGGGAGGAGAAGCTTATGTTTAAGAAGAAAAAGACAGATGCCAATTTTATCTCAGCCCGCGAGTCCAGGAAGATCAGCAAGGCAAACCAGAAAATCACAAGGGAGCTGGATAAGAGGCTTTCCAGAAAGCACGTTCCGGAGAGCGAATACCTGACGTCCATGAAGGATCCCGGAAACGTAGTGGAATTTGACGACCTCCACACGTATTTCTTCACAGATGTCGGCACCGTGCATGCGGTTGACGGCGTGAGCTTCAATGTGCCGGTCGGAAAAACCGTGGGTATCGTGGGTGAGTCGGGCTGCGGCAAGAGCGTTACCAGCCTGTCGTTAATGCAGCTGGTTCAGCGCCCCACGGGACAGATCGTCAGCGGTGCCATCCGTCTGAATCTTGGCGACAAGGCCTATGACGTGGCGAAGATGCCCATCGAAGCCATGCAGAAAATCCGCGGAAACGTGGTCTCCATGATCTTCCAGGAGCCCATGACAAGCTTAAATCCGGTGTTCCGCATCGGATTCCAGCTGGACGAGGTCATCTCCCTGCACAATACGGGCATGGATAAAGAGGCGGTGAAGAACCGCAGCATCGAGGCCCTGAAGATGGTGGGAATTCCGGATCCGGAAAGGGTTTATTCCCGGTATCCGCATGAGCTCTCCGGCGGCATGCGCCAGCGCGTGGTCATTGCCATGGCGCTCGTGTGCAACCCGAGGCTGATCATTGCCGATGAGCCGACAACAGCTCTGGACGTGACCATCCAGGCACAGATCCTGGAGCTTCTTCGCAACTTAAAGAGTGAGATCAACGCCTCCATCATGCTGATTACCCACGACCTGGGCGTGATCGCCGAGATGGCGGACTATGTGGTGGTTATGTATGCCGGACGCGTGGTGGAAAAAGGACTGGCCCACGAGGTCTTCCTGGATCCGCGCCACCCCTATACCATCGGCCTGATGGAGTCCAAGCCCGTCATCAACAAGACTGTCGACAGGCTGTATTCCATACCCGGTTCCGTGCCGAACCCCGTCAATATGCCGGATTACTGCTATTTCCGTGACCGCTGTGAGCGCTGTGTGGAACGCTGCTCGGGCAAGTACCCGCCGGAGATCCATGTGAGCGATACCCATATCGTCAGCTGCTGGCGGTATTTTGACGATCAGAAGCGAGGTGGAAGAGATGAGTAACCAGTCTGAAAATGTTGTGGAGGTTAAGCATCTCTGCAAATATTTCCCCATCAAGGCGGGACTGTTCAACCGTGTGGTGGGGCAGGTGCATGCCGTGGAGGATGTCAGCTTTACCATTAAGCGCGGCACGACCATGGGTCTGGTGGGCGAATCCGGCTGCGGAAAGACCACCATCGGAAAGACCCTGCTGAACCTGACGCCCAAGACCTCCGGAGAGGTGATTTTCAACGGCAGCCAGCGGATTGACGCCATGTCTCATAACGAGCTTCGCGCTTTCCGCCCGAAAATCCAGATCATATTCCAGGATCCGTACTCCAGTCTTTCTCCCAGGCTTCCCGTGGGTGAGATTATCGGGGAGGCTGTGCGCGAGCACAAAATCGTTCCGGATGCGGAGTTTGATGCCTATATCTCCCGTATTATGAAGAGCTGCGGCCTGTTTGACTATCAGAAGGACCGCTATCCGCATGAGTTTTCCGGCGGTCAGCGCCAGCGTATCTGCATAGCCCGCGCCATAGCCCTGAATCCGGACTTTATTGTCTGCGATGAGCCGGTTTCCGCGCTGGATGTTTCCATTCAGGCGCAGATCATCAATCTCCTGGAGGATCTCCAGAAGGAGTTTAACCTGACCTATCTGTTTATCAGCCATGACCTGTCGGTGGTGCAGCATATTTCGGATACGGTTGGCGTTATGTATCTGGGCAATATGGTGGAGTTTGCCTCCAAGGAGGAGATTTTTGCGAATCCCCTGCATCCGTATACGCAGGCGCTCTTTTCGGCTATCCCGGTGCCGGATCCCACGGTGAAGATGAACCGCATTATCCTGGAGGGAAGTCTTCCGTCGCCGGCGAATCCGCCGGAGGGCTGCAAGTTCCATACGCGCTGCCGCAACTGTAAGGGCGTGTGTAAGCGCGTGGCGCCGAAGACGCTGGATATGGGCAACGGACATACGGTTGCGTGCCATATCTATGACCCGGAGAGCGGGTATGCAAACGAGCAGTGAGGCCTGATGCCGCGGTGGGTTGGCAGGCCGGGGAGGGCTCGCTGCCTGCGGCAGCATCGCTTGGGCGGCCCGGACGTCGGGCGGCAAACCCTGTTTTCGGTTCCTTCGCTCGCAGGGTCTTTCTAATGGCGGCGCCAGGTTTACAAATGGCTGTCCCGGAGGGGAAGCGCGGCTGGCACCCCCATAAGAAAGACCGGCTGCTCGTTCAGAGGCCCGTCAAACAGGG